>MGDP01000039.1 GCA_001790955.1 Candidatus Tectomicrobia bacterium RIFCSPLOWO2_12_FULL_69_37
AGGGCCTTGCCGGACTGGAGCCCGGAGCCTTCCAGCGAGATCCCTACGAAGAGGCCGCGGTTCCGGGAATAGGCATACACCTCCGATTTCAGCTGGATGTCCGTGGCCGCCTCGGCGTGGCGGCCCACCGGCCCAGCCGCCACGCTGGCGTCGGCCCCCAGGGTGACCTTGCCCGACGCGAAGCCCTCGACGCTCTTCGCGGTCTTGAACACGAGGATCACGTCCGTGGACTGCACGCCGACCTGCCAGCCGAGGCTTCCGCCCGTGAGGGTGATCTCCAGAGGCTCCTTCCAGCCTCCCGCCGGGTTGCGCACCAGCAGCACTCCCTTCCCGTACCTCCCGCCCACCACCAAGCCCACCTTGATGACGCCGGGGATGATGGCGACGCCGTGGGCGTTCCTCAGGAGAGTCCCGGGCATCCCCTTCTCCGGGATGGCCGTGATCTCGCGGACGAGGGTGGCGGCCAGCCGGAGGGCGTCCGCGTCCTCCGGCTCATCCCCGAATGCGGGTTGCGCATAGGCGGAAGGATCCCCCGGCAACGGCGCCCAAGAAGGCGCAGCCGCCTGCCAGGCAGCCAGGCCAAACAGCATTCCGGCAGCGATCATCCATCGTCCCATTGCGGATCTCCCCGGCGACGAACCGCAGCCCCCGCGTTTCCCGGGCCCGCCACAGCATATCATGCTTGAGGGGGCGTGAGGCCTCCGCCGCGTCTCACCCCGTGACTGAGCCCGGGCCGGCCTTCTCTTGGCCCGCCGCAAGGTGCCATAATGCCGCAGGAGCGCTGACGCCGCGCCGCCGCGGCCGGAGAAACCGCTCATGCATGAAAAACTGGCCGCCCTGCCCGTTCTCCTGTGCCTCCTCGCTCCATCCCCTCTTTTCGGGGCCGAGGGGAGCTCCTGCGGCGCCAAGCCAATCCCGGAACTCTACAAGGAGACTTCCCCGGCGGTGGTGTTCATCTCCTCCGTGGGGATCGACCCCTTCAAGATCACCGACCGGGTGACGAGCAGCATCGGATCGGGCTTCTTCATCGACCCGAAAGGCCTGATCCTCACCAACTCCCACGTCGTCTACCGCCGCAGGGCGATCACGGCGACGCTGGACGACGGCAAGACCCTCCCCGCCAAGCTCCTCGGCGCGGACCCCATTCTCGACCTGGCCGTCTTGAAGGTTCCGGCCCCGGATGCGGCCCATCCCGCCTTGAACCTGGGGAATTCGGACAAGGCCCAGGTGGGCGATGAGGTGTTCGCCATCGGGAATCCCCTGGGCCTCGACCAGACGCTGACGCGCGGGATCATCTCGGGCCTGAACCGGCTGCTGCCAGACACCCCCACGAGCCGGATGCTCCCCTTCATCCAGACCGACGCCGCCATCAACCCCGGGAACTCGGGCGGGCCGCTCCTCAACCGCTGCGGCGAGGTGATGGGGCTGATCACGGCCATCCTCCCGGACGCGCAGAACCTGGGCTTCGCGATCCCCATCAACCTCGCCAAGAAGTTCGTGCCCCAGCTGATCGAGCACGGGCGCATCATCCGGCCCTGGCTCGGCTTCAGCGGAAGGGTGGTGGACAAGGGCATCAAGGAGCTCCTCCGCGCTCCCCTGGTGGACGGCTATCTGGTGGAGACCATCGAGCCGGGAAGCCCCGCCGAGAAGGAGGGTCTGCGGGGAGGCAGCTTCCCCCTCAAAGTGGCGGGGGACGAGTATCTCCTCGGCGGGGACATCGTGACCCACCTCAACGATCAGGAACTCAGCGACCCCGATAAGGTTCCCGACCTCTTCAATACCCTCAAAGTGGGAGACCAGGTGCGCCTGCGGATCTTCCGGGAGGGGGAAATCAAGGAGATGGAATTCTCCCTTCCCGAGCGGCCCATTCTGCCGGGGGATCTCCCGCCGGAGGACCGCCGCACCCTCTCGCCGACCCATCGGAGCCGTTTCCCCCGCCAGCTCCCCTGAGGCTCAACCGGGGGGGGAGCAGTTTTACATCCTTGGATAAAAAGGACTAGAATTTCTGAAATTGGCCGTTGTTGGTCCCCTGTATAGGTCACCTTATGATTCCAGTCCTCCGCGCAGCCGTGAATACGCTCGTCCATGTCCCCGACCTCGTCCGGTACGGCTCCAAACCCTTCCGCGAGGGGTCGCGGCCCGGTTCCTTCCTGGCCGATCTCAAGGCCCGGTTGAGAACCTTCGAGGATGCGGCCGCCTACCCCCCTCACCAGGCCTTCATCGGGAACCTGCGCCCGGAGTCACTGGCCGATATTCCCTCCCCCTGGTACGGCCATCCCCTGCCGGGTGCCTCCCATCAGGGGCCGTTCGGGGAGATCCTCGGCCAGGGACCTTTTTACTCCATGCTCGAAAAGGCTGATCAGTTCGGCCTCGTCTCACTGGACGCCGGTTGGACGCCTCCCGCGAACGGCGCCTCCGCCGCGGCGAAGGGGCTCATGAGCGCCGGGGCCAGGCGCGGGACGGAGAAGGAGATCCGCCGGCGCATCGGGTCGGGGGAAGCCCTGGCCCTGGAGCACGAGGGCGCCCTCATCGGCTGCATCCGCCGCGACCACGAGGAGGACGAATCCCTGGCCGCCCGCGTCCTGCTCGAGAACCTGGCCGCCAAGGCGAGCGGGGCGCACGCCCTCCGCCTGCTGCTGGAGAAGGCCCGCCTCCCCGCCGAGGAGGTGGACTACATCCTCAGTTGCTCCGAGGAGGCCATCGGCGACCGCTACAACCGGGGCGGCGGGAACCTCGCCAAGGCCATCGGCGAGATGGCGGGCTGCCCGAACGCAGCCGGGACGGACATCAAAGCCTTCTGCGCCGCGCCGGTCTACGCCCTCGTGCACGCGGCGGCGCTCGTCCAGGCCGGGGTGGTGCGCAACGCCGTGGTCGTGGGGGGCGGCTCCCTTGCCAAGCTCGGGATGAAGTCCCACCGCCACATCGAGAAGCGGATGCCCGTGCTGGAGGACGTGCTGGGCGGAGTGGCCTTCTGGGTCGGCCCGGACGACGGCGAGAGCCCCCGGCTGAACCTGGAGATGGCGGGCCGTCACCCCTCGGGCCGCCCCTCGACCCCCCAGGGGATGATGGAAGCCCTCGTGTGCGAGCCCCTCGCCCGCGCGGGCCGGAAACTCCGGGAGATCGACAAGTACGCCGTCGAGCTCCACAACCCCGAGGTGACCCTCCCCGCCGGGGCGGGGGACGTCCCCCTCACGAACTACCGCACCCTGGCCGCCCTGGCCGTCATCCGCGGCGAGATCGGGCGGGAGGAGATCCCGGCCTTCATCCGCGACCACGGGATGCCCGGCTTCGCTCCCACCCAGGGCCACATCCCCGCCGGAGTCCCCTACCTGGGCCACGCCCTCGCCGCCATGCGGGCGGGCACGATGAAGAGCGCCATGGTGGTGGCCAAGGGGAGCCTCTTCCTGGGGCGGATGACCCAGCAGGCGGACGGGGCGTCGATCGTGGTGGAATCATAGGGGCCGGCGTTCCGGCCCGCCCGGCCTCATAAGAGGAGGTGCGAGATGTTCGACGGCAAGAAGGTGATCGCCCTGGGGGAGAGGGACGGCATCCCGGGCCCTGTCCTGGCCGAGTGCCTCCAGGCGGCGGGCACGGAAGTCGTCTACCAGACGACGGCCTGCTTCGTCTGAACCTCCGCGGGAGCCATGGACCTGGACAACCAGGCCACCATCAAGCAGCTCGTGGATGCGCACGGGGCGGAGAACTTGGTGGTGGTGCTGGGGATGAGCGGGGAGGGCGTCCGGATCGCCGCCGAGACGCTCACCACCGGCGACCCCAGCTGGGCCGGGCCCTTGGCGGGAGTCTCGTTGGGACTCCCGGTGTACCATATCTTGGAGGAGCGGGTCCGCACGCGTCTCCCGGCTGAGATCTACGCCGAGAAGGTGCAGCTCATGGAGATGGTGCTCGACGTGGCGCAGATCGAGGACGCGCTCGCCGGGCTGCGCAAGACCCAGGCGAAGCGGAGCTGAGGGGGATCGGCCATGCGGCTCGAAATGGGAATCTTCCCGGTCAGGAAGGTCGCCTTCGGGAGCCGGACCGGCTACCGGGACGGCTCCCTCACCGTCAACGCCCAGGAGCTCAAGGAAGTGATGATGGCCGAGGGCGGCTTTTTGGACGTGCGCTTCGACCTCGCCCACCCGGGCGAGAGCGTGCGCATCGTCCACAACGTGGACGCTGTCGAGCCCCTCTACAAGGTGAGCGGCCGCTCGTGCGCCTTCCCGGGGTTCCTGGGGCGCGCCCTGACCGCGGGAGAGGGCCGCACCCACAAGCTCGCCGGGATGTGCATTCTCAGCACCACCCGCTACCCCGGCCCCCAGACGGGCATCATGACCTTCCGGGACAGCATCATCGACATGAGCGGGCCCGGCGCCCTCTACTGCGCGACCTCGGAGACGGCGAACCTCGTCGCCTGCTACGAGCCCATCCCGACCGCCTCGAACGGCGAGCACGACGCGGCCATCCGGCTCGCCACCTTGCGGGGGGCCTCCTGCCTGGCCCGGTGCACCGCGGACCTGAAACCCGAGAAGATCGAGGTGTACGAGCTCGGCGAGGTGGGCCCCACCCTGCCCCGCATCGTGTACGTGGACCAGGTGATGCACCAGGCGGTGATGGTGGCCACCTACGTCTACGGCAAGGACCTGGACGACTCCCTCCCCACCCTCATCCACCCCAACGAGATGCTGGACGGGGCGGTAGTCGGGGCGAACTACAAGACCGGCCAGAAGGTGCCGACCTACCTCCACTGCAACAAGCCGGTCCTCCTCGAGCTCTACCGCCGCCACGGCAAGGACGTGAACTTCGCCGGGGTGATCATCACCCGTGGGCACCGCGACAACCAGGCCCTCAAGGAGCGCTCGGCCCAGTACGTGGCCAAGCTGGCCAAGCTCCTCAAGGCGGACGGCGCCGTCCTCGCCCACGAGGGGGGGGGCAATTCCTCGGTGGACTACTTCCTGACCGTCCAGGCTCTTGAGCAGGCGGGCGTCAAGGCGGTGCCCATCATGTACGAGACGGCAGACCCGGGGAGCGGGGACTTCCCCCTCGTCTACACCGTCCCCGAGGCGGACGCCATCGTGAGCAAGGGGCTCCAGGGCCAGTCGATCGTCCTCCCCGCCGTCGAGCGCGTGATCGGCTCCCCCAAGTTCAAGCCCTACGGCGGGACCCTGGTCGACACGGCTTCGAGCTTCGAGGTGACCAACGCCGACCTCTACGCCGACGAATGGGGAATGGAGCTCAGCCACTTCACCGGGAAGGACTACTGAGGCCCAGGCGCCCCTGGGCGAGCCAGGAGAGACCGGAATGCCCACGAACAAGAAGATTCGCGTCGTCCACTACGTCAACCAGTTCTTCGCGGGGGTGGGAGGGGAGGAGAAGGGGGACCATCCCCTGACCTTCAGGGAGGGCCCCGTGGGCCCCGGCCTCCTGCTCCAGCGCCTGCTGGGGGCGGAGGGGGAGGTGGCCGGCACCCTCTTCTGCGGGGACAACGCCTACGCCGCCGATCCAGGGGCCGAAGCGGCCGCCCTCGACCACATCGAGCGGCTTGCGCCCGACCTCCTCGTGGCCGGGCCCGCCTTTAACGCGGGCCGCTACGGCCTGGCCTGCGCCCGCCTCTGCCTCGCCGTGAAGGCGGGCGGCAAGACGGCGGCGGTGACGGGGATGTACCCCGAAAACCCGGGGGTCTCGGCCTGCCGCCGCCAGGTGCACATCGTCCCCACCGGGGACACCGCCGGGGGGATGGGAGAAGCCCTTCCCAAGATCGTCCGCCTGGGCCTCAAGCTCGCGCGCGGGGAGGAGCTGGGCCCGGCCCAGGAGGAGGGCTACCTGCCCCGGGGGGTCCGCTACAACGCTTTCGCCGAGGTGCCCGCCGCCCAGCGGGCGGTGGACATGGTGCTCAAGAAGGTGCGAGGGGAGCCCTTCACCTCGGAGTTCACCTTCCTGGGCTTCGACCGGGTGGCCCCGCCCGCGCCCCTCAAGGGCCTCAAGGGCAAGAAGATCGCCGTGGTCACCGAGGCGGGGATGGTGCCCCCCGGGAACCCCGACCGCATCCCCGGCTCCCGGGCCTCCACCCATCACTGGAACAAGTACTCCTTCGGGGGGCGGACGGAGCTCCCCAAGGGCTCCTTCATCTGCATCCACGGGGGCTTCAACACCGTCTTCGTGAACGAGGACCCGGACCGGATGCTCGCCCTGGACGCCCTCAAGCAGCTCGAGCGGGAGGGCGTCTTCGAGAAGCTCCACGAGGAGTTCCTGAGCACCTGCGGGAACGGCGGCCCCGTCCACGTCATGAAGCAAGTGGGCCAGGCCATGGCCAAGGAGGCCCGCGCCGCCGGGGTGGAGGGAGTGGTCCTGCCCGCCACCTGAGGGACGGGCACGCGTAGCGGCGCTACGCTGGCGAAGGAGCTGGAGAGGGAAGGCATCCCCACCGTGCTGGTCACCTGCCTCCCCGACGTGGCGAAGGACGTGGGGGCCAACCGCATCCTCAAGACGCGGGCGGGCCACTTCCATCATCCCTTCGGGGATCCGAGCCGCCCCGAGGCCTCCGAGCGGCGGTGGCGCCTCGAAGCCACCAAGAAGGCCCTGGAGGTCCTGACCGAGCCCGTGACGGAGCCCACGGTCTTCGAGTACTAGCCCCCCGCAGTAGCAAAGGGGGCGGAGGTCCTCCTCCGCCCCTTTGCTCCATCCATAAGATCCGAATAAGGCAATTTAAATCAATGGGTTAAAAAACATGCCAAAAATTTCCCCTGGATCTCGAATTTCGTCTTTATTTCGTGCTATATTTCGCTTTATATTTGTCTTCGTGAAATGTCCTCACAGGAGGCTCTGCCATGCTGGCCAAGACGCAGGCGGCGGCGGTTCTCGGGGTGGACGCCCACCCGGTCGAGGTCGAGGTGGACCTCGCCTCGGGCCTTCCCTACTACTCCACCGTGGGTCTGCCGGACGCCGCCGTGAAGGAAAGCAAGGACCGCATCCGGGCGGCCATCTCGAACACGGGCTTCATCTACCCCCTCGGGCGGATCACGGTGAGCCTCTCCCCCGCCGACATGCGGAAGGAGGGGAGCGCCTTCGACCTCCCCATCGCCTTGGGGCTCCTGCGCGCGAACGGCGCCCTGAACGGGGGCGGGGAGAGGACGCGGGGGCTGATGTTCCTGGGAGAGCTGGCGCTGGACGGCGCCCTCAAGCCCGTGCGCGGGGCGCTCAACATCGCCGTTCTGGCCAAGAAGCTGGAGATCGAGGGCCTGGTGCTCCCGGCCGAGAACGCTGGAGAAGCGGCCGTAGTGGAAGGGCTCCCCGTCTATCCCGTCCGCACCCTGCCCCAGGTGGTGGGCTTCCTGCGGGGGGAGCTCACCATCCCGCCCACGAAGGAAGACCCGGCCTCCCCGGGGAACGCCTCCGGCGCGTGCGACGACTTCCGGGACATCCGGGGCCAGCACCACGCCAAGCGCGCCCTCGAGGTGGCGGCGGCGGGGGGCCACAACCTCCTCATGATCGGCCCCCCCGGCAGCGGCAAGAGCATGCTGGCGCGCCGCCTGCCCACCATCCTCCCCCGGCTCACCCTCGAGGAGGCCATCGAGACGAGCCAAGTCTGGAGCGTCCTCGGGAAGCTCGGGCCGGGGCGCTCGCTCATGGCCGAGCGCCCCTTCCGCGCTCCTCACCACACCATCAGCGACGCCGGGATGGTTGGGGGCGGGACCGTGCCCCTGCCCGGGGAGGCTTCCCTCGCCCACAACGGGGTGCTCTTCCTGGACGAGCTGCCCGAGTTCCGCAAGAACGTCCTGGAAACCCTGCGGAGCCCGATGGAGGAAGGGAAGATCGTCATCAGCCGGGCCCAGGCCAGCCTGGCCTTCCCCGCCCGGTTCATGCTCACGGCGGCAATGAACCCCTGCCCCTGCGGCCACCTGGGGGACACCGCGAAGTCATGCTCCTGCACTCCGAAGCTCGTCGAGCGCCACCGCTCGCGCATCTCGGGGCCGCTCCTGGACCGCATCGACATCCACATCGAGGTGCCGAGGCTCCCCTGGAAGGAGCTCGCCGAGGAGCCCGAGGGAGAGGGCTCAGAAGCCATCCGCGCCCGGGTCGAGGCCGCCCGCACCAAACAGCGCGCGCGCTTCACCGGCATCCCGGGCGTCCACTCCAACGCCCACATGGGGGCCGGGCTCATCGGGCGGTTCTGCAAGACGGACGCGGAAGGGAAGCGGCTCATGCAGCTCGCCGTCCAGCGGCTGGGGCTCTCGGCCCGGGCCTACCACCGGGTGCTGAAGCTGGCGAGGACGATCGCGGATTTGGCGGGAGAGGAGAGCATCACGCCAGCGCATATCGCGGAGGCGATTCAGTACCGGCAGCTGGACAGGCCGGTGGGGGGGAAGTGAGCGCCTCGGGGTAAGGCAGTCCTTTAACGCTTCGTCGCCGCCGTGAGCTCTGCGAACCGGCGGAGGAAGCCAGGCGGCCTTCGGCGCGAGCACCCGGCCTCCCGCGTCCTCCACAGGGAAGGCTGCGAAGCTCAGAATCCCTGGATTTTCTGATACGCCCGGAGAATCTCCGCAGACTCTTCCGGCGCCATCCCCGAATCCGGCTTCTCCCTCATTCGCCGGATGATTTCCAGCCTCTCCGCCGTTCCCATCGGCGCGAGCTTCTTTAGATTGACCTCACCATGGCAACGCACGCACTTCAGCAACTCGAGAGAGGCGTGGACCCTGTCCCGCTCCTGGGCGGAAAGATGGACGTCCGGCAGCTTCTCCATCTTGGCAATGATTCCCTGCAATTCGCTGGATGTTCCGTGGACTCCCAAGAACTTGCGGTCGCTGTGACAGCTCACGCACTTCTCATCGAATACGGCGAACGGCTGGAGGGAGGCCTCACGGGCCTTTGGGTCGGTTCGTATCGCCTGGATCGCCGTCTTGACCCTGACAAGCTCGGAGCGCACCTCAAGGGTCAGCTGGGCCACGAAAACGACTACTATCGCGGTCACCAGGACCAGGAACATGGTCAGCATCTCTCTAAGCCTTGCGGTCATCTCCTTCATGACAACACCCCTTTATGAGCGGTCATCTCCCTTCGGAAGCCGTCCTCAGGCCGGGTGAGGCGATTCGCCCTCCACATGGATGGGCAGGTTGCGCATCGCCCACCGGAACGCGAGCAGCCCTACGGATATGATGCCGACGGTGATAAAGACCTCCGCCCAGTAGGGATAATAGGTCTCCCACGGGCGGACGATGACCCCGACCACCGCCACATTGAGGCGATTCCAGACGACGCCGGCAATCACCAGGACTGAGGTTCCGAACAGGCCGGCGCGGTTGCGAATCAACTCAGGGGTCATAAAGAGTACCAACGGGATGACCGCCCCGATGCCCATCTCCATCCACCACGAGACGGCTTGCGGGGTGAGAGCCAGCGCGTGGGGGACAGCGCCGCGTCCCACCAGGTCGGCCAGCTTCAGGAACAGGTACACCCCCAGCAGATAGGGCATGACCCTGGCCGCCGCGTGGAGCAGGTCGAGATGCGCTTTGTATCCGAGCGTTCGCTCGGTCACCAATGACTCAAAGATGACCATCGCTGGAGCGACCATCACGGCGGAGAAGAAGAAGAGCAGCGGCAGGATCGGGGTGTGCCACAAGGCGTGCAACTTGTGGGGCACGATCAAGAACAGCGACCCGAGCGAAGATTGGTGCAGCGTCGACAAGATCACCCCCGCGGCGATCAGCAGGATGGACACCTCCGCGTGCCGCGGCATGATCCGGAGCCGAATCAGCCCCTCCCACACCAGCAGCACGGCGACCATGGCCAGCGCCCATTGGGGCGAATGGGTCATGGCCAGGGTGAACAGCCCGAGGATAAACACGATGAGCCAGGGAACCATCATCCGCCAGAGGGAATGAAGCTTCTCCAGCCGGTATCGCTCAAAGACCGACGGGAGCATCTCCAGAAACAGAACGAACGTATAGAGCATGACGCACCAGGATACTTCGAACATCGGGGACTCGTGCTGCCAATTGAACACCGGCTTCCAGATGTTCCAGGGGCGTCCCAGGTCGACGATCAGGCCGAAGATGAACAGGAGATACCCCAGGAAGGCCGTCAAGACGGCGGTCCGGGCCATGACGTGGAACCTCTGCCCTCCCAGCAGATACACCGTGCCGGCCATCACGAACCCCCCGGCCGCCAGCGCGATCCCCGCGAGGATATCAAGCCCGATCCAAATGCCCCACGGGTACCCGTCGCTCAAGTTCGTCACGGCGCCGAGCCCCATCACGAACCGGTAGACGATCAGGACAAGTCCCAAGACCGCCAAAAACCAAATCACGCTTTGCCCGGAGAGGAGATTCAGCGATTTGGCTTTCATGATTCACCTCCCGAGGAGGAGCCGTTCTTCTCATCGCGTCCATTTCGGATCCGCCGCTGGATGACCCACGAAACGGCCCCCAAAGCGACTGCCAGCCCGATCTTGACGTGGGGCACCACCTGCATGGCCGTCTTGGTGTACTCGCGCAGCGAAATCTTCGGGAGGTCGGTGCGGTAGCCCAGCACCTCGAACGGCACGTTGGACAGGTGAAGCACGCAGGTCCCGCCGACCTCGTCCTTCCCATAGATGTGGTGGACGTACCCTCGCGGGTTGCGGTGGATCCGGTTCTCGGCCTCTGCGATGAGATCCTCCCGCTCGCCGAAGACGATGGCGTCCGTCGGGCAGACCTTCGCGCAGGCCGGCTCCTCCCCCGCCGCCACCCGGTCGGCGCACATGGTGCACTTGGTGATTTTGGGGATGGCCTTGTCCCACTCGAAGCGCGGGACCAGGAACGGGCAGGCAAGCTGGCAGTAGCGGCAGCCGAGACACCGATCCGGGTCGTAAACGACGGGACCCTCCTTGGTCTTCTGCAACGCGGACACAGGACATGCCGTGGCGCACGAAGGCTCAATGCAGTGGAAGCACTGAAGATGGCCGAACACCCACTCGAAGCGCCCGTTGGTCTGCGCTTCGTTGTAGGTCACGACCCGCCACGTCTTCGACGAAAGATCCCGCGGGTTTTGATACCCCTTGGGGGACGCGAAGAAGCGGGTCTTCTCGGCCGGAAGCTCGTTCCACTCCTTGCAGGCCACCTGGCAGCCCCGGCAGCCGACGCAGCGCGTCACGTCGATGAGGAGCGCTTTCACGACGCACCTCCCTTCGCCTTATAGACGTTGCAGAGGAACGCCTTGTACTCCGGGATCATGGTGTTGGCGTCCCCCACGTGCGGCGTCAGGACGTTCGCGCTGTCGCCCTTGACGATGCCTTGGTAGCCGAAGTGCCAGATAACGCCGACCTCGTGGACGATCTTCCCGTTGTGCCGGAAGGGCTCGAAGCGGCGCGTCACCAGGGCGTAGCCGCTCATCTTGCCCCGCGCCGTCTCCAGGGTGACGCGGTCTCCGTTCTGAACGCCCTTCTGCCGGGCGAGGTCCACTCCCATCTCGACGAAGACATCCGGCACCAGCTCCGCCAGCCAGGGCAGGTTGCGCGTCATCGCCCCGGCCTGCCAGTGCTCGCTCACGCGGTAGGTCGTCCCCACGATCGGGAAGCGGTCGGCGGTCCCGACGGCGTTCATCTCGGGTGCGTCCTTGTGCCAGAGCTTGATGGCCGGGTTGACCTGCTGCCGCGACATCATGTTCGGCAGCGGGCTCTCCAAGGGCTCATAGTGCTCGGGCAGAGGCCCGTCGTTGAGGTTGCCAGCGAAGAGCCACGCGTGGCCGTCCGGCTTCATGATGAAGGGATGCTTCTCCCCCGGCGGCCACGGGCCGTCAGGCACGTCGCCCTCCCACTGTTTTTTCCCGGCGTTCCAGCGGATGACCCACCGCTTGGGGTTCCAGGGCTTGCCGGTGGGGTCGACCGAGGCGCGGTTGTAGAGGATCCGCCGGTTGACCGGCCAGCACCACGCCCAATCGGGGTAGAGGCCGATCCCGTTCATGGCGTCCCGTTTGCTCCGCCGGGCCATCTTGTTGTCCTTCTTCTCCGGGCCGGCGTAGCTGTTGCAGTAGAGCCAGTTGCCAGAGCAGGTGGAGCCGTCGTCCTGCAGCAGGGCGAAGCCGGGAACCTGCTCGCCCTTCTTGTACTGTCTGCCGCCGACGGTCTTCTCCTGGGTGAAGTAGCCGTTGATTTCCTTCGCCACCCGGTGCACGTCGGGCTCCTTGCGGACGTCGACCTCCTCGCCCGTGCCGTAGTCCCAGGCGAGGCGGGTGATGGGCTCGGGGAAGACGCCGCCCGCCGCGTACTCCTTCTTCACCGCCTTGCACAGGGCGTCCAGGATCCACAGGTCGGACCGGGAGTTCCCCACCGGATGGACCGCCGCGTAGCGCCACTGCGCCCAGCGGGCGCTGTTCGTGATGCTCCCTTCTTTCTCCACCGAAGACGCCGACGGTAGGAGGAATATCTCGGTCTTGATGTCGGCGGGCTTCACGCCCGGGCGCTTCCAGATCGATGCCGTCTCCGTCTCCCAGAGATCGACGGCCACCATCCAATCGAGCTTCTCCAGCGCCTTGATCTCCTTGTTCGTGTTCGGCCCGCCGACCGCCGGGTTCTGACCGAAGAGCATGAGACCCTTGATCTGGCCTGCATACATCGCCTCGAACAGCGATATCCACGAGTAGTCGCCGCTGCGCTTGGGGATGTAGCTGAACGCGAAGTCGTTCTCCCGAGCGGCGTGGCCGCCGTACCAGGCTTTGAGCAGCGAGACGATGTACTTCGGATAGTTACCCCACCAGTTGGCCGATTTCGGGTCGTTCGTCCTGGGTGTGTTGCTCGCCAGGTAGGCCGCGAGCGATTGGTCGGCGGCGGTGGGCGAGGCCAGGTAGCCCGGCAGGATGTGGAAGAGCAGGGCCATGTCGGTGGAGCCCTGCACGTTGGACTCGCCCCGGAGGGCGTTCACCCCCCCGCCCGCCAAGCCGACGTTGCCCAGGAGGAGCTGGAGGATCGCGTAGGTCCGGATGTTCTGGGTCCCGTGCGTGTGCTGGGTCGCCCCCATGGCGTAAAGCCAGGTGCCCACGCGGTCGGGCGCCCAGGTCGAGGTGTAATGGCGGCAGACCTGGAGATAGACATCCCGCGGCGCGCCGGTGATGTTGCACACCGTGTCCACGTCATAGCGCTGAAAATGTTTCTTCAACAGCTGGAACGCGCAGCGGGGGTGTTGGAGGGTCATGTCCCGCACCGGCATGCCTTTCCCATCGAGCTCGTACGCCCAGTGGGACTTGTCGTAGCTGCGAGACGCCGGGTTGTAGCCCGTGAACAGGCCGTCATCGAATCCGTACTTTTCAGAGATGATGAACGAGGCATTCGTGTAGTTGAGGACGTAGTCCTTCTGGACGAAATCGTTCTGGAGAGCATAGTTGATCATCCCGCCCACGAAAGCGATGTCGGTGCCGCTACGGAACTTGCAGTAGACGTCGGCGAAGGAAGAGGTACGGGTGTAGCGCGGATCCGCACTGACGACGATGGCCCCCTTCTCTTTCGCGCGTGTTATCCATTTCGTGGCGATGGGATGGTTCTCCGCCGCGTTCGAGCCCATGATCATGATCACGTCGGCGTGGACCATGTCGCTCCAGTGATTGGTCATCGCGCCCCGCCCGAAGGTCGCCGCCAAACTGGCGACGGTGGAGCTGTGTCATATCCGCGCCTGGTGCTCCAGGTAGGCGACCCCCAGCGCCCGGGCGAGCTTCGAGTAGAGGTAGCACTCCTCGTTGTCCAGCGCCGCGCCGCCGAGGCACGCGATGCCCTCGGTTCGGTTCACGGTCCTGCCCCCCTCCTCGCGGCGGAAGGTGGCGTCGCGGGTGCGCTTGATGCGCTTGGCGATCTCCGGGACGGCCCACTCCCAGGTCTTCTCCTCCCAGCGGCTACCCCCCGGGGCCCGGTAGAGGACGCTCCGCAGGCGCCGCTCGTTCACCGCCACCTGATAGAGGGCCATGCCCTTGGAGCAGAGCGAGCCTTCGTTGATGGGGTGATCGGGGTCGCCTTCGATGCTGACCACCTTCCCGTCCCTGGCAGAGACGATGAGCCCGCACCCCACCCCGCAGTACGGGCATATGGTCGTCGACTGCTTGGTGCGAACCGTCTTCATCGGGGGTGTTTGGGCGGCGTGGGCCCTCCCTTTTTGAGGGCCGAAAAGAGAGACGGCCGTCCCCAGTGCGCTTCCGCCCGTTGCCCCCAAAAAGGTACGCCGCGAAATCTTCATCGCCCTCCCCTCCAGTCACGATTCACCTGGCACCGTCTTCGCTTGCAGCGATTCATCCTCACCTGCGTCATCCGCGCCCCAGGCCCGTGCGCCTCCTTTCCCCCTCAGGGGTCCACCGAAGCGGCCGCGAGGAGCGGATGCGGGGCAAATCCGGCGCTCGCCGCGAGGAGGTCGAGCGCGCGGGTCCCCAAGTAGAACACATCAAAGGAAAATGCTTCGGCCGATAAGGCGGACATGACCTCCTTGATGTATTTCCCGCAGCGGGCGCAGGTGTGCGCGCGGAAGGACGGCTCGGCCTCTGCGCTGATCAAATTAAGCGCTTCCTGGTCCTCGTTGAGGCAATAAGGGCACTGAAGTCGGCCGTAGGGCCAGTGCGTCCCGCAGAGCAGGCACCACAGCGTCCGGCGGCCCTCCACCGACTGGATGTGCGCCAAGGCCGGCCAATTCCCGCACACCGGGCAATGGCCCCGGTGCCACTTCCCCAGGTCCACCTCCCGGGTCAGCTCCAGGGCCGCCTGCGCGCGGAATGGACGCGCCAGGTAGACCGCAATGAAAGTGAGCAAACCTTCATCCACGCCCAGTCTCTTCGCTGCCCCGAGAATCTCCTCAGACCGACCACGGAACACAAGCGAGACGAAATCTTTCGGCGGGATTTCCCCCGCCGCGAATGCCCCTTGGATCCGTCCGAGGGCGTCCTCGCGGTCAGGCAGACGCTTTCTCAGCAGGTCCAGCAAGACCGATGCAACTTCTTTGCAAGCTTTGGGAGCGAATCGATATTCTGAGGCGCGAAGAACAGAGCGTCCGCTTTCCAGAAAACCGGCGATTGAATCGGGAAATTCCTGAGGAGGCTGGGATTCAAACAGGGAGGCGCTGCGGAATTCCTGAAGAAAATTTCCTATTTCCGCATGAATCGGTGGGAAGGCGGAAAGGCCTTTCTCGAGGGAAGAATCGTTGCGCGGTGGGGCTTTCATGGGCTCTGCCCCCTTCGGGAGGGGCCGGCTCCCTGAAAACCGCCAAAACCACCCTTGGGAGGAGCAATTTCCTTGCCACGCAGCCCAGCCATGTCCCCCAAGAAAGCGAGCCGCTGCCCGTGGTAAATACCCCACGCTCCTGCAACCCGCGCGGGAAGATGAGACAAAAAATCCCTTCCCCGGGACTGAATGCCACATCTCCTTCGACCCCGGGACGAGCGAATTTCTGGTTCTCTCCTTACCGGACGCTCCTCTCCTTGGTACAACCAAAATTAAGGGATGAGGCGTCCGAGCATGCCCAGGCGGTTTTCCCTTCCCAGCACGAACCCGTGCCGGAGGCGAGACCCTCGGGGTGGGCGTAGACAGTAAATTGGTCATGTGTCACATAGCCGATGAGGGTGATCCCTAGGCGCTTCGCCAAGTCGATCGACAAGCTGGTCGGCGAGGTCCGGGAAATCACGAAGGGAACCTTCATCTGCGCCGCTTTCCGGAGCATTTCTGAAGAAATGCGCCCGCTGCTCGCCAGGATATGCTCGCGCGGATCAATTCCCCTCACGAGCACTTCCCCGCGGAGCTTGTCCAGGGTGTTGTGACGACCGATATCCTCTGCCACCGCGATCAGCCCTTCTCCGTCGAAGAGCGCCGCCGCGTGGATTCCGCGAGATTGGTGGTAGAGTTCGGCCGCTTCGATCAGCTGATGCATCAGCGACGGCACCGCATCCGGGTTTAGGACGCCTTCGGCGCGGATGGGAGCATAATCCCGAACATCCAGGTGGAACGTCACTCCGCCGGCGCAGCCCGAGGTCAAAATCCGCGGCCTCGATGACGGGAGAGGCCGATTCAGCTCGACATGGGCCTCGAATTCATTCTCGTCCACCTCAAGGCTCTTCACATCGCCAAGCGAATCAATGACCCGCTCGAAGGCAAGAAAGCCCAGAGCCAGCTCCCGGAGCTTCAGCGGGGTGCACATCAACGTCGCAAGCTCCTTGTTCTCCACCAAAATGCGGAAGGCGATTTCGCGCACCACGGGAATCTTGGCGGGTGAGAAAACTCCATTCGCATAGCGGTAGATAGTAAAGTCCATGTTGCCATCCATCAATCGCTGCGGGCTTGCCAAGTCGTCCTTTCCGCAAGCCGCCAGAGAACTTCCCTCCACTCCATCACAGCCTTGTCATGCAAGTTTGCTGCCACGCGCTCCCCCATCGCTCATGAAGAACCAATCACCGAAACCCGGCTTTCCCCCGATCTCCTCTTTCCGGCCCAGCGATCGTGCAAACCACATCTTGAATCCTCCCTTGCGACAGCTCCCTTCCCGCCTCGCCAGGTCCACCTCCAGCTGCCGGGCCGCCTCTTTTCTGGGCGGGGCCCAGCTTCACCGGCACGTCTTGAGCAGTGCGCCGGGCGTCCGGGGCTTGTCCTCCAAAGCGTGTGTCCAAGGAGCTGGATTATTTTTGGAGCAGACGGGAAGCCCGAAGAGGGGAAGCCTCTAGAACCCCCCCCCGCTCACTTCTCCCGGGGAGGCATCAGGGTGCGGATATAGGCGACCAGGGACCGGACCTCGTCTTCGCTGAGGGCCTCTCCCCAGGCGGGCATGGCGGGGGACTTCTGGACCGCGGCCCCTCCTCGCTTGATGATCTCGAACATCGCCGCGTCCGTGATCCGGCTGGCGAACGCCTTGTCCGAGTAATTGCGCGGCTTGGGATTCAGGGCGGCGGCGGCCGGCCCATCCCCCCTGCCCGAGGGGCCGTGGCAAACGGCGCACAACTGCTGGAACTTCTCCTTCGCGAGCCTCAAATCCACCGGCGCGGCCGAGGCGGACACAGAGGGCCAGAACGCCAGGGCGAGGAGGCAGGCGAGGCCGCGCCGGCGAAGGAGGGAAACCCTCTTCTCATCGGGAAACTTGGCCAATGCGTCCCCCGCCTCCGGGCGGCAAGAAAATCCCCCGTGCAACTCCATACGAAGAAAAAGGCCCCTCGTCCAGCGCCTTCTCGAGCCGGACGAGGGGCAAGCAGACCGGGTCCCCCGATAAGCGTCTATTTCTTCGCGGGATGGCACTTCACGCATTCGGTGATTGGGAAGGCCTTCTGCCCGTTGTGACAGGCGCCGCAGTATTTCCCCGCGAGGAGGTCGGCGACCATGATTGGCTTCCCCTCGGTGGTCGCGCCCTTCTTCATCTGGAAGATCTGGACATGACAGGCCGTGCACTCCGGGTTTTTCGCCTGGTGCGTCTTATGGCTGAAGGTGACGGGCGTCTGGTCCTTGGTCTGCGTGTACTTGATGTCCTCGGGAACCGGCATCTGCGAGTAGGCCCACACCGCGCTCAAGGTGACCGCCAGAACGGCCGCCGCCGCCAAACCCCATCGCGTCCATTTGCCCATGTTCAAAGCTCCTTCTCCTTGTTCCCGAGAGACACAACCCCAGACCCTGCAGCCTCGGCTCTCCTGAGACGAGAGAACTTCGGCGCCATGATACTCAACCCAAGCCCGTCTGCAACCGGGAACGACCGCCAGCGCCAATCGTCCTATCGAACTTTCTTCGCCTCGATATCCGCCTTCGTGCCCAGCCCCAGCGTGTACTCGAAGGAGACGTGGTGGCGGCGGGTGGTTACGTGATCGTCGTGGATAGCGAAGGCGATGGGATAGGTCTCCCCGTCCTTCAGGATCACGTCATCCTCGGGATGGCCCGTGTCGAGCTTGCGCTTGAGGATGAGGGTATATTTGCCCATCTTCTCGCCGGCCTTCCTCAAGAAGACCCCGTAGGCCTGGATGTCGCCCCGGCTCCCGTCCGGCGCCCGGAGGACGCGCTGGTAGAGGATGTCTCCCTCCTTGGGCTTGTAGACCTTGGGATCATAGGGAACCGCATTCTTGCCCAGGGTCGTGAGGAAGGCGATGGTCTCCTGGTCCTTGATCACCGGCAGGGGGTTCTTCCCGCCCTGGATGGCATACTCGCCCCCGCCCAGCCGGCCGGAGGGAACCGCCTGGGGATTGAACATGAAGCCCTTGGGGGGGGTCGCGTTCAGGTCCGCGGGCCGCTGCATCTGCCAGAGGCCCTTCCCCCTGTCGCCGTTCCGGTAATCGAAGATCCACATGTCGTCGGCGTAGCCGATGTGGCCTGCGCGCGCGGCCCGCCACATCCACATGTCGAGGAACTGGCCCTTCTTCCGCATCCCGGCCAGCTCTTCCTTGCCCTTGAGGAGCGACCAGCGCCCCTCGGCCTCGGTCGCGCCCTTCTTCTCCTTGGGGTCGCCCGCCTGGGCCGCGTTGCGGGTGGCGAGGAGGTACTTCCGGATGTCGCTCTGCTTCGGGAAGACCGATTTCACGCCCTTGTTGTTGAGCGCGTCGTAGGGCATGTCCCGCATGCTGTTGTGGCAGGTGATGAAGCAGCCGGCCGACTGGAAGCCGGCGGGGGTGCCCGCGTCCGCCGGGACGTGGCCGGGGGCGCCCTGCTTGTAGCCGAGGAGGAAGGTGAGCCGGTCCTCATAGAGCCCGGGGGACTTATCGGGCTTGAACCCGCCGTAGCCCACCCACTTCTTGCCGTCGAAGCGCATCGCGTTGTGGTAGGCGCCGGGCTCCTCGCTCTCCCACTGGAGCCAGAAGTACATGTTCTGGGCGTCGTAGGCGGCCTTGACGGCGAGGTCGACGGTGGGGCGCTTGCCGGGGATCGGCTTGTCCTCGGCGGGCCCCTTGGGGACGAGCTTCTTGCCGAGCGCCTCTTCGTCCGGCCCCGCTCCTCCCGTCACATGGCAGGTGCGGCAGGCGACGCCCGTCTTGACCACCGGCCCGCCCAGATGCGTAAAGTCCTTCTGGGGGTTCACCAGGCGATCCCAGGAGGCTTGGCCGGGGTAGAAGAGACGGATGCTCCTCGCCGGGATACCTTCCCATTTCACGGGGACATCCTTAGGCTGAAACGTCGGGATCTCCGGCTTGACCTCACTTCTCGCGGCCGCCCAGGATGGAGCCGCACCTAGCAGAAGGACCGCCGTACTCACGAGGGCAAGCACGAAAGAGGCCAGGCCCCGACCCAGGCGCTGTTCAGCAACAGGTCCAGCATCTCGATGAAAAAATGCCATCATGTGCTACCTCCTTTTTCTTGGGACGGCCCAAAACCGCCCCCGAGAACCCGGCGGATGCCCTAAACCCCGCCCGGGGACTTCCTCTCCATCTCCCGGAGCTTCAGGAAAAGAAGCAACGCCAGAACAACGGTCAGCACAATCGGAAGAATGACCCACCTCCTGCGGGCCTCAAACTCCTTCAGGGCGCCAAGCGCCGTTTGCAGGGCTCCCTGGGCCACTTTATTGCCAATCTGAGCCTCTTTCTCAACCTCCTTCAGCGCGAAGGAATGGACCTGAGTGCGCACCTTGATGAGCATCGTGCGGGCCTCCTTCATGCTGAACTTGGCCTCCGAGACTTCCATGCCCAGCCGCTCGGCCTTCTCCAGCTCTTCCGTCGCGCGGTGGATCAGGCTCTTGAGATCCTCGATCTGCTTGCGCATCCCGGCGGCCACCCGCAACTGCGGCGACCCCGCGGCGTGGCAGCTGACACACACCGCCGGGGACTTGTCGCCGATCATGGCCTCGGATACGCGCACCACCTTGTGGTTCGAGTGGCAGACCACGCACTCGGGAAGCTTCATCCGCTCGAACGCCGGCTTATGCGGGCTCTTCACGAAGAGATCCCGGTTGTTCACGTGGCACTGCCCGCACATCCCGCTCACCGAACTCACGGCCGGGGGGAAAGCGCCGTGGTTGCCGTGGCAGTCGTTGCAGGTGGGGGCCGAGAGCTCCCGCTTCTTGATCAAGAGATCGGCATGGACGCTCTGGAGGTAGTTCTCGAGCTGATTGGTCGGGATCTTGTAATCCTTCATGTATGCCTTGTCCGCGTGGCACTTGGAGCAAGTGCCGGCCACCTTCGGCGCGTAGACGGTGGAATTGGCATGCGCGGCGGGGAGGATGCCGTGCGCGTTATGGCAGCTCGCGCAAGTCGCGACCTTCACGTCCCCTTTCGCAAGGCGCTGCCCGTGCACGCTCGTCTGGTAGGCCTTGTGCTGATCGACCGCGATGGACGGGCTGAACCGGCGCATGAAGGCGAGATCCCCGTGGCACTTGTCGCACAGGGCGGGGATCTCGGCCGGCTTGGGCACGCCGGTGTAGCCCTTCTCCTTGGACATAGAGACTTTGACGTCGAAGGAGGCGGGATCCCCGCCGTGGCAATTCACGCAGGAGAAGCCCTTCTGCGCATGGATGTCGGCCTCCAGCATCTTCGCGGGGGCGCCCAGCTTCCCCGGCAGCGCGCGGTGGCACTGAACGCAGGAGTCGGGCTGGGGCGCCGCCGCCCGGCTCTCCGGAGCCGCGAGGAGAAACACGGCCGCCGCCCCCAGGGCCGAAAACACCATCCGCCGCCAAGAATTTCCGCGCACCGCAGACCTCAATAAGGTTTGAAGTAGGCCAGCGATGTCATGGTGGCCAAAAAGACGATCACCGCCACTCCATACGCCGTCACCAGCCAGTGCCGCCTCCCCTCCCTCGACCAGCGGTCCCAGAAGGGTACCAGGAAGAAGATCAGCCCGCCCGCCCCGATGGCGTACACCCCCAGGGCCTCCCCCTCCATCCCCATGACCTTGGCCGGGATGTACTTGAGCGACTGGGACATGAACGTGAAGAACCATTCGGGGCGGATCCCCGCCGGGGCGGAGGCGAGCGGATCGGCCTTCTCGCCCACCTCCCAGGGGAGGTACACCGAGAGCACGGCGAGCAGGCCGAGGACGACCACCCACACGATGCCTTCCCGCAGGACGAAGTTCGGGATGAAGGGAATTCCCCTCGCTTTCTGCTGGCCGAGGGGCTGGCTCATCCCCAGGAGCTGAATCAGGAGCAGATGAAGCCCCAGGAAAATCGTGAAGATGGGGGGAAGGATCGCGACATGAAGCGCGAAGAACCGGGTGAGGGTGGGCCCGCTGATCTCGCTCGCGCCGAGGAGGAAGTTGCGCATCCCCTCGCCCACGACGGGGATGACCTTCGTGACGTCGGTCCCGATCTTGGTGGCGAAATAGGAAAGCTTCGTCCAGGGGAGGAGATAGCCGGAGAAGCCGAACGTCATGGACAGCACGAGGAGGACGAACCCCGTCACCCAGACCAGCTCGCGGGGGGGGCGGTAGGCGCGCATGAAGTAGACGCTGAACATGTGGATGAACAGCGCCAGGATCATCAGATTGGCCGACCAGCTGTGGATGGATCGGATCAGCCAGCCGAAGGGAACCTTGGCCGAGATGAGGAGCACGCTCTCGTACGCCCCCTCCGGCGCGGGGACGTAGTAGAACATGAGCAGGATTCCCGTCATCACCTGCACGCAAAACAGCAACAGGGCGACCCCGCCGAAAAGATAGAAGAAAGTGCCCTTGTGCCAGGGAACCTCTTTGTGGCGGAGGAACTCGACGACGCCGGAGAGAGGGGCTCGGCTCTCCAGCCAGGAAGCGAGCCGCTCGGACCTGTTCCCGGGGGATTGGGCCATTTGCGTCAAACCTTCCGCGCGGAGACGAAGATTTCCTCGCCGCGGACCGCCACATCATAGGCCGCCAGCGGCGTGGGGGGAGGGCCCGCGATGTTGCGGCCGAACAGATCGAAGTGGCCGTTGTGGCAGGCGCACCAGATGTGCTCCAGGTCGGCCCGGTATTGGACGGTGCAGGACAGATGGGTGCACGTGGCGCTGAAGGCGCGGTACTCGCCCCCGGGCGTCCGGACCAGGATGCCGATCGACCCGCCGAAGCGGAACAGCTTCGCGGTATTGGGCTTGATCTCGGATGTCGAGGCCACCCGGACGGTGTCCACATGCGCGACGGCAAAGCGCGAAGGGAGAAGAAAGCGGAAAACTGGGTACACCATGGTGCCCAGGAGGGCCAGGATGCCGCCCCCCAGGAAGTAATCCAGGACGCTCCTTCGGGTCAGCGAGAACCGGCTTTCCGATGCCATTCGGAATACCCCCTCCTTCAAGTCTCTCCACGGCAACATTCTATTCTTGGCGCTGCACCACCCCAAGGGAAAGCGGCCATTCCCGACGCGAGACGGCCCCATCCGGGCGGACGGGACCCCACGAACCTCGCTTTTCCCTCTGCGGCTGCCAGCCAAGCCGGGGAACGGGGGTCCCCCGAAACGGCAATCACATCACGTGCCTTGCCGATAAAGGCAAGAAGCACACGTCTGAGTTGAGAATTTCAACGGAGGGCCAAGTCGTAATATGAAACGGTTCCCAGCCCCTGTCAACGAGAAAACCCCCGCTTGAGGCCAAGATTGCATCCGAAGGAACCACCCAAAAGTTAAGTATTGCTTAACACTCTCAGGTTGGTGAGAACTTTGACAATTTGGCCACCTTGCGGGCGCAGGGACCGAGAGAATATCGGATGCCGGTCAAAAAACTGTTGCATTGGATATCATAATCCCCTATCTTTTATGGCGTGGTGATTATCAACACTTGAAGATTCATCGGCCCTCCCTGAATTTCCGGCAGATCTCCGAAGCGTGTCTTTGAGGCCCCTTTCGTGGGTTGGGGCCAGAAGTTCTTCTGCGCTCGCGGTCAACGGGCGCGGGAGAATCTGATATCTCATTGCGAAACTCACATCTCTCGGAGAGCTTCATGGGGGCGACACAGAAGCACCAGCGAAAGGGAAAGCAGATGGTTTTCCTTGTACTTGCTTTCGTTGCCCTTCTGGCCGCGGGCGGCTGCTCCTCCGGTGACCGAGCCCCCGCCGCCAAAGCCCCGCCCGCCGCAGCCGCAGCCGCTTCCCGCACGACGGCAACCCAGGCCCGCGCGCAGGCCGCCTCCGCCCAGTATGTGGGTGACAGAGCCTGCATCGCCTGCCACAAGGACGCCGCCGAGAAATACGCCAAGACCCTCATGGGCAAGACCCTGAGCGGCCCGGCCCGGCCCGGCGTCCAGCGGGTGGACTGCGAGTCCTGCCATGGGCCCGCCTCGGCCCACGTCGCCGCCGGCGGCGGGAAAGGGAAGGGGATCCTGGTCACCTTCCGCAGCGGCATCGAGCTGGCCGCGGTCCAGAACCAGCCGTGCCTCAAGTGCCACGAGAGCGACGAGCGGCGCTACTGGAAGTCGAGCGCCCACGACTCGCGCGACGTCTCCTGCGTCAGCTGCCACAAGCTGATGGAGAACGTCTCGGACCGCTTCGCCCTCGCCAAGCCCACCCAGAACGACACCTGCGCCCAGTGCCACCTCGTCCGGAAGGCCCAGAGCTTCCGCAACGCCCACATGGCCGCGCGGGAGGGGGCGACGCAGTGCTCCAACTGCCACGCCCCGCACGGCTCGCCCACCGAGAAGCTCCTGAAGGGCAACTCCGTCAACGAGAACTGCTACAACTGCCATCCCGAGAAGCGGGGGCCCTTCATCTTCGAGCACGCCCCCGTGCGCGAGAGCTGCACCAACTGCCACGAGCCCCACGGCACCCTCAACGACAACCTCCTGAAGATGCGGCGGCCCCGGCTGTGCCAATCGTGCCACGTGGAGGGGCGCCATCCCTCCTCGGCGGGCCTGGCCAATACGGTCTACACGTTCGGGGCCTCCTGCCTGAACTGCCACAGCCGTGTCCACGGGTCGAATCATCCCTCGGGGAACTTCTTCCTGAGGTAAGGGACTTCAGCCGGATTCATTTGGGGACGCCCCAGCCGTAAGGAGACATGAAGATGATGCCGAGGGCGGCGAGGACACCATTCATGCTTGGGCTGCTCGTGGCGGCGATTGCCCTGCTCGCCGCACCGGCCGACGCGCAAGAGCTCAAGCTCGGCGACTACACGATCTCGGGTGACTTGGAAGGCGGCGTCCGCCAGCTCTACGGCGAGCGCCGGGACAGCCGGTTCAACGAGTTCCGGGAAATCCCCCAGGGGCTGTTCTTCCCCGGCCTCCGGCTGGACGTCGGCAAGCCCGGCTACTATTACGAGCTCCGGGCCGAGGACCTGCTGGAGAACGATCAGTCCCTCCGCTTCTCGCTGGGGTCGCCGGGCCTCTACCGCCTGGACGTGGAGTGGAACGAGCTCCAGCACATGTTCAAGAACCAGGCCATCACCCCCTACTCCGGCGTGGGGGGGAGCGACCTCACGATCGACTCCGCCGTCCGGACGGTGATTCAGGGCCAAAGCAGCTCCGCGCAGATCACCAGCGTGGACAGCCTCTTCCGAAGCGGGCACAGGGAGGTCATCGGTTTCGACCGCGACCGGGCCGAGGTGAAGTTCAGGACCATGCTGGCGCCGGACTTCACCGTCAAGACGTATTACAAGAACGAGCGCTGGGACGGCACCCGGCCCATCAATATGCTGTTCGGCAGCAGCCCCGGCGGCCGCCCGTTCATCGAGCTCCCGATGCCCGTGGACTACCGCCACGACGTGGTCCGTCTCGCTCTCGAGTGGGCCCGGAACGGCAACTCCCTCGAGGTGGGCTACGAGGGCTCCTTCTTCGAAAACCGCTACGGCAGCGTGACCTTCAGCAACCCCTTCCGGGGGACGGATGCCTCCAGCACCCCCGCCCGGGGCCGCTTCGCCCTGGACCCGGACAACCAGGCCCACTACCTCAACGTCCACGGCGCCTTCAACCTGCCGGCCGAGACCCGCCTGATGGGCACCTTCTCCTACGGCTGGCTGACCCAGGACGAGACCTTCGTCCCCCACACCATCAACACCGCCCTCACCAGCTCGACCCTCACCCTCCCCCGGAACAGCCTGGACGGGGAGCTCAACCCGACCCTCGTCAACCTCGTCCTGACCAACCGGGCGATCCACAACCTCACCATCACGGGCCGCTACCGCTACTACGACCTGGAGAACAACACCAAGCACATCGAGTTCCCGGGCCACACCGTGGGCGACGTGAGCCAGGTGACCACCTCGACCCTGGAGAACTCCCGCATCGAGTACACCCGCCAGAACGCGGGCGTGGACCTGAGCTACCGCCTCAGCAACAACCTCAAGCTGAGCGGCGGCTACGAGTGGAGGAAAGCGGACTACCACGAGCTCCACGCCAAGGAGAACCAAGAGGACCGGGCCAAGGTCAGCCTGGATATCAAGGCCAACAACTGGCTCATGATCCGGCCCGCCTACATCTACTCCGACCGGAGCGTCTCGGGCTACGTGGCCCAGAGCCTCCCCACGCAGGCGGAGCGGCGGGAGTTCAACCTGGCCGAGCGCGAGCGGCACGAGGGCAAGCTGATGGCCCGGATCATGCCCTCCGACAGGTTCTCCATCACCTTCGAGGGCGGCCTCGGGACCGAGGACTACAACGCCAAGTACGGCCTGGACGAGGGCTACGTGTGGAACGCCTCCGTCGAGGTGGCGGTGACCCCCGTCGACTGGCTCAACATGTTCGCGAGCTACACCCACGAGAGGGTTTTCGGCAAGATCCACTCGGTCCAGAACAGCCGCGTCGGCGGCGTGGATACCTTCTTCGACGTGGACGCCTGGACGATGAAGTTCACGGACGACTACGACGTCATCCGCGCGGGCTTCGACCTCCTCCTCTACGAGAACAAGGAGAAGGGCCGGAAGGTCACCGCCCGGGCCGAGATGTCCTACGCCTACAGCAGCGGGGAGACGAGGAACTCCAAGGACGACCCCGCTTCTACCGTTGTTGCCACCGAGAACTGGCCCGACATCAAGGCCAAGCTGTGGGGGGTGTTCACCCGGGTGGACTACCACCTGAGCAAGCACTTCTCCATCGGCGCGGGCTACAACTACGAGCGCTACACCCTCGACGACTTCACGCAGCGGTGGGTGGACGTAGTCGTGCCCTCGCAGATCAGCACGCGGGTGTACTCCCTCGGCGACCGGCTGGACAACTACGAGGCCCACACCGTGGCCATGTTCGCCCGCTGGCGCTTCTGACCCGCCTTCACGGCCGCTGGACGCAAAAGGGGGGCCATCGAAAGATGGCCCCCCTTCTATTGTCTAATCCGGCGTCCTACGCCTCGGCCTTGATGACGGCCTCGCGCGGCGGGCTGTAGATGCCGATGTAGGTGATGGGAGTGTGGGCCTCGAGCTGATGGGGCACCCCCGCCGGGATGTGCACCACCTGCCCCGCCTCGATCTCCCGGCTCTCTCCCGCCACCGTGAAGCGGGCCTTCCCCTTCTGGAGATAGACCAGCTGCTCGTTGTCGTGGCTGTGGCTCTGGGTGGTCCCCCCCTCGCGCTCGACGTAGACCATCATGACGTTCTTGCCGACCACGAGCCTCCGCTTCCGCCCTGGCATGTCCTGCGCGTCGACCTTGGCCAGATCGTAGAAGTATTGCATGTCTGCCTCCCTGCCGGCGGCCCCCGCCCGGCCGGGGCCTGACGGATGCCTTAGCCTTCGAGTCGGACCGCCCTGCTCGTGCGGGCCGACTCCTCGATGGCGAGCGTGACCGCGAGCGTCCGCCGGCCCTCCCGGGCCGTGGTGTGGGGGCACGGCCGCCCCGTCGCGAGGTGATCCAGCCACGAGCGGGTCTCGTTGGCGATGGGGCCCCAGAAGTCCCCCATCGCCCAATCGCCCGAGGAGTTGGTCTGCATGAACACCATGTTGGCCGTGTGCCCGGGGACGTAGGCGTGGGGTATCCCGGCGTCGGTGAACAGGATGCTGTCCTTGTTGTCCTGATCGAGAAGGATGACCCCGTCCGTCCCCAGCACCTCGAACCGGGCGCTCTGGCCGTGGGAGGGATACTTCGCGGGCAGGGCGTAGCAGACGCCCAGGTTCACCACGGCGCCATCCTCGAAGGTGACGATGGCCCAGGTCACGTCCTGGGCGGAGTACCCCATCTCCTTGAAAATGAGGGAGTTACCGCGGGCAACCACCTCTACCGGCCGGATGCCCTCCAGGAACCAGCAGGCCATGTCCACATAGTAGGTGAGGACGTCCAGGATGGGCGTCGCCTCGGGGGAGCGCTCGAGGATCTGGAGCATCTGGGCGCGCGTGTTGTAGACCCTGGCGGTCGCCCCCAGGATGCGGCCCAGACGGCCCCGGACGATCTGCTCCTTGGCGAGCATCCAGCGCCGGTCGTGGCGCCGGGAGTAGCCGATACGGAGGTCCACCCCCGCCGCCTCCGCCGCGGCCACGATGCGGTCCGCGTCCTCCAGGGTTAGGGCGATGGGCTTCTCCACGAAGACGGGCTTGCCCAGCCGCAGCGCCTGGAGGATAGGCCCGGCGTGGTCGTGCTCCGGGGTGGAGACGAAGACGGCGTCCACCTCCGGGCGGGAGACGACCTCCTCGTTGTCCCCCGAGGAGAAGTTCGCCGCGACGCTCTCGGCCAAGGCGGAGGCGCGCGCCGGGTCCTTGTCCGAGACGGCGAGAAAGCGGACCGAGGGATGCCGGGCCGCCATGTGGGCCCGGAGCGTGCCGATCCGCCCCGAGCCGACGACCGCGATCCCGATCTGCTTGTTCCTCACCGCTCCCCTCCCGCCCGCCTTACGCCTCGTCCGAGAGCGGCAGCCTCACCGCCTTCCCGGCCCGGGCGGAGCGCTCGATCGCCATCGTGACCTCGAGCGTCTGCCGGGCTTGCGCGGCCGTCGTGTGGGGGCACGGCCTCCCCGTCGCGAGGTGGTCGAGCCAGGAGCGCGTCTCCTCCCCGAGGGGCCCCCAATAGCCCCCGAGGGCCGCGTTCCCCGAGGCGTTGCTGGTCAGGAAGACCATCTCCAGGCCGATGCCCGGCACGTAGGCGTGCGGGAACCCCTCCTCCGTGTAGAGGATGTTCTCCTTGTGGTCCTCGTCGAGGAGCGCCACTCCCTTCTCCCCCAGGACCTCCACCCGCACCGCCCTTCCGTGGATGGGGTACTTCGGAGGGAGCGCATAGCCCACCCCGAGGCTCACCGAGGCCCCGTCGGCGAAAGTCACGATGGCCCAGGTGACCTCGTCCGCCTCGTAGCCTAAGCCCCGGTACACCACTCCGTGGCTCCGCGCATAAACCTCCACGGGGAGGTTCCCCTCCAGGTACCAGCCGAAGAGGTCCACGAGATAGGTCAGGGCGTCCCGGACAAAGGTGGCGTCGAGGGAGCGCTTGAGAATTTGGACGCCGTGCGCCCGGGTGTTGTAGAGCCTTCCCGTCCCGCCGACGATCCGCCCGAGCTTGCCCTGCGCGATCTGATCTTTCGTCAGGAGGTAGCGGCGCTGGAAGCGGATGCTGTAGCCCACCCGGAGGTCCACGCCGGTACGTTTGGCGGCGGCGAGCATCTCGTCGGCGTCCCGGAGGCGAAGGGCGATGGGCTTCTCCACCAGCACGGGCTTCCCCGCCTCCAGGGCCTGGATCACGGGGAGGGCGTGCTCGGGCTCGCTGCTGGAGACGATGACCGCGTTCACCTCGGGCCGGGAGATGACCTCCAGGTTGTCGCCCGAGCTGAAATTCGCGGCCACGCTCTCCGCCAGGACGGAAGCCCGAACCGGGTCCTTGTCGGAGACGGCGAGGAAATCCACCGAGGGATGGGAAGCCGCCATCCCCGCCCGGAGGGTGCCGATCCGGCCGGACCCGACTACCGCGATCCCCAACCGCTTCCCGCCCATCCAGCCCCCTTGGCCCGTCCCGGGCCCCGCCCTATTCCGCCGGCCCGGGGAACGTCCGGGGCCAGCTCTCCACGAGGCCGGAGAGATAGCGCACCAGGTCCCCCGCGTCCTGCCGTCGGCTGTCCTTGGCGCGGTCGATGCTCTCCTGCGCCTCGAGCGGTATCCGGAGGGAGTCCTGAAACCGGTTCCGCATGTTGAAGTAGGTGATCACCATGGTCAGCTCGACGAGTTCGGGCCGCGAGAAACGCCGGCTCACCTCCGCGAACACGTCATCCCGCGACTTGGCCGTGTTCCGGGTGACGTGCCCGGCCCAGAGGACTGCGGCCTTCTCCCGGGGAGAGAGGAGCGGCGAATCCATGTAGCGGTCCGTGCCGATGACCTGGATCTGCTCGTCCGTGATCCCGGCCGCCCGGCCGAGCGCCGTGTTGTGGGCGAGTCAGTAGTTGCACCCGTTCACCTGGCTCGTCTTGATGACGGCCATCTCCTTGAGCTTCGTCTTCAGGACAGACCCGAGCCCTTCCCGCATCAGGGTCACCGTGAAGGGAAGCAGCACCCGCGCGGCGTAGGGCGCGTGGGCCATCACCCGCCAGGAGTTGGGGACCCGCCCCGAGCATCTTCTCGGCGCTCGCGTAAAAGCGCTTCATACCGCCCCCGGCTTCCTCCTCCGGGACTCCTGGGATTCGGGACATCTCGCGCCCGCCGGCTCACAAGTCGTCATGCGGCGCGCAACCTCACGCCTTGCCCTTCCCTTGCGCCTGCTCGTCCGCGATCCGTTTCAGTGCGTAGAGGCCCTCCATGAGCACGGGGGCGCCCCCGCCGATGCTCGCCACCTCGAACGCCTCCAGGACTTCCTCCATGGTGGCCCCCAAGCGCAGGGCCTTCTTCGCGTGAGTATAGACCTCGTGCTTCATCCCCTTGAACGCCAGGATCCCCAGCTCGATCAATTCCCGGGTCTTGGGATCCAGGTGGCGCGGCTCCTCCTTGAAGAAACCCCAATGCATCTGGGCGTACACCTCGAAGTAGTCGGGGTCCAACTGCGCGCCAAAACCCAGCACGTCATAGACGAAGCCCCGGTCTCGGTGAATCCTCTCGGTGATCCGGCGGACCCGCTCCTCGCGCGTTTCAGGCGCCATGGCCGTGTTCCTCCCATCTCGAAATGGAAAGCCCCACACACCCGGAAAGCGGATCATTACGCGGTTTGTGACAACCGTATGTTCGGCCCCGCGGCGGCCAATGTCAACGCTGCCCGTCCTCCGCGCGCGCTTCTCCGCCCCGGATCCGCCCCCTGGAAGGAGGGAGGGGACATCCCGACAAAAATCGGGCCGCCCATTCCCGGGGGGACGCGGCGCAGAAAGAGGAGCCGGGGAAGCCCGCGGACCTCCCTCCGCGCGCGTCCAGATTGACGGTCCGGGTGAACCCGGGCATCCTGAAATCCCCAACACGTCAGCCAGCGTGCGAGGTGGGTCGTGGCCATCTATGTCCTCAAACGGCTGCTTTGGCTCGCGCCCGTCCTCTTCGGCGTTTCGCTCGTCATCTTCCTCTCCATCCGCCTGATCCCGGGAGACCCCGCCGAGGCCCTGGCCGGGGAGTACGCCACCCCGGAGTACGTCGAGGAAATCCGCCGCGAGTACGGCCTGGACAAGCCCATCCATGTCCAATACCTCGTTTTCCTCCGCCGCCTGGCGCGGGGGGACTTGGGCCGCTCCATCCGATCCGACCGGCCGGTGCTGGACGAAGTGCTCGCGCGCTTCATCAACACCCTCCACCTCGCGCTATGGTCCATGCTCCTCGCCACCTTGCTGGGCCTCATCGCCGGGGTGATCTCAGCCACGCGTCCCTACTCCAAGTTCGACTACGGCAGCATGACGGGGGCGCTCCTCGGAATCTCCATGCCCTCCTTCTGGCTCGGCCTCATCCTCATCTGGTTTTTTTCGGTTCAGCTCGGCTGGCTTCCCGCGGGAGGCAAGGGCACGGTGGCTCATCTGGTCATGCCCGTCTTCACCCTCGGGGCGACGGCGGCCGGCCTCGTGGCACGCATGACGCGCAATTCGATGCTGGAGATCATCCACAGCGAGTACATCATCACCGCCCGGGCAAAGGGCCTGGCGGATCCGGCGGTCCACTACGTCCACGCCTTGAGAAACGCCCTCCTGCCCGTGGTGACCGTCATCGGCCTCCAGTCCGGCTACCTGCTCGGCGGATCGGTCATCACCGAGTCCGTCTTCGCCTGGCCGGGCCTCGGACGGCTCATCGTGGACGCCATCAAGCTGCGAGACTACCCGGTGGTCCAAGGCTCGCTCCTCGTCTTCGCGCTGAGCTTCGCCCTCGTGAACCTGGCCGTGGACCTCCTGTACGCCGTGATCAACCCGCGGATCCGCGTCGGGAGGGGAGGCCGGTGAGCCGGGCGCTTGAGGCGGCCGCTGCCCCCCCGCAGGAAGAAGCGGAGCCCTCGCTTGGCTTGTGGGCCGTCGGCTGGAACCGCCTTTGCCGCCACCGGGTGGCTCTCGCCGGGGGCGTGTGCATCTTGATCTTCATCCTCGCCGCCCTCCTGGCACCCTTGCTCTCGCCCTACGATCCCCTCGAAACCAATCTGCACGCCACCCTGAAAAAGCCGTCGCTCGCCCATTGGCTCGGGACGGACCACTTCGGGCGGGATGTCCTGAGCCGGATCATCTTCGGAGCCCGCACTTCGCTGGTCATCGGGGTCGTGGCGGTGCTGATCGGGGCCGTGGGGGGGATCCTGCTGGGGCTCGTCGGAGGCTATTTCGGAGGCACGCTCGACAATGCCATCATGCGGGTGGTGGACGTGGCGCTCACCTTCCCCCGAATCTTGCTGGCCATCCTCCTCATCGCCATCGTCGGCAGCGGAACGCAGAACATCATGCTGGCGGTGGGCCTCTTCTCCGTCCCCACCTTCGCCCGGCTCGTGCGCAGCTCCGTGCTCGCCCTGAAGGAGACCGAGTTCGTGGAAGCAGCGCGGGCCATCGGCAACGGCCACCGGCGCATCTTGCTCCACCACATCTTCCCCGGGACGCTGGGGCCCATCGTGGTGCAATCCACCTTCCTGATGGCCACTTCCATCCGCGTGGCGTCCGGCTTGAGCTTCCTCGGCATCGGGGTGACGCCGCCCACCCCGGAATGGGGAGCCATGCTGGCCGACGCGCGGAGCTACATGGCGCTCGCGCCCCATCTGCTCACCATTCCGGGCTCGGCCCTGATGATGGTGGTTCTCTCGTTCAACCTGCTGGGGGACGGGCTCCGGGACGCCCTAGACCCGCGCCTGAAGCGGATCTAGGGCGCCCCTCGCCGCAGAGGATTGATCAGTCGTCCAGGCGCGCCTTGTGGAAATAAACGCGCTCGGACGGATGCAAGATCACGCCGTGCAGCTTCTTCGACTTCCCGACCAGCATCACCTCCTGCTTCAGGAAGACCCAGGGCGCGTCCTGGATGACGACCTTGACCGCTTCCTTGTAGAGCGCCTTGCGCTTCCCGGCGTCGACCGTCGAGCGGGCCTGCTCGAGCAGCTTGTCAACCACAGGGTTCTTGTAGCGGTCGTAGTTGCCCTGGGCGCCCCACATGGAAGAGTGGAACTTGAAGTACATGGCCATGTCGGCGTCGCCCGACATCACGCCCCAGCCGTAGAAGTAGACCGGCGCCTTGCCGTTGCGGATGGTCGGGGCGACCAAGCCCCAGTCTCCCGTCCGGAGCTTCGCCTTGACGCCCACCTTCGCCAGCTGGGCCTGGATGGCCTCGGCGGCGATCTTGTCGGCGGTGTACTTCCCCGTGGGATGCCAGAGATCGGTCTCGAAGCCGCTGGGGAAGCCTGCCTCCTTGAGAAGCCTCTTGGCTTTCTCAGGGTCGTAGCTGTAGCCCATCTTTTCGAATTCGGGGTCGTACCCCCAGGTGGCTGGCCCGAAGGGCCCCCGGAGATGCTTGCCCGTCTTCATCATCAGCTTGTCCACGATGACCTGGGTGTCGATGGCGTAGTTCATGGCCCGGCGGACGAGCGGATTGTCGAAGGGCTTGATCAGGTTGTTCATCCCGATATACACGACCCGGAACAAAGGCGCGCTCACCAGGTCCAGCTTTGGATCCTTCTCCACCTCCTGCATCTGCGCGGGAGGCAGGTACATCGCCAAATGGGACTGGCCGGCCCGGAGCTGGAGCACCCGCGTGGTGTCCTCGGGGATCACGCGGAACTCCAGTTGATCGATGGCGGGTCTGCCGCCCCAATAGTTGGGATTGGCCTCGAACTGCATGTACTCGCCCGGCTCCCATTTCTTGAAGATGAAGGGCCCCGTCCCCACGGGACGGCGGCGGAAGTCCTTGCCGTGCTTCTTGACGGCCGCCGGGCTGGCCATCGCCGCCACCGGGATGGCCAGGTTCGCCAGGATGGGGCCGTAGGGGTTCTTGAGCTTGATCTCAACCGTCTGGTCGTCGAGCACCTTGACGGATTTGATCATCCGGATGTAGCCGGCCCAGCGGGCGGCCTTGTTGTTGATGACGCGCTCGAAGTTGAACTTCACGTCCTCCGCCTTGAAGGGCGTCCCGTCATGGTACCGGACGCCCTTGCGGAGGGTGAACACCAGGGTGGTGTCGTCCTTGAATTTCCAGGAGGTGGCGAGATTCGGCTCGATCTTCCCATCCGGCGTCTGGAACACCAGGGTGTCGTAAAGGTCCACGTGGACCAAGGCGTCATACGTCCCGGTGGGGTGAAGGGACGGGTCGAGGCTCTGGGCGTCGGCACCCGCAGTGAAAATCACCTTCTTCTGTGCCGAGGCGGCGGGGGAAGCACCCAGGCTCAGGGCCAAGGAGAATGCCGCACAGGCGAGCAAGGCGGTTCGGGCTGGGGACCTCATTTCGCCTCCCTCCAGATGATCGTTCGTGGTGGACGCCACTGGGGATTCACCCCTCCCGGGAGAAACGGTGCGGGAGGATCACCCAGCCAAAAAAAGCCGCAGGAGTTATAATATATTCTTACGCCGCCGCGGCGGGAGCGTCAATATCGGCGGCCCAGAGAGGGCCGCTGGCCGGCACGTCCCATCCGGAGCGAGCGCCGCACGGGAGACTGGAATCATTCCAGGATCGTCCGGGCAATCATCATTCGATCCGAGCGGATTTTCGATCCCGCTCACACCGTTGGGGTGAACTGAGATGAACGCGACCGAGCGGATGGCGGAGTTCATAGTGACGACCCGTCTGGAGCGCATTCCGGACGCGGTGATCGCCTCGGCGAAGCGGGCGATCCTGGACACCTTGGGCGTCACCGTGGCGGGCGCCTCGGAGCCGGTGGGGCGGACGATCGTCGAGTATGTCCGCGGCATGGGAGCCGCCGGCGATGCGACCATCCTGGCGGCCGGGCTCAAGACCTCCCCGCCCTTGGCCGCCCTGGCCAACGGCGCCCAGGGGCACGCCCTCGACTTCGACGACTCGAACTGGTCGCTCAACGGCCACGCCAGCGTGGGCGTCCTACCCGCGGTCCTGGCCCAGGCCGAGGCCCAGGGAGCATCCGGCGGAGAGGCGCTCGAAGCCTACGTCATCGGCTTCGAAGTCTCTTCGAAGCTCGGGGCCGGGATGAACATGGGCTTGTACTACAACGGCTGGCACCCCACCGCGGCGCTGGGCGCCATGGGGGCCACGGCCGCCGCCGCCCGCCTCCGTGGGCTCGACGTCGAGCGGACGCGCGTTGCCCTGGGCTGCGCCGCCTCGCACGCCTCGGGGATCCGGGCCAACTTCGGAACGATGATGAAGCCCATGCACGCCGGCCTCGCCGCCGAGTCCGGCGTCCGCTCGGCCGCCCTGGCCGCGGCCGGAATATCGGCCAACCGCCAAGTGCTGGAGGCTCCCAGCGGCTTCGGCGACACCTTCAGCGGGGCCGGGAAGCACCGCATCGGAGAGGCCGTGGAGGGGTTGGGGCGGCCCTTCGTTCTGGAGTCCCCGGGAAACAACATCAAGCCCTATCCCTGCTGCATGTCGGCCCATGCCGCGGTCGATACCCTGCGGGACCTGATGGCAGGTTCCGGCTTCGCCGCCGAGGATGTCGAGCGCATCGACGTGGAGCTTCCCGAGCCGAACGTCCTCAACTTGAGCTACCACCAGCCCAAGACGGGGCTCGAGGGGAAGTTCTCGGGCGAATACATCCTCTCCCGCCTGATGGTGGATGGAGAGCTGCGCTTGAGCACCTTCACCGACGCCGCCGTGAGCGACTCCCATATCCAGGGCCTGATGAAAAGGATTCACGTCCGCGTCGCCGAAAACCTCGAATGGGCCCAGGGCACCGGCCGGCCGGCCCTCGTCACCGTCCGCACGAGGGACGGCCGCACCCTCCAGAAGCGCAGGCAAGGCTCGCGCGGAAACGCCGCCTGGCCGCTGACGGACGAGGAGCTGCGCGCCAAATTCCGCGACTGCGCCGGCGCCCGCCTCGGCCCCGTGAAGACGGAGGCGGTCATCGAGCAGCTGGCCGGCCTGGAGAAGCTCGCGGATATCCGGACCCTGATATCCCTCCTGGCCTGAGAGCGGCCGGCTCGACCCCGCTCCCGTCCAAGAGGAGACCAGCCCGAACCCCTGCCGCCCCGGAGAGGTCCCCGGCTCCTTCTACGAATCCATGAAGCTGGACGGGTATCCCCCGAACATCCGGTTTCATTGCTGGCGGAGCGAAAAAAGCGGCCACAAGCCGCCGGAGGCCGTCGTCCTCGCGAGAAGCCCGGAGGAAAGTATCATACGAGACGAAGGAGAGAGCTGCCTGCCGGGAAAGTGACGCCCGGCGGCCCCGTGGCAGCGGACTTCAATGCCTCGCGAATGGGAGGATCTGTGCGATGAAGGCAGTGCGCGTGCATCAGTTGGGCTTGGATGTCCCGATGCACCTCGACGAAGTGGAAGATGCCCGGCCCGGGCCCGGCGAACTGCTGGTGAAGCTCGGCGCCGCGGGCGTGAACCCCTCCGACGTGGCCACGCGGATGGGGACTCACGTTCACGCCGGGGGCGGGCTCCCCTATATCCCCGGCCTCGAGGCGGCGGGCGAGGTGGTGGGCCTGGGGGAGGGCGTAAAGGAGTTCCGCGCCGGGCAGCGCGTCTTCGGCCGCTGCGCGGGAGGATCCTACGCCGAGCTCGTCCGGATGGACGCGGGGACCGCCGCCGTGCTGCCCGAGCCCTACAGCTACCGAGAGGGCGCCGGGATCACCCTGCCGTTCCGGACGGCCTGGAACGCCCTCTTCTTCAAGGCGCACGCGGGCCCGGGCGAGACGGTGCTCGTCCAGGGAGGGGCCGGGGGCGTCGGGATGGCGGCCATCCAGCTGGCCAAGCTGACGGGCTGCCGCGTATTCGCCACGGCGAGCTCGGACGAGAAGGCGGCCTTCTGCCGGGACATGGGCGCGGACGTGGTGATCAACTACCGCACGGAGGACTTCGCGGCCCGCTGCAAGGAGCTGACGGGCGGCCGGGGGGTGGAGGTCATCGTTGAAGTCTCCGGGCGCGAGAACCTCGGGAAAGACCTCGACGCCCTCTGCGTGAACGGCCGCATCGTGGTCATGGCCGCGGGGCGGGGGGAAGGAGCGGCCGCCCTGCCCGTGCCCGCCCTGATGACGAAGGACGCGCAGGTCTTCGGGATCACGGGGGTCAATCTCGTCCCCAGAATGCCCGAGTACGTCCGCCGCCTCGTGCCGCTGCTACGCCAGAACCGATTGAAAATCTATGTGGATCGGGCTTTCTCCTTCGCCGACGCGGAGGCCGCCCATGCCCTCGCCCGCAGCGGGGATTTCTTGGGAAAGATCGTCCTGGTTCCCGCGTGAGGACTGCGCAACGGGCGCAGGTAGCTAGCCGCAGGGATTCGCGGGCATGGCCGGCGGGGAGAGCTGAGTCACCCAAGCTCGGTTGATGCACGGGGGTGGAAAGTCAGCCTTAGCCTGCTTCGCAAGTTCCCGTGCGCCAAAATTTCCCAATGTGCGTACATGTTTGTCATTTTGCCCCAGGGCATTATCTCAGCAAAGCAATAAACCTTACAACTAATTGTTTTAATTACTGTAATACATAATAACTCGCTCGCATATCTGGCATGGGGATTGCTTTCACTCAAGTGACGAAGCTGGCCCTTCCCGCTCTTTGTGATCCGGCCCTCCCGTTACCGAAGCTTTTCCACCGTCCTCCGGAGGCCGGTTGGAGGACGCTGACGAAATCGGCCCATAGGAGTTGAGTGATGCAAGGGCCGGTATTCATTCCGCGGGGAGGGCACCATCCGATGCGGCGAGTGTTCTGGTTCCCCTTAGCAGCCTTCTTGCTGCTTGCCTGGCCCCAGACGGGTCAAGCCGCGGGCCAGTGCGTGGCGTGCCATACCGACGCCGCCAAGCTCAAGGCGCTGGTCCAGGCCCCTGCCGAAACCGCCGAAGAGGAAGGATCGAGCTGAGCGGCCCCCATCCCCCGGTCGGGGGAGCTCTGGGAGCGGTTCCTCGTGAAGAGCGAGTTCGTGCAGTCGACCCACGGGAAGCTCGGCTGCAGCAATTGCCACGGCGGCGACCCCGCCGCGGCGGATAAGGAGAAGGCCCACGCCAAGCGGATCTCCCGCCCTTCCGAGGCGATGGAGAAGCAATGCGGCACCTGCCATGCGGAAACCGTGAAGCTCTACAAGACATCCCTCCACTTCACGACCCGCGGCTACGATACGGTCATGAAGGCCAAGAGCGGCGCCAAGTGGCCGGAGGTCCACCCGATCGTGCAGCAGGCCTGCCACACCTGCCACGCGAGCTGCGGCGACTGCCACGTGCGCTGGCCCAAGCCGGCCGGAGGCGGGCTCCTGAACGGCCACCTCTTCGTGAAAAAGCCTCCCGCCGAATCCACCTGCAACGGCTGTCACAGCGGCCGGGTCAGCGCCGACTATTTCGGCTGGAACACGGACCAGCCGGCCGACGTCCATTGGAAGAAGGCCAAGATGGATTGCATGGCCTGCCACCAAGTGAAGGACCTCCACGGCGACGGAACGGCCTATCCTTACCGGCTGGACCGCACCACCCAGCCGCGCTGCGTGGATTGCCACCCGCAGGCGGCTCCGGGCAAGTCGCCCCTCTTGGCCCACAACGTCCACGGGGACAAGCTGCAGTGCAACGTCTGCCACTCGGTCAAGTACACCAATTGCTACGGCTGCCATCTGGGAAAAGGGGCAGAGCCCGAGCTGGACTTCCGCATCGGCCTGAACCAGCGGAAGGACCGTCCTTACGCCTACAACCTCGTCCGCCACATCCCTACGACGAGGGAGATGCTGAGCGCCAAGGTGCCCGACGCGCTGCCCAACTACGACGACAACCCCACATGGCTGGCGACTTTCCCGCACAACATCCAGCGGATCACGCCCCAGAACAAGACGTGCGACGGCTGCCACGGAAACGAAGGTTTGTTCCTCCTGAAAGAGAACCTCGATCCACGCTATCCGAAGGCCAATCTCAAGGTGGCGGTCCCCCGGGTGCCGCCGAAACTCACGAAATAAGGAGAAGATAAAGATGAGCAAGACGAGAGGAACGCAAAGAGGATGGATCCTCGCACTGGCGCTGTTCGCGATCATCGGGTGGGCAGGGCCCGCCGCGGCGGCGGGCTACGCCCGGCCGGAGCTTCTGATCTCGACCGAGGAGCTGGCGAAGCTCGCGAGCCAGCCGGGGATTAAGATCGTCGATGTCCGAGCCGCGGACGCCTATAAAGCCGGGCACATCCCGGGGGCGCTCTCCATGCCCCGGCCGTCCACCCAGTACACGGCGGGGGGCGTCCCGGCGCTCATGGCGCCCGTCGAGAAGATGGAGGAAATCTTCGGCAAGCTCGGAATCAAGCCCACCGACACCCTGGTCCTCTATGACGAGTCGGCATCTCGGGAAGTGGCCCGCGTGTTCTGGACGGCCGACGTCCTGGGCCATGCCAAGATCCGGGTCCTGAACGGCGGCATGAGCAAGTGGGCCAAGGAGAAGCGCACCATCAGCAAGGAAGTCCCCCCGGTCACCGCCGCTGCCTACAAGGCCAAGCCGGACAAGAGCAAGGTCGCGGACGCCAAGTATGTCCAGGCGAGCATGAAAAAGCCCGCAACCGTGCTCCTGGATTCGCGGAGCGCCCGCGAGTGGACCGGCGCGGTGGCCAGTGGTGGCGTGAAGCGCGCAGGCAAGATCCCCGGGTCGGTGAACGTTGACTCCGATCTGGTGCTCGCTTCCTCGGGCGGGGTCAAGGTTTTCAAGAGCGCCGACGCCCTCGCCAAGCTTTTCGCGAAGGCCGGCGTGAGCAAGGACAAGGAGATCGTCATCTACTGCCTGACCGGCGTGCGGGCCTCCCACAATTACCTGGCCCTCAAGCTCCTGGGCTACAACAACCTCAAGAACTACGATGGATCGATGATCGAATGGGGCAACCGGCCGGAGCTGCCCATGGAGAAGTCCGCGAAGAATTAACGCCTGACGCCCCAGCCGCCGCCGGGGGACCGGCGGCGGCCTTTTTTTCGCCCCTCAGTTGGCCTTCATGCCCAGCGCTTGAACAACCCCTAGACCAGCTCGTAGACGTCGGCGAACATCCCTTTCACGAGCCCCCCGCTCAGGTGCCCCGTGAGCACCTCTTCGTTCCTCCCCGGCGCTCCGCTCATGGCCATGTGGATGTGGACGTAGGGCTGGGGCTCGGTCCAGGTCACTCCCTCGCCGAGGGCCGCGGGGGGCTTGTCCGGCCAGGAGATGTTCCCCAGGCCCACCAGCTCCCGCCAGTCGCCGAAATGGCGGCGGTCCACGTCGTAGCCCTTCATGCTCTTGAAGCCGGAGATCATGTCCATCTGGTTCATCGCCCCGAAGACGAAGACCGACCCCCCCCGGATGCTCTTCTCCTTCAGGAAGCGGTTGAACTCCCCGTAGAAGTCGTCTCCCGCCTCGAACCGCAGGTGGAACACCCGGCCCAGCTTCCGTTCCGTCGCTTGCATCTCGTCCCCTCCGGCTATGGAGAATTGATCCGGGGAATGCGGACGGCTCCCCTCAGCCCGCCATGGCGGCCTTCGCTTCCTTGTAGACGGTCTCCAGGCCCTTGCGGAAAGTCTCCTTCCGCTCCTGGGTCCAGAACGCGCCCTTGGTGGCGTCGGCCCAGAAGAACCTGTCGAACGCGGGATCCTTGATCGCCTCTTCCATCGAGCGGCCCGCGCGCACGATTTTCTCCATGACGCCGCCCATGTCCTGGAGGTAGTTCCTGAGCTTGCGGACGACCTCCACCCCGCAGAGCTCGCCGTGGCCGGGGACGATGCGGCTGGGGTTCAGCTTCTCCACCCAGTCCAGCGCGGCGAGCCACTGCCTGACGTTGGCGTCCCTCATCCCGGGGGTGGGGCTGTCCATCACCACGTCGCCCGAGAAGAGCACGTTCTCCTCGGGCACGTAGACCACGCTGCAGGCGGGCGAGTGCCCCCCCAGCCGGCGGATCTCGAAGGTCAGCGGCGGCAGATGGAGGATCATGCTTTCCTCGAAGCAGATCTGGGGGGCGGGCACCACCGCCGCCTCGATCTGGTCCGCTTCCTTCGTGTGGCCCTGGTCGCGGAGGGTGTTCACGAAGAGGGCCTTGGCGAAGGGATGCTTGCCCGCGGTGCGGGAAATCTCCTCGTACACCCGCTGGGGAGCGATGAAGGTCACGTCCCCGACGAAGGCGGAGCCGGTGGTGTGATCCCCGTGATAGTCCGTCCCGATGAGGTACTTGAAGCCCTTCGGGCTGAGCGCCCGGATGTCCTTCTGCCAGTGCTGGGAGTCGGAGGGGCGCACCGGGCAGTCGATCAGCACGAGGCCCAGGTCGGTCACCGCCGCTCCGACGTTCGCCCAGTCGTATGCCGTCTCCGCGTACAGATGCTCGGTGAGTTGACGCACGGGAAGCCTCCTGTCTGGTCCGGTGGCTGGAGCTAAATCTTGTAAACGCGCCTCGCGTTGCCGGAGAGTATCTTCTCCTGATCCCCCCTGGACAAGCGGGAGAGGCCGGGAATCTCCGCCGCCCGGCCCAAGAGGCCCACGTCCCAGGGGTAATCCGTCCCGTAGAGGATGGCGTCCGCGCCGAGCGTCTTCACGGCGAACTCCAGGCAGTCCGCGTTGTGGATGACGGTGTCGTAGTACAGCTTCCCCAGGTAAGCGTCCGGGGCCTTGGCCCCTCGCACGCGGGTCTCCTCCCGCACCCCGTAGCCGTGCTGCCAGCGCCCCCGGATCCAGGGGGTGAAGCCGCCCAGGTGGGCGAGGACAACCTTGAGCCTCGGGAACCGGTCGAGCACCCCGCCGAAGATGAGGCAGGCCGCCGCGATGGTGGTGTCGAGCGGGTTGGCGATCAAGTTGTGCATGTAGAAATCCTTCATCCGGTCCCCGGCCCCGATGATGTCCCCCGGGTGGATGAAGACCGGCACGTCCAGCGACTCCGCCTGGGCCCAGAAGGCGTCCAGCGCCGGGTCGCTCAGGTTGACGCCTGCCACGTTCGTGCCGATCTTCACCCCGATGTGGCCCCGCCTCACCGAGCGCTCCAGCTCGGCCGCGGCCGCCCCGGGATCCTGAAGGGGCACGTTGCACATGCAGTGGAACTTGTCCGGCATCCTCTCCGCCACGGCGGCGATCTCGTCGTTGTACATCGCCGAGATCTCCCGGTTGAGCCCGGCGTCGAGGCCGTAGAAGGTCATGTTCGTGATCGCGGAGAGGATCTGCCGGTCCACCCCCATGTTCCGCATGTGGGTCAGGCGGAGGTCGAGGTTGATGAGCTCCTCCGGCAGCCGGTTCCGCATGACCGTCCGCTTGCCGAGGACGGTGATGTTCGCGACGACCTCCTCGCCCCTCTTCCTGCCAGGCTGAACCGTCACGTGCGGGGCGAAACGGCCGCTGCGGATCACGCCCAGGCACGTCTCCGGCAGGATATGCGCATGGAAATCGATGATCATGTTTCTCCTCAAACTGCGGCGCGCTTCGGAAAGGAGTCAACCATCCTATCACGGGCTCGTGGAACCAAGGGAGCCGTGCGGCCTCCTTTCCCCGCGCGTCCCAGGCTCCAGGCGAAGACACTCCGCAGGGCGGGACGGCCGAATCCCATTGCCGGATCCGCCGGAAGGCCATACCATCGAGGCGGCCCCCAATTGCGGCTGACGCCAGGTGCCTTGTGCCGCCCGGGCAGCCATCAGGAGATCCCACGATGGAAGAAAAACCCTTGAACCCCTTCGAACAAAGCACCGTCGCCGGCGAGCGCATCACCGACAAGCCGGAGCTGCCCCGCCAGGGGTTCGCCATGCACCTCGTGGCCGACGCCGAGACCATCGAGGGGGAGGCCCACCTCAAGCTGGGGAAGTCCCGGGGCTTCGAGGTCTACTCGGACGAGCCGCCGCACATCGGCGGGACCAACAAGTTCCCTCCGCCGATGAGCTACCTCGCCATGGGCATCGGCTTCTGACTGCTCACCCAGGTGGCGCGGTACGCGTCCATGATGAAGCTGAAGGTCAAAAAGGCCAGCTGCCACGTGGAGTTCGACTACATGCTTTCCGGGTCGGTCCTCAAAGGCACCGTCAAGACCACTTGGAAGGGGGTTTCCACCCGCCTCGACATCGACTCGGAGGAGCCCGCCGCGAAGATAGCCGCCCTGGTCCGGAACGCCAAGGGGGGCTGCTTCGCGGAGAACTTGGTGGTCCAGCAGGTCCCGCTCCACGGCGCGGTCTTCCTCAAAGGCCAGCCGGTCGAACCGAACGAGGCACCCTGAGGCCCCCCCCGCCCTACTCGGCGTAAGCCCCCGGCGCCAGGGCCTCGATGTCGGAAACCACCTCCACCACCACGGGGCCGCCCTTGATGGAGAGGGCCTTCTGGAGGGCGCCCTTCAGCTCGCCCGGCTTCTCCACGCGGATGGCCGCCGCGCCCATGGACTCGGCCACCTTGGAGAGGTTCGTCTGCTTGAAGGTCCAGAGCTGGCGCGAGTTCGCCTGCTGCTTCCCGCCGTAGGCCCGGGAGTAGATGTTGGTCTCCTGGTTCTGGGCGCAGTTGTTGTTCACCACGATGATCGCGTTGATGTTCCAGCGGACGGCCGTCTCGAGCTCCCCGATGTGGTACCAGAAGCCCGCGTCCCCCGAGAAGAGGACCACCGGCCGGTCTGGCAGGGCGCACTTGGCGCCGAGCGTGGCCGGGAAGCCCCACCCCAGGTGCCCGGCGCAGCGGATGTAGCCCTGGCCCGGGTGGTTGAGGTCGAGGTAACCCCCGGTCCACATGCCCGAGTGCCCGGTGTCCGAGACCACGAAGGCGTCGGGAGGCAGGTTGTCGCTCAGCTCCTTGATGATGCGGACGGGGTGGATGGGGGAGCTGTCCGAGTGGTAGAGGGGGGCGAACTCCGCCCGCCAGTCCGCCACCATCTTCTGGCAGTGGGCCACCCACTCCTTGCGGGAGGCCGCCGTCGAGGCGTCCGCCGCTTCGATGAGCTTGCGGAGCGAAACCTTGGCGTCCCCCAGGATGCTCCCCCGGAGGGGATAGTTGCGCCCCAGATCCTCGGGGTTGATGTCCAGCTGGACGGCGGGAACTCCAATCTTCGGCACGCGCCATGTGTGCGTCGTCATGCCTCCCGCCCGCGTGCCGGCGAAGAACACCAGGTCCGCCTGCCCCACCAGCACGTTCGCGCTCCGGCGGGAGTAGGTCCCCACCACGCCGAGCGAGAGCGGATGGTTGCCCGGGATGAGCTCCTTGCCGGTCAGGGAGGTGGCCACCGGGATCTGGAGCTTCTCCGCCAGCTCCACCAGCTCTCGCTTCGCGCCCGAGCTCCGCACCCCGCCGCCCGCCACGATGATGGGCTTCTTCGCCCCCGCCAGCGCCTTGGCCACCTGCCGGACGTGCTCCGGCTGGGGCTCCGGCCGGAAGGGGGGGTAGCGGCTGAACTGCTCCTCGGCCAAGACCTCGAGGTCGGCCGCCTCCTCCTCGATCTGGCCGAGCTTGCCGCGGAGGCGCAGGTGCACCGGCCCCGGATTGCCCGTCGTGGCCGTCCGGAAGGCCTGGCGGATGAGGTCGGGGAAGCGCCGCACGTCGTCGATATAGGCGTTGAACTTGGTCACGCTCTCGAAGGCGTCGAAGTCCTCCGCCTCCTGGTAGTCGTGGCGGTAGCGGTACATGGGGTCGTATCCGCCCGTGAAGGCGATGACCGGCGAGCCCGCCAGATGGGCGTCCCGCAGGCCGGCGGCCAGGTTCAGCCCGCCCACGATCTGGGCCATGGTGATCCCAGGGCGGCCGGAGGCCCGGGCGAAACCGTCGGCCATGTAGACGGCCGCCTTCTCGCCGTGGGTGATGACGCGCGAGATGCCCGTCCCCTCGAGATCCATCACCGCGAGGGCCCGGCTCAGCACGGTGGGCACGAAGAAGATATGGGTCACCCCGTACGCCTTCAGCGCCCGCGACACGTATTCCGCTCCGCTCATCTTCGGCACTTTCCGATCCTCCCAGAATGATTCCGCGCGAAGGCGCGCCCGCTTCAGGTCCTCCGCCGCTCCCCGCGGCCCGTCACCGGGCCGGGATCTGGAGCTTCGCCCGGGCCTCTTCCACCGAGGCGACCTCCCGGCCCACTTCCTTCGCGATGCGGGCGATGCGGGAGACGTGGTCCACGTTGTCTCCCAGCACGCCAGGGTAGAGATAGGGCTCGTCCTCCGTCCCCACGCGGACGTGGCCGCCCTGCATGACGGCCATGGTCTCCAGCGCGATGTGGGTGGGGCCGGTGCAGCTCGTGACATATACCGCGTGCGGCGGGAGCGCCTCCACCCGGTGCAGGAACTCCTTCATCGTGGGAGGGGACCACGCCCCGCCGGGCCGGCCGAAGAAGCAGGTCATGAGGACGGGAGGCTTGAGGAGACCTTTCTGCATCACGTCGTCGATCAGCCAGAGCTCGCCTATCGAAAAGACCTCGAACTCGGGCTTCACCCCGTAGTCCGCGCACAGGCGCATCATGTCGGCGATCTCCTGGCGGGGGTGGAGCATCATCATGTCCCGCTCCAGGAAGGCCATGTTGTGGGCCCCGGCCGCCACCGACATCATCTCGGGCCGGTTCTTCACCACCTCGCGGCGCTGGTCCAGGGTCTGGGTGGAGATCCCGTACTGGAGCATGACGCCCGACCGGCCGCGGATGGCCTTGGAGTGGCTCTCCCACGCCTTGAAGTCGGCCGGGGGGGCGTGGATGTGGGCGATGGCGGCCCCCGCCTTCCAAGCCTTCTCGACGGAGACGGCGAGGGGCTCCGACTCCTTGAAGCGGGGGGGAACGCCGGCGTGCATCGAGGTGTCCGCTGCGCAGGTGGTGATGATGAGCTTGTCCATTCGTTCTCCCCTGGGGGCGTCGCCGCCCCGGATTAGTCCAGGCTCCCCTCCGAGTAGAGCAGGCGCCGGATGCGCTGGTTGTATTCCACGAACTTGGGATCCCCCATGGTGGCCATGGAGCGCGGGCGGGGAAGGCCGACGGGGATGACCTCGCGGATCCGCCCGGGCCGCGCCGTCATCACGACGACGCGGTCGGCGAGGAAGACCGCCTCGGGGATGCTGTGGGTGATGAAAAAGACGGTCTTCCGGCTCTCGAGCCAGATGCGCTGGAGCTCCAGGTTCATCTGCTCGCGGGTCATGGCGTCGAGCGCCCCGAACGGCTCATCCATCAGGAGCACGGCGGGATCGTGGATGAGCGCCCGGATGATCGCGTTGCGCTGGCGCATGCCTCCCGAGAGCTCCATCGGGTACTTGTCCTCGAACCCATCGAGGCCGACCAGCTTGATCAGATCACGCGCGCGCGCCTCCGAGGCCCTCCGGTCGAGGCGCAGGATCTCGGCGGGGAGCAGGGTGTTCTGGAGCACCGTCCGCCAGCCCAGCAGGACGGGATCCTGGAAGACGATGCCCACGTCGCCGCGGGGGCCCTCGATCGGGGTGCCCATGATCGACACCTTCCCCGACGACCGGGGGAGGAGGCCCCCCAGGATCTTGAGGAGGGTGCTCTTCCCGCAGCCGCTCGGCCCCACCACGCTGACGAACTCGCCCACCCCCACCTCCAGGCTGACCGGGGCCAGGGCGTAGACCTTCTCGCGCCGGGTGGTGAGGTAGATCTTCTCGACTTCTTCCAGCGTGATGCAGGGGTTCATCACAGCGGTTCCCGCCGGTCGGCCCGGGCTCCCCTTCCCGGGCGCTGAAGGCTCATGCGGCTCGCTTTCCCTTGAACCTCATCCACTGCAAGGCATAGACCAGGGCGAAGCCGGCCAGCCCCAGCGCATCGGTGACCAGGCCCGGCTTGATCAGGGCGAACGCGGCCCCGACCAGGATCGCCCGCTCCAGCCACGTCGCCGGACCCAGCATCCACCCTTGCAGCCCGGAGGCCAGGCATATCACTCCCAGGACTGACGTCAGGGAGGCCCAAATGATCTCCGGGACGCTTCCCTTGAGAAGCAGCGCGGGGCCATACACGAAGAGGAACGGGACCAGAAAGCCGGTGAAGGCCAGCTTGGAGGCGATCATTCCCGTGCGGAGCATGGGGCTCCCCGCGATGCTCGCCGCGGCGTAGGCGGCCATCGCGACCGGCGGGGTCACGTTCGAGAGGACGGCGAAATAGAAGGCGAACATGTGCGCCGCCAGCGTGGAGACGCCTAGTTCGATCAGGGACGGAATGGCCAGCGCCGCCACGATGATGTAGGCCGGGGCCGCGGGCATGCCCATCCCCAGGATCAGGCAAGCCACCATCGTCAGCCCCATGGGGAAGATGAGCCCCGCGCCGGAGAAGGAGAGGACGAGCGAGGTGAAGCGCAGGGCGAGGCCGGTCAGAGCAACCATACCGATGATGATGCCGGAGGCGGCCGTCGTCAGGGCGATCAGCACCATGTCTTTCCCGCCCTGGTCGAGCGCCTCCAGGGCCTTGCCCGGCGTCAGGCGGGTTTCCTTGCGGATGAAGCTCACCGCGATGGACAGCACCACCGCGATGAAGGCGGCCCGGAAAGCCGTAAATCCCGATGACAAGGTGTAGACGAGCCCGACCAGAGGAATGGCGAGGTATAGGTTGCGCATCACCTGGCGGCCGCTCGGGATCTCCTCCGGAGGGAGGCCTTTCAAGTCCTCCTTCACCGCCTCATAATGGACCATCAGGCCGACGGCGAAATAATAGAGGACGGCCGGGAGGGCCGCGGACAGGGCGATGGACGCGTAGGGGATGCCCGTGATGTCCGCCATGAGGAACGCGACCGCCCCCATGACGGGGGGCATGATGGCCCCTCCGGTGGAAGCGGCCGCCTCGACCGCCGCGGAGAACGCCCGCTTGTAGCCCAGGCGGATCATCATGGGGATGGTGAAGCTCCCCGTCCCGTACACGTTGGCGACCGGGGAGCCCGAGACCGAGCCGAAGAGCGCGCTCGAGAGCACAGCGATCTTCGCCGGTCCCCCGCGGGTCCCTCCCGCGACGGAGCACGCCAGGTCGATAAAGAACCTGCCCGCCCCCGTGATGTTCAGGAACGAGCCAAAGAGGATGAACAGCGCCGCGTAGGTGGCCGAGACGCCCAGGGGCACCCCGAAGATGGCGTCCTGATCCAGGTACATGGAGGCGACGATGAGCCTCCAGCTCCACCCGCGGTGCGCCAAGAGCCCGGGCAGGTAGGGCCCCGCCCAGGTGTAGACCAGCGCGCTCAGGGTTACCAGCACGAGGGGCCAGCCCGCCACCCGCCGGAGGCCCTCCAGGATCAGGGCGAATGTCGCCATCCCGAGGAGAAGCTCGCCATCCGAGACGGGGCTCGCCAATCCCTCCCGGTTCACGACGTAGTCGTAGTTGCCGGCGACGTAACCGATACAGACGACGGAGCCCAGCGCGAGCAGCACATCCAGCGCCACCACGGCGGGGTGGTCCTCATGGCGCTTGGACGCCGGGTAGAGCAGGAACACCAGCACCATCGTGAGCAGGAGATGGACGGAACGCTGCAGCAGCGCCACGAGCACGCCGAAGTAGCCGGTATACAGATGGAACAGCGAGAGCGCGATCGAAATGACAACAGCGACCCCCGCGAGACGCTTCCGCATCCCTTCCCCCGATGACGATTGGCAGTCTGGGCCCTTGCAGCTACTTCAGCAGACCCTTCTCCTTGTAGAAGCGGACCGCGCCCGGATGGAAGGGCCCGGGGACGTCGGAAATCAGCTTCTTCACGTCATAGCTGGCCAGTGAGGAATGCAGCTTCCGGATGCGACCGGCGTTCTCGTAGAGGCTCTTCGTCATGTCGTACACGATCTGGGCCGGGGTTTGTGCCCGGGTCAGGATGTAGCCCGACCACCCGAACGACGGGAGGTCTTCCTTCGCGACGTTGTAGGTCCCCTTGGGGATGGTCACGGGAATGTAGCCGTACTTATCGACCATCTTCTTGATCATCGGCCCGGGAACGGGCAGCAGGTCCACGCTGCGGGCGCTCGCCACCTCAGCGTGGAAGGGCGAGGGCAGGCCTGTCCCCCCGATGATGGCGTCCACATGGCCGTCGCGCGCGAGGGAGACGCAGTTCGCCCAATCCATGTAGTTGATCTTCCCGCCCCACGCGGAGATGTCCGCCTCCTTGACGCCGTACTCCTCGAAGAGGCGCAGCGCCGAGACGGCGGGGGGGCCGGCCTTGCGGAAGGTGCAGAACCGCAGGGGCATCTTCTTCTCCGCGTACTCCTTGATCGACTTTATGCCCTTTGCCTTGTCGACCATGAAGTAGTAGACGCTCACCGATTGTATATTCGCCACGCCCAGAACGCTCTTGTGCGGCTTCTTGTAGGGAGCGGCCCCCTTGAGGGCGGCTACGTACAGATCGGTCGAGGTGAGGCCGAAGTCGATGGTCCCCTGGTCCAGCAGGTTGACGTTCGCGACCCCGCCGCCCGCCATGACCGTGATCTGGGTGCCGCCGTACATCTTCTTCAGGTTCTCGCCCAGCAGCGCGGCCAGCATGTACCAGTTCTGGCCGATGGCGCCCGCGCTCAGGGTGATGGACTTGGGCTGGGCCTGAACGGGAGAGGCCAGCGCCAGGGCCAGGCAAGCGGCCAACAGCGCGGTTCCGGCTTTTCGCACGAGCTTCATCGTTTCCCTCCTTTCCCATGATTGGCCCGCCCCGCCCGGAGGATCCCACTCCCTCCCCGGCGGGACGGCGCGCAGGCTGCAAAATCCCCTGCTCTACGTCCCGAAAGTCCGGCTGGTTTCGGGCGACCAGAACAAGACCTTCCGCCTCAGGACCTTGACCGCCCTGTGCATCGCCACCCCCATCACCGCCAGGATGATCAGGACGGCGAAGGTGCCGGTGGTGTCGCTGCTGAAGCTCATCTGCATGAGGAGGACGCCCAGCCCGCACTGCCCCCTCCCCCCCCACATGCACTGGCCCGCGCCCACGAACTCGCCCAGGAGCGCCCCCAGCAGGCTGAAGACGACGGCGAGCTCGATGCCCGCGAAGATGAAGGGCATGGCGTTCGGGAACTGGAGCTTCCAGAACATCTGCCAGCGCGAGGCCGAGAGGGAGCGCAGCAGGTCCAGCTGATCGGCCTGGGCGGACTTGAGGCCGACCATCGTGTTGACCAGCAGCGGGAAGAAGGCCACCAGCCCCGCCAGCAGCACCTTCGACTCGATCTCGTAGCCGAACCAGATCACGAACAGGGGGGCGATCGCCAGCTTGGGCAGGGTCTGGAACGCCACGACGTAGGGGAGGACGATCTCCTCGATGACCTCCGACTGCATGAAGAGGAGCCCGAGCCCGAAGCCGATGAAGCTCCCGATCAGGAACCCGATGAGAGCCTCGATGAAGGTGTGGGCGATGTGCAGGTAGTAGCTGTTCTGCATGGCCCCGAAGAAGTCGACGGAGCCCACCCCTCCTCCCGCCCCGAGAAAGAAGAGGCCCTGCAGGAGGGCCACCCCCACCGCCGAGGGTGCGGGCAGGATGAACGAGGGAACTTCGAAGGCGCGCACGAACCATTCCCACGCGCCCACGAAGATCACGAACGAGATCGGGAACACCACGTACCTGCGGTGGGCGCGGAGGAAGCCCGCTGGATCCAGCCGCGCCTCCTGGAGCGCCCCCCGGATTCCTTCGCCGATCATGACGCGATCCTCCCCGCCGCCCTTGAGCCGCCGCCCGCCTATTTGCCCCTTGCCGCCATGCGGGCCTTGAATTTCTTGAGCTCGGCCTCGAAGTTGAATTTCCTGGCCTGATTCTCGACCTCCTTGGGGTCGAAGTTGTTCACCTCGGAGATCAGATCGTTCGTCCAAAGCGCGTTCACCTTGCCCACCGGGAGCTCTTTCTCGAGGCCGAGGAACCGGACGTACGCCTCCCATTTCTTCGGAGAGAACTCACCGAAGCGCGTGGCGTTCTTGTCCTTCCGGAGCTTGGGGGCGCGTGACTCCAGCACCTGCCGGAAGAGCTTGGTCGCGTTTTCCTTGCTCATCCCCTTGGGGAGGGATTCGGGGTAGAGCACCCAGTGGATCTCGAGGGCCGCGTCGAGATTACTGTAGAAAAAAATGCTCCCCTTGGCCAGGCCCCTGAGGAAGCCGACAACTGCCCCGCGGTTGTTCCCGAAATACTGCCGGTTGACCCATATGGTATTTCCGAACAGATCGCCGAGGAAATTCCCGTAGGGGATCACTCGGAACTCGAAGCCCCGCGCCTTGGCGAGCGAGAATTGGACATCCACCGACGCCCAGGCGTCCACCCGCCCCAGCCTCATGGCGGCGGCGGACTTGTCGGCCACCCCCGTGGGGAGGAAGGTCACGTCCTGGGCCTTCAGGCCGCAGTCCTTGAGGGCGCGGGCGACGAAGGCGATGCCTGCGTCGTTGGGAGCCAGGATACCGACCTTCTTCCCCTTGAGGTCGCAGAGCGTCTTGATAGGGCTGTTCGGCGGCACGGCGACCCCTTCATAAATCGGCTGGTTGTTGAACACGTACACCCCTGTCACCCCCACGTCCTCGCCCCGGGCCGCCCGGAACAGGATCGGGAAGGGCCGGGGCATGGCGATGTCCGTCCGTCCGGCCACCGCCCACCCCAGCGACTGGCCCTCGCCCTGGGCACCGACGAACTGGGCGTCCACCCCCTCTTCCTCGAACCAGCCCATGAAGCTGCCGATCCAGAGGAACGAGATGCCGGGGTTGAAAATGGGATTCGCGAGGGTCACCTTGATCGGGGTCAGCTTCTTCGGAGCCCCGAGAGCGGGCCAGGCCCCCGCCGCAACGAACAGAAGGCACATCAGTGCTCCCAACCACACCCGCAAAGGCTTCATGGCCGTCCCCCTTCGCTAGAGAGGCATGACGCGGCGAAACCCGCCATCTTTCCCCAGATCCCCAGGCCCGCGGACCATCGAACGGCCACGCGCGCGGAGAAAACCCCCGCAGGGCGCCCTTTGTCCCCTCCGGCTCCCCCGCCTAAAGATACGGCATCGAGCGGACGTGCTGGGCCTCGTTCGTGCCCGCCGAGTGCAGGAAGCTCGTCACGTCGCGCAGGTATTTCTCCATCGGGGCCTCGGTCATGTAGCCCATCCCGCCCCAGACCTCCAGGGCGCGCTTGGCGATGCGGAAGCAGGCCTCCGAGGCGTAGGCCTTCGCCATGTAGCCGAGCTTGGGGTCGTAGCCCTCGTCCTTCATGGCCATCCAGGCGGCGTAGTGCAGGGTCTGGCGCGCGGAGACGTACTCGATGTAGCAGTCGGCCAGCGCGAAGCCGATCGCCTGGTGCTGGATGATGGGCTTGCCGCCCTGGACGCGGTTCTTGGCGTACTCGACAGCGTCCTCGTAGGCCGCCCGGGCCGGCCCCAGGGCCGTCGCCGCGGACTCGATGACCGAACCGCGCGAGAAAGAGCCCGCGCGGGCCCTGGCCCCGCCGCCCACCTCGGTGATCCGGTCCCTGTCCGGGACGCGGCAGTTCTCGAAGATGAGCTCGGCGTTCTGGGAGAGGCGCTGGCCCATCTTGTCGTGGACCTCGCCGATGGTGAACCCCTTCGTGCCCGGGGCGACCATGAAGTAGGTCATCCCCTTCAAGGCCGCTACCTTGGGGTCCGTCCGCGTGACGAGGACGTAGAGCTTCGCGATCCCCCCATTGCTGATGAAGTGCTTCATCCCGTTCAGGACCCAGCCGTCGCCGTCCCGGACCGCCCGCAGCCGGACGCCGTGGTCCGCCCGGTCGGCGGGGATGAAGTTCTCCGAGCCGGCGTCCGGCTCGGTCATCCCCACGGCGAGGTGGAAGCGGTGATCCTCGAGGAAGGCCTGGAGGAAGCGGCCGCGCTGCTCCTCATTCCACATGCGGTCGAGGAAGTGGCTGATCTTCCAGGTCTGGTCGAAGGTGACGGCCACGCCCAGGTCGCCCCAGGCCAGCTCCTCCCCCACGACGCACAAGTCGAGGATGGTCGCCCCGGCCCCGCCCCTCTCCTCCGGCAAGGAGAGCGTCCGCAGCCCGAGCCGGCTGCCCTTCTCGAGGATCTCCCAGGGGAAGCGCTCCTTCGGGTCCCGGATCCGCTCCCGCTCCCGGGCGACGGGGCGGATCTCCTTCTCGGCGAACTCGTGCGCCAGCCGCTGGAGCGAAAGCTGGGTTTCGGTGAGGCTGAAGTCCATGGCCCGTCCCTATCCTCTCACCTGCCGTCGTCCACGATCGCCACCGGCCGCACCCACGCGCCGGACGCCTTCTCGACGTTGATCGGGAAGCAGGCGATCTTGAAGCCGTGCGCCCTGGGGATCTTCCCGAAGTTGGCCATCTGCTCGATCTGGAGGTACTCGCGCCGGCGCCCCAGGATGTGGTGGCAGGGCATGAGGGCCCGGCGGTTCCCCGCCTTGAACTCGGGGATCTGGAAGCTGAAGGGGCGGTCGTAGCCGAAGGCGTCGATGCCGATGATCCGGACCCCCCGGTCCAGGAGGTACTCGGTCGCCTCGATGCTCATGCCCGGGTGCAGCTCGGGGTAGTTGGGGTCCGGCCGCTTCTCGTCCGTCCCCGTCCAGAGGAGGACGATGTCCCCCGCCTTGATTTGGTAGCCGATCTTCTTCAGGCAGGCCTCGACGTCGGCGGCGGTGATGGAGTCCCCCGTCTTCTTGTGGCGCAGGTCGAGCACCACCCCGTCGGCGAAGCACCACTCGAGCGGCACCTGGTCGATGGAGCGGGAGGGCTTCCCCGCCACGGTGGGGCCGTAGTGCAGGGGGGCGTCCATGTGGGTGGCCGAGTGGGTGGAGACCTTGACGAACTCCGTCTGGCTGCCCACCCCGTCGTGCAGCTCCTCCGGCTTGATGCCCCAGCCCGCGGCCGTCTTGGCGCCGAACTCCTTGTGGTCCATGTAGTAGATGTCGGGGGGCCTCGGCTCGTGGGCGCCGTTGGCCATGGGGGTGCTCAGGTCGATGCATCGGATGGCGCACATGATGCGGATCCTCTTCGGCGAGCCGGGAAACCTCCGGCCAGGAAAGACTCCCCTCGCCCCGCTAGGCCGGCCTCACCCAGAGCTTGCGCTCCTGGGGATAGATGGGCTCCCAGCCGTTGCGGGTCACCACCACCGTCTTCTCGATCTGGGTGCCTCCCACCCCGAAGATCTGGGTGGGGTTCTCCACGCAGATCGTCGTCCCCGCCTCGAGCGGGAAGTCGCTCGAGGGCGGCAGGAACTGGCTCTTGATCGGCGCGGGGTCGGCCAGCACGTAGGGCACCTCCCGCTGCTCGAGGCCGATGGCGTGGCCCGCGAAGTTGCCGTTGTGCCCGGGCAGGAGGGCCTTGGTGGCGTCGAGCATGGCGCGGTAGATCTTGGAGCCCATGACGCCCGCCTTCACCTCCGCCATCGCGGCATCGAAGCCCGCCTCGGTCGCCTTCCACATGTCGAGCTGCTGCTTCGCGGGCTCGCCCAGCACTCCTCCCCAGCCCGTGTCGGCCTGGTAGTTGCCCAGCACCACGCCCGCGTCGAACTTCCACATCTCGCCCTTGGCGATCTTCTTGCCGGTGGGCGGGAAGATGCCCGTCGCGCGCCGGCCCGAGCAGAAGTGGAACCACTGCCACATGCCTCCGCCCCTGCCCACCTCGGCGCGGAACACCGAGGAGACCTCGTTCTCGGTCGCCCCCTCGCGGACCGCCAGCGAGGCGCACGAGCAGGCCCGCTCGTTCAGCTCGGCCGCCGCCCGCATGGCCTTGAGCTCGTCGGGGGTCTTCACCATCCGGATCAGGCGGAAAAGGTCGGCCCCATCCACGATCGTCGCCTGGGGGAGCGCCTCCCCGATCTGCCTGCGCACCTCCGGCATGACGCGCTCCTGGTCCAGGGCGATTTTGCCCTTGTCCAGCCCCCGCTCGCGGAGCGCCTGCCCTACCGCCGCCCCCGCGCTCTTGGCCCGGCGGGCGTCGTTGTTGTACATGCCGAGGTAGGTCTCCTCCTCGGGCGTCTGGGCCTTGGCGCCCGGGGGGATGATGAGGGCGCTCCTCCCGCCGAAGGTGTAGTGCTCCTTGATCCAGGACTGCTGCATGGAGACGTAGGTGACCTCCTGGCCGGGGACGACGAGGGCCGGGGGCCGGTTCGCGTCTTGGGGGAAGACGGCGAACATGTGGACGGAGTAAACGTACACCTTGTTCGACCACCCCACCGTGCCCGCCAGGTAGGTGACGTTCTCGGGCGTGCTCGCCACGAGGGCGTCGATGCCGAAGTCCTTCATGAGGCCGCGCGCGCGTTCCGCATTCAGATACATGGAAACCCCCTACCGAAGTCCCGCCGCCCGCTTCCGCCGCCTGCCCTCGGGCGCCCCGATCCGTCTCACGCCCCGTCCTTGCTCCTCCGGGGCGGGGAAAAGTCTCGCCCAATCCTGGCCGGTCCACGTCCTGGACTTGAACTGCCTGCGGAGAGAGCGCTCGGCGTTCTCCCGCTGGACGACCAGCATCCTCTCCGCCCGCTTGAGATCGCCCTTCCGGAGGTGGCCCACGAGCCGGCGGTGCTCCGAGAGGTTCTGGGCAGCCCGGCTGGGGTCGAAGAAGTAGAGCAGGTTGCTGCTCATGGAGGACTCGTCCCAAAGGTCCAGGATCATCTTCTTCAGGCGGGGCAGCGGGCAGGGATCGAAGAGGCGGAGGTGAAACATCCGGTTCAGGCGGTTCAGCTCCGGCGTCTCCCCTCGCGCGCAGGCGTCCTCGGAGTCCCGGATGATCCGTTCGAGCGCCCGGAAGTCCTCCTCCGCCATCTCGGGGGCGGACAAGCGGAGGGCGAGCGACTCAAGGCAGGCCCGGATGGTGAGGGTCTCGGTGATGCGCTCCAGGTCCGGGAAGACGATCCGGGCGCCGACGTGGGGCGAGGAGATGACGAAGCCCTCCCCCTCGAGCCGCTGGATGGCCTCTCGCACGGGCAGGAGGCTTGTGCCCAGCCGGGCGGCCACCTCGCGGAGGATGAGCCTCTCGCCGGGCCGGACGGCGCCGGAGACGATCTCCGCGCGCAGCCGCTCGTACACCAAGTCCTTCTTGGTCTTGTAGGCGAACACGCCCCCCAGCGCCCTCTCCATCCCGGATTCCGCTCCCGTGTGCTGGACGATCTTGGCCGAGCCGGCGAGTCGACTGTTTGGATACCTATTATATTTAATCACATATCACATCGCCTGCAACCGAAAGTCCTTGCGAATCCCGCCGGGCGGAATCTTTTCCTCGCGCGCGTCTCGCCCCGGAGACGAAGGCCGTCCCAATATGCGGGATGCGGCCGCGCCCCCCGCGCGAAGGAGAAAAAAAGAGGGGTCTTCCGCCCGGCGGAAGGCCCCGTGGGGGAGGGGACCGGAGCCCGGAACGAGGTCAGGGCTTCTGGCAGATCACGTTGAGGAGGGCCTGGCGCCCCTCCTCGCGCACGGCGCGCAGGGCCCGCTGGAGGGCGGGCCGGATCTGGTCCGGGTCCTCCACCCTCTCGCCGTAGCCGCCGCAGGACTCGCAGATCTTCTCGAAGGCGGGCGAGGGCTCGAGGGCGGTGAAGGCGAAGTCGTTCTGCCCGACGGCCCAGCCGTCCGGGTGGAGGGCCCGGGCGTTGCGCTTCACCGAGCCCCAGGTGCGGTTGTTGAAGACCACCACCAGGACGGGGAGCTTGTGGGCGTTCGAGGCGAAGTGGCAGGCGGCCGGGTTGCTGAAGATGTAGGAGCCGTCCCCCAGGGTGACGAAGACGGTGCGGCCCTTGGCGGCCAGCTTGGCGCCGAGCGCCGCCCCGAAGCCCCAGCCGAGGCCGGCCGCGGGCGGGTGGTCGAAGTAGGTCCCGGGCTTGGTGCGGACGAGCTGGGTGCCCACCATGTCGTACTCGTTCACCAGGATGTCGTCCTCCCCCAGCACCTCGGCGATGCACTTGGAGAGCCAGACGTACTCGATGGGCATGCTCGTGGAGGCCTTTTCGGCCTCCTCCTTCCACCGCGCGCGCATGGCCTTGTGGGACTTCTCCAGGGCCTCGCGCCGCCTGGCGATCTCCTTCTCCTTGCCCGCGAGGCGGGGCTTGAGGGCCTCTCGCAGCGCCGCCAAGGCGGGGCCGGGCTCGGACTGGATGGGAAGGTCCGAGGGGAAACCGCGCACGGGGTAGCGCGAGAAGTTCGGGTCGACCGCGAGCTGGATGAACATGGTCTCCGGGCGCGGCTGCACCTGGGCGGGGATCCAGGGCACGCAGGACTCGATGGTGAGGACGACGTCCGCCTCCTTGAAGTGATCCCACAGCGCGTAGCCCTGGTGGAGGGGATGGTTCGAGGGGAAGTTCACGAACTCGCGGAAGCGGTCCTCCACCACGGGAAAGGCGCCCAGTTCGGCCAGGGCGACGAGCTCGGGCACCGCCGCCGGGTCGTGGCCCATGGCGCCCACGTGGAGGACGGGGTGCAGCGCCCCCGCGATCAGATCGGCCGCGCGCCCGACCGCCCCGAGGTCCGGGTAGAGGCGGGCGGGGCGGGTGGTGCGGGGCTCCGCCCAGTAGGTGAACTCCTTCTGGGGCGCGGCCAGCACCTCGCGCGGGAGGGTGAGGTAGACGGGGCCCTGGGGGTGGGAGGTGGCGATGCCCAGGGCGCGGTCCACCACGGTCTCCACCTGCTCGAAGGCGCGCAGCTCGTAGTCCCACTTCACGAACTCGCGCACCATGGCCCCCTGGTCGAAGGACTCCTGGGCCCAGTGGATGTAGACGCTGCGGCTCCCCCGCAGGCCGCTCTCGGTGAGGGGGGTGCGGCCCGCGGTGAAGAGCATGGGTATGTTGAGGCGGTTGGCGTTGATGAGGCCCAGGAGGGAGTTGGCCGTGCCCACCGAGACGTGGACCATCACCAGCTGGGGCCGGCCCGTCACCATGGCGTAGCCGTGGGCCATGCTCACCGCCGTCATCTCGTGCGGGGCCAGGATGGGGATGGGGGAGGGGCGTTTCTCCGCCTTGAGCTTCGCCAAGGCTTCGATGATGGAAGGGAAGTCCGTGCCGCCGTTGCCGAAGAAATACTCGACCCCGCGCTCGGCGAGCAGGGTGAGATAGGCCTCGGCCGTGGTCTCCACGGCCACGCGCTTCCTCTCCACAGAGATCCCTCCCCCCCGGCGCGGGGCGCGCGGGGTCCGGCTGCTTGTGGACGAAAAAAGGTCGGTGCTAAGATTCCGGCGCTTCATTCTCCCATGAACGGGTGGGCGGTGCCAGCGCCGGACGTGACTCCGCAGGGAGGGAACGGCGCCGCCCCCCGCGGCCTCGCCTGACGGCAGCAATCAGCGCAGGCATCACCTTCCGGCCGGAGGAACCTTGATGAGACACATTGCGGGCAAGAAGCTGACTTTCATGGCATTGTCGATCGCGTTCCTGGCGGCGCTGGCCGTCCCCCATCCGGAGGCGGCCGCCGCGCCCGTCAAGATCCGCATCGCCCACGGCATCCCCCCCGCCCACCTGACCCCCCTTCTCTTCCAGAAGAAGGAGCTCTTGAAAAACTACGGGAAAACCTACGAGGTGCAGCTCATCTACGTCGCCAACACCTCGGCGCAGATCCCGATGCTGGCCGCGAAGGAGATCGACATCACCTGGACCGCCTACTCCAGCTTCGCGGCCGCCGTCATGAACGCGAAGCTCGACCTCAAGCTCATCCTGGACATCCTCTCCTACGGAGAGCCGGGGCACTTCACCTCGTACTGGTCCGTGATGAAGGAATCCCCCATCAAGTCCATCAAGGACGTCAAGGGGAAGCGGATCGCCGTCCCCGCCTTCGGCACCGCGCTCGACATCGCGGCCCGGATCGCGCTCAAGAAGGCGGGGCTGGAGGCGAACAAGGATTACACCCCCGTCGAGGTCAACTTCCCCAACATGTTCGCCATGCTGAGCCAGGGGAAGGTGGACATCGCGGCCATCACGACCCCGTTCATCTACGACCCGAAGATCTCCTCGAAGGTCAGGAAGGTCTTCGGCGCCGAGGCCGCCATGGGGAAGATCCAGGCCCTGATGCACGCCGTCCGGGGAGATTTCCTGGCGAAGAACCGGGCCGCCGTCCAGGACATGGCGGAAGACTACGTCCGCGCCTGGCGCTGGTTCTTGACCCCGGCGAACCGCGAGGAGGCGCTGAACATCGCCGCCAAGTTCACCAAGCGCCCCCGCGCGGCCTATGAATGGGCTCTGACGAGGGACAAGGACTCCTACCGCGACCCCTACGCCCAGGTCGACATCAAGGTCCTCCAGGGCAACCTCGACGTGATGCACCAGATGGGCTACCTCAAGGAGCGGCTCGACATCTCCAAGTTCGCCGACACCTCCATCGCCGCGGAGGCACGCCGGCGCGTCATGGCCGCAAAGAACTAGGCCCGCCGGGGAGGCGCGGGCGGGCCCTAGCGGCCCGCCTGCGCCTCCTCATGCCATTGCAGGAGCAGCCGCCTCAACTGGGCCATGAGGCTCATCGAGAAGGCCCCGACGACGGCCAGCACGATCAGGTAGACGAAGACGCGCGGCATCAGCGCGAAGCGCGCGCTCTCCATCATGGAGGCCCCCACGCCCCCTCCCCCTCCCAGCATCTCCGTCACCGACGTCACGATGAGCGAGACGGGGAAGGCGATCTGGAGGCCGTTGAAGATCTGGGGCAGCGCCGCCGGCAGCACGACCTTCCAGAGGATCTTCCGCTCCCCCGTGCCCATGTTCCGCGCCGACCAGATGAGATAACGGTCGATGCCGACCGTCCCGAGATACGTCATGTTGATGAGCGGAAACGTGCAGGCCACGAAGATGAGGGCGATCTTCGACGCACTGCCGAAACCGAACCAGATGACGAAGAGGGGGAAGAAGGTAACCTTCGGCGCCGGCAGCCAGATCGAGACGAGGGGGTCGAGGAACCAGCGCACGGCCTTCACCCTCCCCATCGCCGCGCCCAGGGGCACCCCCACGAGGACGGCCATCGAAAGGCCCGTCAGGGCGCGGAACATGGAGAGCGCGATGTCCATGGGGAGCTGGCCCGAGGCGGTATCCACCCACGCCTGCTGGCCGATGGACACCCAGGAGGGGAGGAAGAATTCGGGCACCAGCTTCAGTTGGCTGGCCGCCTCCCACGCCAGGAGGAAGAACAGCACCGAGCCGTACCGCCGCGCGCGGGTCATTCCTCTCCTCCGGAGGCCGCCTACTCCTGGTCTTCCCGCTGCCAGATGAGGATCCGCCGCATGAAGCGGAGGTAGAGCCGGTCGGCGAGAAAGCCAAGCAGCGTCAGCGTGAAGATGGCGGCGAACATGCCCGCCAGGTCCCCCGCCTCGCTCAGGAAATAGGTGAGGAACCCCAGGCCGGTGTTCCCGGCCAGCATCTCCGAGCCCACGAGGAGGACAAAGGAGACCGCCAGGGCCAGCCTCGTCCCGCTCAGGATGTCCGGCAGGGCGCCCGGGATGATCACCCGCCACAGGAGCTTCCGCTTCCCCGTCCCCATGATGAGCGCCGACCAGACGAGGTGGCGGTCCACCCCCCGGGCCCCGTTGAACGAGCTCACGATCACGGGGAGGATGCACCCGAGGAAGATCACGGCGATCTTGGAGAGGTGGCCGATGCCCAGCCACACGATGAGGATGGGGATCAGGGCGGACTTGGGCAGGGGGAACAAGAGCCTGAGCAGCGGCTCGAAGAGGTCGCGCAGCACCCGGAAGCGGGCCATCGCGATGCCCACCGTGATCCCGAACACCACGCTCGAGGAGAAGCCCGCCGCCTCCCGCCAGATGGAGGACAGCGCGTGCTCGGGCAGCTCGCCCGAGAGCATCATCCGGGCCCAGGCCGCCATGACGTCGGAGAAGCGCGGCAGTAGCAGCTCCGGGATGAGGCCCGCCGCAGTGGCCAGCTCCCAGGCCGCGATCATGTAGGCGAGGGGCGAATACTTCCCGAGGAAGAGGACCTGCGCCGGGCTGCGCCGCTCGCCTACGAGATGACCACTTCGTCCCGCACCAGCGACCATATCTCGTTCACCTTCTCGACGAACTCCTGGGTCTCGACGTGCTCGCGCCCCGCGGAGGAGCCGGGCGCCCTCGTCTCCACGATCCTCTTGATCCGGCCCGGCCGCGCCGTCATGACCGCCACGCGGTCCGAGAGGTAGACCGCCTCGCGCACGTCGTGGGTGATGAAGATGACCGTCTTCTTCCTCTCGCTCCAGAGCTCCAGCAGCTCCTCCTGCATGAGCAGCCGGGTCTGGGCGTCGAGGGCGCCGAAGGGCTCGTCCATCAGCAGCACCTCGGGATCGTAGGCCAGGGTCCGCGCCAGCGCCACCCGCTGCTTCATCCCGCCCGAGAGCTGGTTGGGGTAGACGTTCTCGAAGCCCTTGAGGCCGACGCGCTGGATGAGCTCCCTCGCCCGGCCGGTCCGCTCAGGCCGGGGAAGCCCCTGCTCCTCCAGCCCGTAGCACACGTTCCCCATCACCGTCCGCCAGGGGAAGAGGGCGAAGTGCTGGAACACCAGCCCCCGGTCCGGCCCCGGGCCCCGGATGGCGGCCCCGTCCTTCACCAGCTCTCCGCCAGTGACCTCCAGGACCCCCGCCACGAGGTAGAGGAAAGTGCTCTTGCCGCACCCGCTGGGCCCGACGATCGAGAGGAACTCGTTCTCCCGCACCTCGAGGTCCACCCCATCGATGGCCAGGACGGATTCCCCGCCCGGGGAGATGTAGGTCTTGGAGACACCCGCGGCCCGGATCTTGACCCGAGACTCGCTCATTCCGGACAAGCCTCCAGGGCCGCCCCGGCGGGGCCCACATCAAGAGGGGGGAACTCTCGAGCGCGAGAGCTGGATCGGGCCAAGTTGTCCCTACCCATAGCACGAGACGAACCGCGGGTAAACGCCGGCGGCGGGCCACCCTCTCCCGCAGAACGCCCCCCTGCCTTTACGGGGGGAACGGCTTCCTCTACAAGAAACGGCAAGGGGCCGGACGGCGGTATCGGCATGTGGAACTCCCCCATTTCAAACCCGGCCCCGGCCTCATACCACCTGGAGGATTGGCGATCATGGAATTCACCCTGACCGAAGAACAGAGGGCTGTTCAAGAGCTGGCGCGCGACTTCGCCCGGCGGGAGATCGAGCCCGCCGCGGCGGAGCTCGACCGCGAGCCCGATTGGAAGAAGCGGATGCCCTGGGCGCTGGTGGAGAAGGCGAGCGCCGTGGGCCTGCGCCAGCTCCCCTACCCGGAGGAATACGGCGGGGGCGGCGCCGATGTCCTCACCTGCTGCCTGGCGGGCGAGGAGCTGGCGGTGGGCGACCTGGGGATGGCCGTCAACCTGGACCAGACCTGGAAGCTCGCTCACATCCTCGACCACATGGCCCCCCAGCTGAAGGACCATTGGCTGCGCCGCCTGTGCGCCGAGCCCCGCTTCCTGACCGCCATCTCCATCACCGAGCCCGGCGTGGGGAGCGACCACCAGGGCTACTACGACGACCCCTCCATCGCCTTCTACACCCGCGCCGAGCGGCGGAACGGCCGCTGGGCCATCAACGGCATGAAGCACTACATCAGCAACGGCCCCGTCGCCTCCCTCTACGTGGTCGGCGCCCGGACGGACATGTCCAAGAAGCTGCGCGACGGGCTCACCGGCTTCCTCGTCCCCCGCGAGACGGCCGGCCTCGCCGTCGGGAAGGTCCACGAGAAGATCGGCCAGCGCCTCTCCATGAACTCCGAGCTCCTCTTCAAGGACGCCGAAGTGAACGAGGAGAACGTCATCCTCGGCGCCGGCAAGTTCTGGGAGATCCGGGGGCGGCTCCTCGCCTGCGGCAAGCCCGAGGCGGCGGCCAACTGCGTGGGAGTCGGGCGGGCCGCCTTCGAGCGGGCGCTCGCCCACGCCCGCGAGCGCGTCCAGGGCGGCAAGCCCATCGCGGAGCACCAGGCCGTCGCCGCCATGCTGGCCGACATGGCGATCGGCCTCGACCTCGCCCGGAGCTTCGTCTGGCGGTGCGCCTGGGCGGTGAACCACCAGAAGCCCTACGACTTCACCCTGGGCTGGAAGGCCAAGATCTTCGCCTCCGAGACCGCCTTCAACTGCGCCCGCTGGGGCATGGAGATCTTCGGCGGGGCGGGCATCATGCAGGAGGCCCCCATGGAGAAGCTGATGCGCGACGCGAGCACCTTCCTCCACTCCGACGGCACCAACCAGGTCCTGCGGCTGCGCACCGCCAGCGCCTACGCCCAGGGCACGGTTTCGGCATTTTAGGCGGCCCCGCCGGATGAGGTAAGATAGGGGCGTCCCGCCCATCCATGCCTTCAGGGGGCGCCCCAGATGCTGGAGCTACGCAGCGTCTCCAAGCGGTTCGGCGGCACGGTGGCCCTCCAGCCCACCAGCCTCCAGATCCCCGCCGGCAAGACGGCCGCCCTCATCGGCCCGAGCGGCTGCGGCAAGAGCACCCTCCTCCGCGTGATGATCGGCCTCGTGCGGGCGGACGCGGGCGAGGTCCTCTTCGAGGACCGGCCCGTCCTCCCCGAGAACGTGCTCGAGGCGCGCCGCAGGATGGGCTACGTCATCCAGAGCGGCGGCCTCTTCCCCCACCTGACCGTGCGCGGCAACATCACCTTCATGGCGAGGTACCTGGGCTGGCCCCCCGACCGGACGGCGCGGCGGGTGGAAGAGCTCGTGGAGCTCACCAAGTTCCCCGCGGAGGGGCTGGACCGCTACCCGGCCCAGGTCTCGGGCGGCCAGCGCCAGCGCGTGAGCCTGATGCGGGCCCTCATGCTCGACCCCCACATGCTCCTCCTCGACGAGCCCTTCGGCGCCCTCGACCCCCTCATCCGCTCCGACCTCCAGAAGGACCTGAAGGAGATCTTCGCGCGGCTCAAGAAGACCGTGATCATCGTGACCCACGACATCGGGGAGGCGGGCTTCCTCGCCGACCTCATCTTCCTGCTGAAGGATGGCGCCGTCCTCCAGGGCGGCACCCTGGAGGACCTGGTGCTGCGGCCCCGGCACCCCTTCGTCACCCATTTCATCAACGCCCAGCGGAGCCCCCTGGAGAGCCTCCGCCCGGCCGAGGGGGCGCCGTGATCCCCCGCCTCCTCCTCGCGCTCGCCGGGGCCGCCGCGCTCGCCTTCGCGGCGCCCGCCGGGGGCGCCACCCTGCGGATCGGCTCCAAGAAGTTCACCGAGTCGGTCATCCTCGGGGAGATCATCACCCACCTCTCCCGCCACGCCGGGGACCAGCCCACCCACCGCAAGGAGGTGGGCGGCACCCGGGTGCTCTGGAACGCCCTCCTCTCGGGCGAGATCGACGCCTACCCCGAGTACACGGGCACCATCTCCCAGGAGCTGCTCGCGGGCCAGGGGCTGACGACCGAGGACCAGATCCGCGCCGCCCTGGAGCGGGCGGGGGTCCGCATGAGCCGCTCCCTGGGCTTCAACAACACCTACGCCATCGGGATGAAGGAGGAGACCGCCCGGCGCCTGGGCATCCGAGCCATCTCGGACCTGCGGAGCCACCCCGGGCTCAGGCTCTTCCTCACCAACGAGTTCATGGACCGCAAGGACGGCTGGCCCAGCCTGCGCGAGCGCTACCGGCTCCCCCACGCCGCCGTGCGGGGGCTGGACCACGACCTGGCCTACCGCGCCCTCGAGACGGGCAGCATCCAGGCGACGGACCTCTACTCGACCGACGCCGAGATCCTCGAGCACAGGCTCCGGGTGCTCGCAGACGACCTGAGCCACTTCCCGGCCTACCGCGCCGTGCTGCTGTACCGGGCCGGCCTGGAGCGGCGCGCCCCCGCGACGGTGCGCGCCATGCTCTCCCTCGAAGGGAAGATCGCCGAGGCCGACATGATCCGCATGAACGCCCAGGCCAAGATCGAGCGCGCCCCCGAGGAGGTGGTGGCCGTTCGCTTCCTCGCGCAGAAGATGGGCGTCCAGTCCAGGGCCGAGGTCGAGACGGCCTGGGGCCGCTTCCTGCGCCACACGCGCGAGCACCTCCTCCTCGTGGCCGTCTCGCTCGGCGCGGCGGTGCTGGTGGCCCTGCCCCTGGGCGTCCTGGCCGCCAAGCGGCCCGCAGCGGGCCAGGCCATCCTGGCGGGGGTGGGGATCGTCCAGACCATCCCCTCCCTGGCCCTGCTCGTGTTCATGATCCCCTTCCTGGGGATCGGGGGGCCCCCCGCGGTGGTGGCCCTCTTCCTCTACAGCCTCCTCCCCATCGTCCGGAACACCTACACGGGCCTGACCGACATCCCCGTCGAGGTGCGCGAGTCCTCCGAGGC
>MGDP01000040.1:0-14082 GCA_001790955.1 Candidatus Tectomicrobia bacterium RIFCSPLOWO2_12_FULL_69_37
GCCTGGAGGCGGGAGCGGGAGAGCTGGGGGAGGCTCGCGGCGAGGAAGGTGTCGAGGCGGGGCGCGCCCTCCGCGCAGGTGAGGTGGAGAAACTCCCCGGCGGTCATGGGCGGCTAGGGCTTCACCAGGTGGGCGATGAGGCGGGTGCGGCGGTGGAGGGCGCCCCGCACCGCGTCGCCCGGATTCACGAGCTCGTGGTAGCCGCGCGCGGCGAGGAACCAGCCCTCGGCCGCCCGGCCCCCGGCCGCCAGGGGGCGCATGTCCGCCCCGCGGGCGAGGCGGAGGTGGTACTTGTCCTCCAGGAAGGTCAGGCGGTTCCAGAAGAGGGAGGCCGCCTTCCCGGCCACCCGGCCCTCGAAGGGGACGGGCGCCTCCCAGAGGTCGAGGGCGGCGCGCCCGCCCATCCAGAGCGAGAGGGCGAGTCCCAGCCCCCCCGCGGCGGCGGCCAGGGGCGCGCCCCCGTCCGGGACGGCGAAAAAGGAGGCCAGTCCCCCGCCCAGCAGAAGGAGGGAGAGGGCCGCTCCCCCTCCCCAGAAAACCACGGCCGCCGTCAGGCGCTGGCGGGCGTAGGCGCGGGCCAGGACGGCGGGGCCGCCGGGGAACTCCTCCGGCTGGCCCGCCTCGCCCGGGGGGAAGCGGAACGTCCCGGCCATCCGAGCCCTCCTATGCCCCCGCGCCGTCCTCCGGGGCGGGGGCGCGGCTGCGGACGAGGTCGAGGGCGAGGAGGATCACCCCCACCGTGATCCCGGAGTCCGCGAGGTTGAAAGCGGGCCAATGATAGCCCCCGGCGTGGAGGTCGATGAAATCCACCACCTCGCCGTGGAGGGCGCGGTCCACCAGGTTGCCCGCCCCGCCCCCGAAGATGGCCCACAGGCCGAAACGCCCCCACCGGGTGGCAGGCGGGCTCCAGCGGTAGAGGTAGAGGACGAAGGCCAGGGCGGCCAGGGTGGCGACGAGGAAGAAGGCCCGTCCCCACCCCTCGGGCAGGCCCGCGAGGAGGCTGAAGGCCCCCCCCCGGTTGCGCAGATAGGTGAGGTTGGCGAAGCCGGGGATGAGGGTGCGGCTCTCCCCCAGTTGGAGGGAGGCCACCACCGCCCACTTGAGGAGCTGATCGGCCAGGGCGTAGAGGGCCGCGAAGAGGAGGAAGGGCCCCAGGCGCGGCCGTTCGGCAAGCTCACGGCCCTGAGCAGAGTCAAAGGGCGGCTGGGTCACGAAACGGCTTTCATGAAGCGGCCTGGGCCGCGATGCGGGCGCAGCGGGCCGAGAGGTCCGGGAAGCGCGGGTCGGCGCCCACGTCCTCCGTGACCTTCCAGGACATGGCGCACTTCCTCCCCTTGGCCTCGGCGACGAGGACGGAGAGGCCCTCGGCGGCGGTGGCGGCGGCCCCCACCGGGGCGGCCTCGCCCGGGGGGGCGAGGGTGGCCTTCGAGACGATGAAGACGTCCTCCATCTCCCCCGCCAGGGGGAGGAGGGCCTCGTGCAGGGCTTTCCCCGCCCACAGGCGCACCTCGAAGTTGAGGGAGCTGCCCTTGCCCTTCCCCTGCTGGCTCTGGCGGACCTGCTCGATGGCCTTGAGCACCTCGTCGCGCACGAGGAGGAGGGACTCCCACCGCCGCTCCTCGGCCTCGGCGAGGCGGCGGGCGGGGTCCGGCTCGGGCATGGGGGCGAGGTGGACGCTCGCGCCGTGGAGCTTGGGGGTGAGCTGGTAGGCCTCCTCGGCCGTGAAGGAGAGGACGGGGGCCATGAGGCGAAGCAGGGCGTCCAGGACCTCGTGCATGGTGCTGAGGCCGGCCAGCCGGCCGGCGTCGCGCGGCAGGGCGATGTAGAGCCGGTCCTTCACCACGTCCAGGTAGAAGGCGGAAAGGTCCACCGAGCAGAAGTTGTTGAGGGCGTGGAAGACCATGTGGAACTCGTACTCCTCGTAGGCCCGCCGCACCCGCTCGACGAGGCGGTCCAGGCGGCTCAGGATGAAGCGGTCGATCTCGGGCCGCTCCGCCAGGGGCACCGTGTCCGCCCCGGGGTCGAAGGCCGCGTAGTCCTGGAGGTTCCCCAGGATGAAGCGGCAGGTGTTGCGGATTCTCCGGTAGGCCTCGGCCAAGCGCTCGAGGATCTGGGGGGAGATGCGGATGTCCTCGCGGTAGTTCTCCCCCGCCACCCAGAGGCGCAGCACCTCGGCCCCGTACTTCTTGATGACCTCCTCCGGCTCCATCGCGTTGCCCAGGCTCTTGCTCATCTTGCGGCCCTGGCCGTCCACGACGTAGCCGTGGGTCAGCACCTCGCGGTAGGGCGCGGCCCCCTTCACCCCCACGGCGGCGAGGAGGGAGCTGTGGAACCAGCCGCGGTGCTGGTCGCTCCCCTCCAAGTACATGTCGCAGGGCCAGGCGAGGTCCGCGTTCTTCTCCAGCACGGCGGCCTGGCTCACCCCCGAGTCGAACCAGACGTCGAGGATGTCCCCCTCCTTCTTGAAGGAGGTCCCCCCGCAGGAGGCGCACTTGTAGCCCTCCGGGAGGAGGCCGGCCGCCTCCTTCTCGAACCAGAGGTCGGCTCCGCCCTCGGTCTCCATGCGGCCGGCGACGGCGTGGGCGACCTTCGGGTCCACCACCACCTGGCCGCAACCCGCGCAGTGGAAGGCCACGATGGGCACGCCCCAGGCGCGCTGGCGCGAGATGCACCAGTCCGGGCGGTTCTCGATCATCCCGAAGATGCGCTCCTCGCCCCAGGGCGGGACCCATTTGACCTTGCGGATTTCCTCCAGCGCGCGGCGGCGCAGCTCCCCGTGCTCCATCGAGATGAACCACTGCGGGGTGGCACGGAAGATGGTGGGCCGGTGGCTCCGCCAGTCGTGGGGGTAGGGGTGGCGGTAGTCCTCCACGGCGAGGAGCATCCCCCGCTCGCGCAGGAGAGCGATGATCTTGGGGTCGGCGTCGAAGACGAACTCCCCGGCGAAGTGGGCGACGTCCGGGGTGAACTTCCCGTCGTCGTCCACCGGGCTGTAGACCTCGAGGCCGTACTGCATTCCGCTCTCGTAGTCCTCCCGCCCGTGGCCGGGGGCGGTGTGCACCACCCCCGTGCCCTGCTCCAGGGTGACGTAGCCCGCGCGGATGACGAGGGAGTCGCGGTCTATCCAAGGGTGGCGGGCGCTCAGCTTCTCCACCGAGGCGCCGGGGAAATCCGCGATCTTCTCGAAGGGGGCGCCGTCCCCCTCCTTCCGGGCCAGCCCGGCCACGCGGGGGAGAAAGTGCTCGTGGAAGAGGAGGACCTCCTCCCCGCGCCGGAAGGCGGCGTAGTCGAGCTCCCCGTGGAAGGCGAGGGCGAGGTTGGCGGGCAGGGTCCAGGGCGTTGTGGTCCAGATGAGGACGCCCGCCTTCTTCCCCTTGAGGACGCCCTTGAGGGCGGGCACCCTGGCCTCCCACTCTTCCTTTTGCCCATCGCTCAGCGGGAAGCGCACGTAGACGCTCGGGGTGGTGACCTCCTGGTACTCCACCTCGGCCTCGGCCAGGGCGGTGCGCAGGCCGGGGGCCCAGTGGACGGGTTTCAAGCCCCGGTAGACGCTTCCCTTCTCCATGAAGCGGGCCAGCTCGCGCACGGTGGCCGCCTCGTACTCCCAGCTCATGGTGAGGTAGGGGCGCTCCCAGTCCCCGAGGATCCCCAGGCGCTTGAACTCCCCGCGCTGGACCCCGATGAACCTCTCGGCGTAGGCGCGGCAGAGGCGGCGCTTCTCGACCGGGCCCACGTCGAAGCGGCGGGCGCCCAGCTCGCGGTCCACCTGGTGCTCGATGGGGAGGCCGTGGCAGTCCCAGCCGGGGACGTAGGCGGCGTCGAAGCCCGCCATCTGCTTCGACTTGACCACGATGTCCTTCAGAATCTTGTTGAGGGCCGTCCCCATGTGGATGTGGCCGTTCGCGTAGGGCGGGCCGTCGTGGAGGATGTACTTCTTCCGCCCCTTGGAGGCCTCGCGCAGCCGGGCGTAGAGGCCCTCCTTCTCCCAGGCGGCGAGCATCTGGGGCTCGCGCTGGGGCAGGTCCCCCTTCATCGGGAAGGCCGTCTTGGGAAGGTTCAGGATCTTCTTGTAGTCGGTGGCCATGGGGTCCGGCTCAGCCCCTGCGCGCGGCGCCGGCGGCCGCGGCCGGCATGGGGGGGAGGCCCGCCGCCTCGCGCACGAGGCGCATGGTGGCCTGGGCCTCGGCCCGGGCCCGGGCCCCGCCCTCGGCGAGGACGCCCTCGGCGTAGGCCGGCTCCCTGGCGAGGCGCTTGCGCTCCTCGCGGAAGGGGCCGAAGCAGGCGCTGATCTTCTCCAGGAGGGCCTTCTTGGCGTCCCCGTAGCCGAAACCCCCCGCCCGGTATCGGCCGGCCATCTCCGCGACCTCACCCGCCGAGGCGACCAGGCGGTAGAGGGCGAAGACGTTGCACTTGTCCGGATCCTTCGGGGCCTCCAAGGGGGTCGAGTCTGTGACGATGGACATGACCTTCTTCCTGAGGTCGTTCCCCTCCTCGAAGATCTCGATGGTGTTGCCGTAGCTCTTGCTCATCTTCTGGCCGTCGAGCCCCGGCACCTTGGCCCCCGCGTCGAGGCGGTGGGCGGGGATGGGGAAGATCTCCCGGTAGGTGGCGTTGAAGGCGGCGGCCATGTCGCGCGTCATCTCGATGTGTTGCACCTGGTCCTCCCCCACCGGCACCACGTTCGAGCGGTAGATGAGGATGTCCGCCGCCATGAGCACCGGGTAGGCGTAGAGCCCCATCGAGGGAGTGATGCCCCGGGCGACCTTGTCCTTGTAGGAGGTGGCCCGGTCGAGGAGGCCCTTGCCCGTCACGCAGGAGAGCACCCAGGCCAGCTCCGGGACCTCGGGCACGTCCGACTGGCGGAAGAAGACGGCCTTCCGCGGGTCGAGGCCCAGGGCCAGGTAGTCCAGCGCCACGTCCACGGTGGCCTGGGCCAGGGCCTTGGGGTCCTGGACGGTGGTCATGGCGTGGTAGTTGGCGATGAAGTAGAAGGCCTCGCCCTCGTCCTGGAGGGCGATGTGCTGCTTCAAGGCCCCGAAGTAGTTCCCCAGGTGGAGCCGCCCCGAGGGCTGCACCCCCGAGAGGAACCGCACCCGCTTCCCCTGATCCGCCATGGCGCCCTTTCCTGTTCCTGTCCCGTCCGGGGGGGACTCAGGGTTCCCCCGGGGCCCGCCCCCCGGGGCGCCCCTCAGAAGCCCACGATACGCAGCAGGTTATCCACGAGGGCCAACTCCGCCGCCCGCAGAGTGGTGTAGATCGGCCAGAAGATGATGTGCAACCACCCCAGGAGGATGAGCCCCAGCACGACGAAGAAGCCATAAGGCTCGCTCCGGGAGTACGACCAGGCCAGGCGCGAGGGCAGCACCCCCATCAGGATCCTCCCCCCGTCGAAGGGGAGGATGGGGATCAGGTTGAAGGCGGCGAGGGCCGTGTTGATGCCGAAGCTGGCCTGGAGCATGAGGGAAACCGGCTCCCCCACGAAGCCCGCGTCCAGCCCGAGGCGCCGCGCCAGGGCGAAGAGGACGACGCTCAGGATGGCCAGCACGAAGTTAGTGGCCGGCCCCGCGAGCGCCACCCACATCATATCCCGCCGGGGACGCCGGAAGTGGCGCGGCTCCACCGGCACGGGCTTGGCCCACCCGAAGCCCACCCCCGCCGCGAGCGAGACGGCGAAGGCCAGGGTGCCCATTGGGTCGAGGTGGACGAGGGGGTTCAGCGAGAGCCGCCCCAGGAGGCGCGCCGTCGGGTCCCCCAGCTTGTCAGCCGCCCAGCCGTGGGCCACCTCGTGGAAGGTCAGCGCCAGGAGGATGGCCGGGAGGGCGATGATGAGCTGCTGGAGGTAGCCGGCGTCGAACAAAGGGGGCGCGATTCCTTCCAGGCGATGAGACGAAAACGGGAGGGACGCGAAACCCCTCCCCCCGCAAACCCCCGGCAGTGTAAGGAGTTAGGGGCGGAGGGGCAAGCGGGGGGAACGCGCTGGGCCGCTCCCGCCCCCGGACGGTGCGCCCCGCGGTCGCCGCGCCGCCGGGCCGAAAAATGCCCTTTCCCCTTTCCCCGTGTTCTGCTAATGTTCTGGCGATATTGGTCCGCAGGAAACCCACGGATTCGGCCGCCTGCCCGGGGCGCCGCGCCGCCGCTCCCTATGCGGGGGAGGACGGTGCAGCGACAGGCGTCACGCGAGGGACACTCCATGGCCCAGGAGCAAGCGCAGTCCATCGCCCACCACCCGGCCCTGAGCCCGCGCGAGGAAAAGAAGACCCCTCTCCTGACGAAGCTGCGCCCCCTGTACCCCTTCCTGGCGGTCACGGTGATGTGGCAGGCCGCCGCCATGCAGGTGAGCGGCAAGCTCAGGCTGCTCTTCCCGACGCCCGCCGACGTCGTGGTCCGCGGGTGGGAGCTCACCTTCGGGCGGCTGGCCGACGCCATGATGGCGGGGAAGGTCGATGGCGTGGCGGACTTCCTCCACTATCTCGGCGCGGGCCCCCTCTGGTGGCACACCCTGGCCACGGCGTGGAGGCTCCCCTTCTCGTTCGGCCTCGCCGCGGCCATCGGCGTGATCATCGGCATCCTGATGGGCCGGACCTCCTTCTGGGAGTCCTTCTTCGTCCCGCTGATTTCCGTTCTGACCCCCATCCCCGCCCTGGCCTGGACCCCCATCGCCGTCATCTGGTTCGGCCTGGGCGACCACACCGTCATCTTCGTCGCCTCCTTCGCGGCCTTCCTCCCCATCGCCCAGGCGGTCTGGATGGGCGTGAAGACCGTCAACCCGGTGTGGCTGCGGGCAGCCCAGTCCATGAACGCGAGCAAGACGATGATCTTCCGCACCGTCGTCCTCCCGGGCTCCCTCCCCATCGTCCTGGGCGGGCTGCGCCTGGGCCTGGCGCGTTCCTGGATCGCCATGGTGGGCGCCGAGGCCCTGGCGGGCATCCGCTGGGGGCTCTCGGCCGGCATCTTCGACTCGCAGGAGTACCTCGACGTCGCCTTCATGATGGTGTCGATCACCGTCCTCGGGATGTTCGGCTACTTGCTCGGGGAGAAAGTCCTCTTCCAGCGCATCGAGAAGCTCACCGTCATCAAGTGGGGGATGATGGAGGCCATCGGCGCCCAGGACAAGAAGGTGTAGGGGGGGGAAGGGCGGAGAACAAGACGAAGACAGATAAAAGAACAAGAAGCCCCCGGGGAGACCCGGGGGCTGTTTCGTTGGGGAAGACGATAAGGGAAGGGCTATCCCACCTTCTCCCCCTTGTACTTGCAGAACTGCTCGTAGGAGTCGGGGGCGCCGGGGAGGTCGGCCATCTTGCCCAGACGGGCGCAAGCGAACTTCACCCAGCGCTCGACGTACTCCCAGTCCGCGGCCTTGGGCTTAGGACTGTCACCGATCTGCTTCTTCAGGCGGTCGATGTCCTGGAAGATGTCCTTCGTGGTGCGGGCGATCCGGGCCGCGCTGCGCAGCACCCCGGCCAGGAAGCGCAGCTTCTCCACCGTCCCGGCGCTAGCCACGGAGGAGAGGGAGCCGACCACGTCCAGGTCGAAGTCCACCGCGATCTTGGTGAGGACGAAGAGTTCGTCCACCACCTCCTTCATCACGATCTCGAAGGGCCCGGAGGTCTTGGCGGCCTCGGCCGCCCTCGCCACCGACCCCTGCACCCGCTGGATGCCCGAGAGGAGCACTTGGGCCTTGATGCTGGCCGACTCCTCCGCGCGCTGGAGCCGCTCGGAGCCGACGTAGGCCACCACCGCAAGGGCGAGCTCCACCCGGAGAACGCGCATCGCCTCGGTGTCCGCCTTCAGGATGTGGTCGGCCGCTCTGTCTTCTACGCCGGGGGTCTCCAGGAAATTCTGGGTGCAGGCCCCCAGCATGACCGAAAGGAGCACAAGACAGACCGCTTTCATCGCGCGCTGACGCATCTCCTGCCTCCTCCCGTTAACGAGAAGCATTTCATGAACTGTTTCAGATGTCTCCCTACATCATATTTTCCTTTGGCTGCTGGATCAACAAGCAAAAAAATCCCCCTCCTCCCGGAGGGGGACAAAAAACTCCCCAAACTGTTTCGGGCTCGGCCGTATTTCCCCTACGCTTTCCCCTTCTGCCCGAAATCGTCCCAGAAGAAAATCTCATCCGGAGACTTGCGGGCGGGGGGGGCCTGCTCTTTCTTCACGACCTCGGGGTGGAGACCATCGAGGGTGCCCGGGTAGCCCACGGCGAAGAGGGCCCCGACGCGGAAGGGCTTGGGGACGTGGAAGTTCGCCAGCGCCTTCTCCTCGTCCCAGCCCGCCATGGCGTGGGCGGTGAGCCCCAGGGCGCAGCCCTGGATGAGGAGGTTCTCGATGGCGAGGCCCAGATCCAGCAGGTAGCGCTGCTGGCCGTTGCGCTCGGGCTGCTCCTCGGGGTGGCCCAGGATGATCATCTTGACCGGGGCGGCGGTGGCCCACTGGAGGTTCGTCTCGCTCAGGCAGGCGTCGAAGCGCTTGTGGGCCTCGGGCGAGCGCACCACGATGATGCGCCAGGGCTGGCGGTTGTTCGAGGAGGGCGCCCAGCGGAAGGCCTCGAGCATGGCCTCGATTTTCTCGGGCTCGGGGGGGACTCCGTTGAAATGGCGCCGGCTCTGGCGGTTCTTGAGGACGGGGTGAATCTCGGCCACGTGCGATCCTCCTTCGCGGGTCTCGCCGGTGAGGGCTCGCCCAGGGATGGAGAGCCGGGCGGCCCGAAGGGTCAGGTTCCGGTATAATACACGAAACCCGGTTCCGGAACCCGCGCCCGCCCGCCGCGCCCGAGAGGAGGCCCCGCCCATGCAACTCGACGGCATCCACCACCTGGCCCTCGCCCAGGGCGACATCCGGCGGGCCGAGGACTTCTACACCCGCATCCTGGGGGGCGAGGTCGTCCGCCGCATCGGGGCGGAGGAGAGCGACCGGGCGCTCAAGCGCATGCCCCAGGTGTGGGTGCGGCTCGGGGGCGTCACCTTCGCCCTGAACGGCGCCGCCCCCGAGCCGCCCCAGGGCCACTTCGTCCACACGGCGCTCAAGGGGCGCTTCGAGGACCTGGACGCCTGGCTCGCCGCCTTCCGGCGCGAGGGCGTCCGCCATTTCGGCCCCTACGGCCACGGGGGCACGAACTCGCTCTCCCTCTACTTCCACGACCCGGCCGGTTACCTCTTCGAGATCGGGATGGACGCCGGCTCCTGGGAGCGCGCCAAGGCCGAGGTGAGAAAGCGCGGCGGCCTCTTCGGCAACCCCGAGGACACCTACGACATCGACGCGTGGGAGCGCGCGAACCGGAGATAGCCCGCTCCGCCCCGAAAAACAAAAAAGCGGAGAGGCCCGCCCCCCGGTGCTATAATCCCCCCATCCTCCGCCCGGGAGCGGCGCGCATGAAGAAACCCCCCCTGTGGGTCTGGTCCCTCGCCCTGGGCATCCTCCTCGCGGCGGCCCTCGCCCTCGTCCCCTCCCGCACGGCCGCGGCCTCGCCCTGGCTCTTCGGCCTCCTCTACCTCCTCGGCGGGGTGGCGCTCATCAACGCGGCGAGCGAGTCCCTCGTCCACGCCTCGGAGATCCTCTCCTCCCGCCGGGACTGGAACCACTTCGTCGGGGGGACGGTGGGCGAGATCATCTCCACCCTGCCCGAGGTGGCCGTCATCATCTTCGTGGTGCCGGTGGACCCGGTGGCCGCCTTCCTCATCGCCGTCGTGACGATCTACAACAACGCCGTCATCTTCTCGGTCTACTCCTTCTTCCTGCCCAAGACGGTGGGGGAGGGCCAGTACGCCCTGCCCGCCCCCATCTTCAAGATCGGGCGGGAGATCCTGATCGTGGGCAGCGCGGTGGCGCTCATCTTCGGCTTCTTCCTCCTCGCGAGCCGGCTCAACACGCCGCCCAAGCAGGCGCTTGCGGGCCACGAGCTCGCCGTCATCGGGGTGACGATGCTCTTCATCTTCGCCCTCTACCTCCACTCGCTCATCGTCCACTACAGCGAGAACGAGGTCCACGAGGCCCTCAGGCCCGAGGACCGCGCCCATGAGCCTGCGGGCCGGATGATCCTCCTCTTCGCCGTCGGGACGGTGGCCGCCTTCCTCGGCGGGCACATGGTCGCCACCTTCGCCGAGACCATGCTCCACCAGATCCACCTCTCCCCGGTGCGCGCCGCCTTCGTCCTCGCCTTCTTCGCCGGGATCGCCGAGATCTTCATCCTCGTGGAGAGCCACCGGAAGGGGGAGTACGAGATCGCCCTCTCGAACGCCTTCGGCGGGATCACCCAGGTGAAGTTCCTCGTCTTCCCCTTCACCCTCCTCATCATCGGGCTGATGCAGTGGCTCGGGGATGTCCCCGCGGGCTTCATCGGCATCCCCATCGACAACACCGTCACCCTCATCATGATGATGCTCTTCCCGGTCTTCTTCGTCCTCTTCGAGCTCATGCAGGACGGCCACACCCTCTCGAACTTCGACGCCGCCGCCATGTTCGGCCTCTTCTTCCTCATCCTGTACTTCCTGGTGGTGTACGGGTGACGGACCGGAAATGATGCAGGGGCGCACGGACTTCGGCGGATCATCCGAGCCGCCGGTCGCCCTACGGTTCCCTGACCAATGAATGTCACCGGTGCAGGGGCGGTCCGCGAACCGCCCCTACAGGAATCGCGCCGCGCCCGTCAGGCATGTCATTCCGACCGGAGCGAAGCGAAGGGAGGAATCCGCTTCTCAAGCAAAAACAGATTCCTCGCTGGCGCTCGGAATGACAGCGGGAGGCTGAGTCCTCCGCCCTAGTGCTTCTCCAGGAACGCCAGGATGGCCCGGGCCGAGGCCTCGGGCTGCTCGGAGTAGAAGTGGTGGCCCGCCCCCTCGACGATCACGAGCTCGGCGCCCGGGATGCGCCCGGCGATGAGGCGGGCGTTCGCGGTGGGTACGAGCTGGTCGTGGGAGCCGTGGATGACGAGGGCGGGCACCTTCAAGCCCAGCAGGCGGCCCGAGGCGTCGAAGCGGGCGACGCCCTCCCCCCGGCGGGCGAGCTCCTCCTTGCTGTGGGGGAAAAGGCGCTTGTTCTCGTCGTAGTGGCGCACCACCTCGGGGCGGCTGCGCACGGTGTCGGGGTGGAAGATGGTCTCGAGCGCCGCCCGGCGCTCCGCCTCGGTGGCCCCCGGGACCCCGCCCCGCACCCGCGTCTCCCTCACCCCCGGGGCGGCCTCCACCTTCTCCTTCCCCCCGAAGTGGGAGCAGGCGATCACCACGCTCCGCACCCGGCCAGGATAGAGGAGGGCCACCTCCTGGGCGACCATCCCCCCGAAGGAGCCCCCCAGCACGTGGAAGCGGCCCAGCCGCAGGCCGTCCGCCAGGGCGAGGACGTCCTGCGCGAGCCACGCCGGGTGGCGGTCCCCGTCGTCATTCTCCACCTTCGTGCGGCCGCTCCCCCGGTTGTCGGGCATGACGAGGCGGTAGCGGGCGGCGAGGAGCCCCCGCAGCCTCCCCCACACCTCGACCGTGGCGGTGAGGCCCCCGATCATGACGAGAGGGACTCCCCGCCCCTCTTCCTCGTAGTAGATGCCGATCTTCCCGGCGCTCAGCGTGGGCATTCCGGCCTCCCGTGACATATTGCGAATGAAAAAGGGTTGAGGGTGATTTATCTGTAGGGGCGGGTTCCGGCCCGGCCGAGCCCGGGCCGAAGGCTCAGCCGAGCCGCGAGGAATCTGTTTTCAAAAGCACGAAGCAGATTCTTCACCGCGCTTCGCGGAGCCTGTCCTGAGTCCTTCGCTTCACTCAGGATAAACTCCGCGAAGAGTTCAGCAAGACGGCGCGGTTGCGCACCCTCGGACGGATCGCCCCGCGCCCGCCCCGGCCGCGCCCGGGGGAGCCGGCCGGCTCAAACGTCCTCGACCAGCTCCCACAACGTCCCCATGGTGCTCTTGGGCTGAATGAAGGCGACGAGGTGACCGCCGAAGCCGGGCCTGGATTTTTCGTCGATCATCTCGAAGCCCCGCGCCTTCATCTCGGCGATCACGCCCTCGATGTTCTTCACGTCGTACGCCACATGGTGAAGGCCTTCGCCGCGCTCCCGGATGAATCTGGCAAGGTTCGTGTCGTCCCTGAGCGGCGAGATGGGCTCGATGAGGTCGCCCCCCAGGTCGAGCATGGCCAGGTCGGCCGAGCCGTCCCTGCTGGTCTCTCTCGCGAGCAATTTGGCGCCCATTTTTTCATAGAGGGCGATGGCCGCGCCCATGTCTTTCACGGCGATTCCGATGTGGTGAACTTTGTTGAACATCCGCCTCGGCCTCCTTGTGGTAGTAGATGCCGTCCTCCCGCCGATGGAGCACTTGGCCACTGCGCAATCCTGCGTAGGGGCGCATGGCGGCTCAACGGCGCGACTGAGCTCGCCGAAGTCCATACGCCCCTACAAATGCCTCGGGCGTGCCCATCTGCAGGGGCGGGTTTAAAACCCGCCCCTACGGGCTCCAGGCCCGCCGGCGGACTCTTCACCTAGAACGGATCGTCCGGCGGCATGGCCTCCGGCGCCTTCTCCCCGGCGGGGACACCCTTGAGCCCCCAACTCGTGTCCTTGACGTAGATCGTCTCCATGTCCTCCAGGGCCAGGGTGGCGTGGACCGTGTTGGCCGGGACGTGGATGACGTCCCCGGGGCCCACGACGTGCTCCACGCCGTCCAGCCAGAACTTCTCCCGGCCCTTCAAGACGTAGATGAACTGCTCGTTCGGGTGGTGGTGGGGCTTGGCCTCGGTGCCCGCCGGGCGCCGGCGGTGGGCGAAGTACATCCGCTCGCCCTTGATGGTTTCCCCGCGGTTCGAGGAGAGGCCGGGGTTGTGCTGCACGTCGGGGAGGTCCTCGAAGCGGTAGACCGGCATGATCATCCTCCTCCCGGGATGGGTTCCGCCGCCCGGACGGCCCGAAGCTAGCACGAAACGCGCGGGACCGGAATCAAGACAGGCCCCGGGCCGGGGGCGCCCAGCGGCGGCCCTCCGGGGGGGGAATCCGGCTATAATCCCTCCGGACCCCATACCACCATCCGGCACGCGGGGAGGAAGAGCCATGCCCTTCTACAAGAGCGCCGACCTGAAGAAAATCACCCTGAGCCACCACAGCCCCGGCGAATACCAGCCCATCGCGGGCGAGCTGATGAAGGCCGGGGTCGTCACCTTCCGGCGCGGCACCGGCTCGAAGCCCCACTGGCACGAGAAGGAGGAGCAGCTCGTCTACGTCCTGGAGGGGAAGCGCTACCTGCGGGTCGGGGAGGAGGAGCGGGTAATCGAGCCCGGGGACATCGTCCACATCCCCCGGGGCGCCCTGCACGCGGGCCGCACCCTGGGCGAGAAGGCGGTCATGTACGTGGTCAAGAGCCCCGCCGGGGAGGGCGGGCTGGGGGAGGACATCCACTACCCCCCGGACGCCGCCGAGATCGCCGCCCACCTGGACGAGATGGCGCGAAAGCTCTCGGCCAATGCCTGATCCTGCGTAGGGGCGTATTGCCATACGCCCTCGCAAATACCGAAGACCATCCGCAGAGACGGGCTTGATTCCCCTCCTCCTGCCCCCTCCCGGAGGGGGGGGAAACCAACCTTCCCCCGATAAACACCGCGGCGAGAGAACGCACCTAACTTGCCCGCCCCTCCTCCTCCCGGGGAGCAATCAGCTCAAGGCGGCTCCCGGGCTGGAGCATCCCTACCCGGTAGAGGGTGTGGGCGAGGGCCTGGGGGGCGCGCACCAGGCGCAGGCGCGCGAACCGATCCAGCAAGAGCCTTACCGCGTCCACCATCCGGGCCGCGGCTGGGCCGCCGATGATCTCCGCCTCATCCAAAAGAAGCTCCGCCGCCTCACCTCCCCCCGCCTTCTCTTCGAGCGCTTGAAGGACGCGCGCGGCCGCCCCGGCGTCCACGTCGCCCGAGAGGGTGAAGCGCGTCCCCTCCCGCAGGAGGCGGAAGGCGGCCTCCTCGACCAGCGTCTCCGGCTGGGGAGCCGTCACGCCCGCCTCAGGCCAGCGGCAGGTCAATGGGCCGGTTCTCCTTGGCGCTGCGCTCGATGGCGAGGGTGACTTCGAGCGTCGCGCGCGCCTCGGCCGGGGTGGCGAGGGGGACGGCGCGGCCC
>MGDP01000040.1:14096-16327 GCA_001790955.1 Candidatus Tectomicrobia bacterium RIFCSPLOWO2_12_FULL_69_37
GGACGGCGCGGCCCGCCGTCACCCGCTCCAGGAAGAGCCGCGTCTCGTCCCGCATGGGGCCCCAGAAGTCCCCGAGGAGCCAGTCCCCCGCCATCATGGACTCCAGGAACACGACCTCGCTCTTGGCCCCCGGCACATAGGGCGAGGGCACCCCGTGGCTCGTGGCGAGGAGGGCGTACTTGTGGGAGTCGTCGATCATCACGGCGCCCTTGGCGCCCATCACCTCCATCTCCATCGAGGTGATGTTCGAGGGCCAGTTGGGGGGGAGGATCCAGGAGCAGCCGAAGCTCACCGTTCCCCCGCCCTGGAAGGAGAGCAGCGCCCAGGCCCAGTCCCCGCAGCCCATCGGGTGGTGCGGGAAGATCTTGCTCCCGCCCTGGGCGTAGATGCGGGCGGGCCTCCGCCCCTCGAAGTACCAGAGGGCGATGTCCACCATGTAGGTGAGGGTGTCGGTCACGGGCCCGGCGTGGGGAGCGCGCTTGTAGATCTCGGCCCCGCCCGGGCGCGGGTTGTAGAGGGTGGCGCGCGCGGTGAGGAGCCGGCCGAGCCGGCCCTGGCGGATCTGCTCCTTCGCGTTGATGAACCGCCGCCGCACCCGCTGGGTGTAGCCGACATAAAGCTCGGTGCCCGTGCGGGCCTGGGCCTCCAGGATGCGGTCGGCGTCCGCGAGCGAGAGCGCGAGGGGCTTCTCGACCAGGGTGGGCTTCCCCAGCTCCAGGGCCCGCACCACCGGGTCGGCGTGGGCGAACTCGGGGGTCGAGACGATGACCGCCTCCACCTCCGGGTGGTTCAGCACGGCCTCGTTCTCCCCAGAGTGGAAGTGGGCCCCGGTCTGCCGCGCCACCGCCTCGGCCCAGGCCGGGTCCTTGTCCGCGAGGGCCAGGAAGCGCACCTGGTGGGACTGCGCCGCCAGGTGGGCCCGCAGCCGCCCCATCCGCCCCGACCCGACGATCCCCAGCCCGATCCGCCGCACGGCTAGGCGCCCTCCCCGAGCGGGAGGGGGACGACCTCCCCGCCCCCGCGCGCGCTCTTCTCCATCGCCACGGTGAGCTCAAGGACCGTGCGGCCCTCCGCGCCGGTGCAGAGCGGCACCGCCCTGCCCGTGGCCGCGCGCTCGATGAAGAGGCGGCTCTCCTCCCGCATGGGGCCGTAGAAGTCCCCCATGGCCCAGTCCCCCGGCATGGCCGAGCCCAGGAAGGCCACCTCGAGCGGCTCCGGCGCTCCGGGGAGGGACAGCCCCTCGTCCACCGCGAGCACGACGTCCTTGTGCCCGTCGTCGATGGCGATGGCCCCCTCGCTCCCGAAGAGGTCCATCCCCATGCTCGCCACGTAGGCGGGCCACTTGGCGGGGAGGATCCAGGAGGCCCCGAGGCTCGCCGCCGCGCCGTCCTCGAAGGTAACGATGGCCCAGCCGTGGTCCCCCAGGCCCCCCGGGGTGTCCGGGAAGACCTCCCCTCCCCCCACGGCGTAGACGCGCACGGGCCGCCTCGGGGCGAAGAACCAGAGCGCGAGGTCGGCCATGTAGGTCAGGGAGTTGGTGAAGGGGGTGGTGCCCCCGGCCCGGGCGCGCATCTGCCGGGCGTCCGAGCGGGAGTGGTAGATGTTGAGCCGGGCGGCCATCACCTCCCCGAGGCGGCCCGCCTCGATGTGCTCCTTGACCGAGAGGAAGCGCCGCCTCAGGCGCTGGGTGTAGCCCACGAAGAGGTCCGCCCCGCTCCGGGCCTGGGCGGCGAGGATGCGGTCGGCGTCCGCCAAGGTGAGGGCGATGGGCTTCTCGACCAGCACCGGCTTCCCGAGCGCGAGGGCCAGGCAGACCGCCTCGGTGTGGTCCCCCTCCGGCGTCGCCACGATCACGGCGTCCACCTCGGGGTGCTCGATGACGGCGCGGTTGTCGGCGGAGTAGAACGCCGCCTCGGCCTGCTGGGCCACCGCCCGGGCGCGGGCCGGATCGATGTCCGAAACGGCGAGGAAGTTCACCCGGGGGGAGCCCGCCGCGAGGTGGGCGCGCAGCGAGCCGATGCGGCCCGAGCCGATGACGCCGACGCCGATGCGCTCCTTGCCGATGGGCACGCGATCCTCCGCGAGAGCGGGACGCGCGATCCTAACAGCGGCCTCCGCGATGAGCAAGAAGGCGGGCTCCGCTGGCGCGGCGGGCGCGGAACCTCTTATAGTGGGCTGATCATGACCGCATACAGGGGCGAGGCAGCTGCCTCCGGCGTAGCCTTCGGCGG
>MGDP01000041.1 GCA_001790955.1 Candidatus Tectomicrobia bacterium RIFCSPLOWO2_12_FULL_69_37
CACCACCTCCACCTTCTTCACCTGGTAGAGGTAGAGGTTGTAGCTCGAGTTGAACTTGAACTTGGGGTTCTTCTTCTTCTCCTCCTTCATCCACTCTGTCTGGATGCGGCCGTTGATGAGGTCGAAGTTCCACTTCACTGCCTCGGCGTCGAGCGGGGTGCCGTCGTGGAACTTGGCGCCGGGCCGGAGGTGGAAGGTGATGACCCTCCCCTCGTCCGAGAACTCCCACTTGTGGGCGAGGTCGCCCACGATCTCGTAGTTTTCGTCCACCATGACCAAGTTCGAGCCCGCGGTCTCGCGGTAGAACTTGGTCGGGAGGCCGAGGACGACCGTGCCGTCCAGGTGGGGCACGTTCCCCTCCATGGCGATCCGGAGCGTCCCCCCCCTCTTGGCGGCCTCGGCGCGGGGCGCGGCGGCGAGGGTCAGGGCGAGCGTGGCGCAAGCGGCTAAGATCAGGATCCGTCGCATGTTCCTCTCTCCTGCACAAAGGGCTGAGCGGGGGCCGCCGCCGGGAGGCCGCCCCCCGATGAGAAACGGCGAAGGCGAGCCGGGAGCCCGCTCCCGGGGCAGCGCCTTCGGCCTCGTGAATGGACAGCCGGTAGTATAGGAGATGGCCCGGAGGGGGTCAACGAAGCCCCTTCCGGCCGGGCGCGCCCGCGGGTTGCTTGCCCCCGGGGGCTGGCCTAGAGTGCCGGTTGGCTCTCTTCCTGGAGGTCCGGATGGCCAAGCGAGCGCCCGCCGCCGCGCCCGGGGAGGGGGCGGCGGCCGGATGGGAAGCGCCCTACCTCTACGCCTGCGTCTTCCTCTCGGGCGCCTCGATCCTCGTCCTTGAGATCGCGGCGGGCCGGGTGCTGGCCCCCCACTTCGGCAACACCCTCTTCACCTGGACGAGCATGATCGGCATCATCCTCGCCGCCCTGAGCCTGGGCTACTCGGTGGGGGGCCGGCTGGCCGACCGCTCCCCATCGAGCCGCACCTTCTACCTCATCCTGCTCCTGGGCGCGGCCCTGGTGGCGCTCGTGCCCGTCCTGCGGGCGCTGCTCATGCCGGCCCTGGAGAAGGGCCTCAGCCTGCGCTCGGGGCCCATCGCGGGGGGGGTCCTCCTCTTCGCGGCGCCGAGCTTCGTCCTGGCCGCCCTCACCCCCTACGCCGTCAAGCTCCAGGCGAGGGACGAGCGCCTGATCGGGACGGTGACGGGCAACCTCTTCACCTGGTCCACGGTGGGGAGCATCGCGGGCACCTTCGCCACCGGCTTCGTCTTCATCCCGGCGTTCGGGCTGAACTCCATCTTCCTCGCGACTTCGGTGGCGCTGGCCCTCGCCGGGGCGGGCGGGCTGTGGGTCGTCCGGGGGAGCGGCACCGCCGCCGAGCGGAAGGCGGCCCGGGCCGCCGCCCTCCTGGCGGCCGTCTGCCTCGCGGCCGGGGCCGCCTGGGCGGGCCGCCCGCCGGGGAGGAGCCCCGAGACCGTCCACTTCCGCGAGAACATGTACCACACCCTGCGCATCCAGAAATGGGAGAACCAGGGGCGCCAGATCCTGGAGCTCTTCCTCGACTCCCAGCCCGAGGCCGCCATGGTGGTGGGGGACGACCGCGCCCTCCACTTCCGCTACTCCCGCTTCCTCGCCCTGGGGAGCGCGGCGCTGCCGGGGATGCGCAGCGCCTTCTTCCTGGGGGGCGGCGGCTTCACCATGCCCAAGGCCCTCCACCTCGCGCAGCCCGGGGCGGAGATCACCGTGGCCGAGCTCGACCCCGACGTGGTGGCGGCGGGCCGGAAGTTCTTCCACCTGGACCGCTACCCCCGGATCCGGGTCGAGACGGGCGACGGCCGGCGGGCCCTGCGCGGGAGCGGCCGCCAGTGGGATTTCATCGTGGGGGACGCCTACCGGGGGCTCCGGAACATCCCGCCCCACCTCGTCACCCGGGAGTTCTTCGGGGAGGTGCGCGCGAGGCTCGCCCCGGGCGGGGCCTTCCTCATGAACCTCATCGCCCACCGCGCGGGCCCCGGCGGGGTGCTCTACGCCTCCGTGTACCGCACCTTGGCCTCGGTCTTCCCGGACGTGTGGGTGTTCAGCACCGACCCGGCGCTCCCCGAGGCGGCGCAGAACGTCCTCTTCTTCGCCTTCCGCGACCGCGGGGAGGGGCGCTTCCGCGCCGTCATGGAGAAGCTCGGGGCCGACCCGCGACTCGCCTTCATCGCGGGCTCCCGGGTGGCGGCCCCCCTGCCGGGCGCCTACGGGCCCATCCTCACCGACGACTACAACCCTGTGGAGTACTTGGTGGCCCAGGGCTTCTGACCCGGCGGCCCCCGGGCGCGCTGCGGAGGAGGGAAGATGGCCAAGCACCGGATCGCGCTGATCGGAGGAGACGGCATCGGGCCCGAGGTGGTGGGGGAGGCCGTGCGCGTCCTGCGCGCGCTCTCGCGCGCCGGGCGCGGGCCCTCCTTCGCCTTCACCTCCTTCCCCTGGGGGAGCGACTTCTACCACAAGACGGGCCGCATGTGCCCCGCGAACTACCTCGACCTGCTCCGTCCCTTCGACGCCATCCTGCTCGGCGCGGTGGGGCGGCCCGACATCCCCGACCACGTCACCCTGAACCAGCTCCTCCTCCCCATCCGCCGGGGCTTCGACCTCTACGTGAACTCCCGGCCCATCGTCCTCTACGAGGGGCTCGAATCCCCCCTCAAGGGCCGCAAGGCCGGGGACATCGACATGCTCTTCTTCCGGGAGAACACCGAGGGCGAGTACAGCCCCATCGGCGGGCGCCACTACCAGGGCTTCCCCGAGGAGGTGGCCGCCCAGGTGGCGCTCTTCACCCGGCGGGGCTGCGAGCGTATCATCGCCGCGGCCTTCGAGGCCTCCCTCAAGCGGAAGAGGCACGTCACCAACGTCACCAAGTCGAACGCCCAGGGCCACACCCTCGTCCTCTGGGACGAGGTGTTCGCCGGGGTCGCCTCCCGCCCCCGCTACAGGAAGGTGAAGACGGCCAAGTACCTCGTGGACGCCGCCGCCCTCGAGTTCGTCCGCCGGCCGGACCGCTTCGACGTGGTGGTCTCGACCAACCTCTTCGCCGACATCCTGACCGACCTCGGGGCCGCCATCGTGGGGGGCCTGGGGGTCGCCGCGAGCGCCAACACCAACCCCGCCCGCACCGCCCCCGCCATGTTCGAGCCCGTCCACGGCTCCGCCCCCGACATCATGGGGAAGGGCATCGCCAACCCGGTGGCCGCCATCCTCTCGGCGGGCCTCATGCTGGACTACCTGGGGGAGGAGAAGGCGGCCCAGCGGATCGAGGGCGCCGTGCGCGGCCACCTCGCCCAGGGGAACCGCACCCGGGACCTCGGCGGCACGGCCAAGACCAAGGAGGCCGCCGCCGACATCATCCGGCGGTTGTAGGGGCGGGGAGGGCACCGGCCCATGTCCATCGTCACCAAGCGCGGCGACGACGGCGAAACCGACCTCTGGTTCGCCGACCGCGTGCCCAAGCACCACCCCCAGGTGGAGGCTTACGGGGCCGTCTACGAGGCCCAGGCGGCGCTGGGGCTCGCCCGGGCGACGGCGCCGGAGTGGCTCAAGCCCGGCATCCTCCAGATCCAGAAGGACCTCTTCACCGCCAGCAGCGAGCTGGCCACCCTGCGGGGGAAGGCCGCGCGCCTCAAGGAGAGGGTGGGGCCGGAGCGGGTGGCCTGGGCGGAGGGGGAGATCGCCCGCTACGAGAGCGTCATCAAGCTCACGGATTGGACCCTCTCGGGGGAGTCCGCCGGGGGGGCGGCGCTCGACCTCGCCCTCACCATCCTCCGCCGGGCCGAGCGCTGGGCGGTGCGGCTCCGGGACGAGGGTTTCGTCGAGAACCCGGACTTGCTCGTCTACCTCAACCGGCTCTCGGATCTCCTCTTCCTGATGGCGCGGGCGGTGGACCGGGGGATAGTAGTGGGGGGGCAAGTGGGGTAGAATCCCCGGAAATGGGAGATCCGGCCATGAGCGCCCTCGGCGAAGGCAGCGGTTCGTCCCCAGGGGCCGAGCGCACGGCTCCGCTTCACTCCCTCGACCTGACGGATGCGCAGCGCCACCTCATCCAGAAGCTCCGGCAGGACTACCACTTCTTCTCCGAGATGAGCGAGGGGGAGATCGCCTCCTTCCTCCGCCTGTGCAAGCAGACGGCCTACGAGAAGGGGCAGAGCATCTTCCGGCAGGGGGAGAGCGCGCGGGATTTCCACTTGGTGATCTCGGGGGAGGTGGCCATCACCGTCCGGGACCGCGAGGTGACCCGCCTGGGCCCGGGCCGCGTCTTCGGGGAGATGTCCCTGCTCGAGAAGATCCCCCGGACGGCGTCGGCGACCGCGGCGGAGCCGACGCGGGTTTTCACCGTCCCCGCGGCGGTCATGAGCGCGAAGACGCCCCTCCTCGCCTACAAGGTGCTGCTGAGCGTCGCGCAGCAGATGTCCGAGAAGCTGCGCGAGTCGAACGCCCACATCCTGTCCTCGTGAGGCCCCCCTCACGCCCCCATCTTCCCGGCCAGGTCCTCGATGCTCTCCGCCATGACGTCCCACGTCTCCTGGGGCTCCTGGGCCCGGCCGGGGCCGAACTCCAGGGGGCGGGCGACGTAGGCGGTCTTGAGGCCGTTCGCGCGCGCGGCCCGCAGGTCGCCCTCGTGGGCGGCGGCGACCATGACCTCCTCGGGCGGGAGGCCCAGCAGCTCGGCCGCCCCGAGGTAGAGCCCGGGGTCGGGCTTGTAGCGCTGGAAGAGGTCGGCCGAGAGGATGCAGTCCCAGGGCAGCCCCGCGTGCCGGGCCATGTTCACGAGGAGGGCGAAGTTCCCGTTCGAGAAGGCCGAGACGGCGCCCCGCCGCTTCAGGCGGGCGAGGCCGGGCACGGAGTCGGGCCAGGGCGCGAGGCGGTGCCAGGCGCGGTTGAGGTGATCCTTCTCCTCCTCGCCGAGCCCCGAGACCCCGGCCTGGGCCAGCACCACGTCGAGCCTCGCGCGGTGGATGGCGTCGAGGGTGCTCCAGGGGGCCCCGCCCGAGCGGATGCGCTCGATGGCGGGCTCCTTGCCCGCCTGCCAGGCGTCGGCGAGGGCCGCCCAGTCGAGGGAGAGCCCCTTCTCCCGCCCCAGCGCCTCCCCCTCCCGGATGAGGCTCCCCCGCCAGTCCGCCACGGTGCCGAAGACGTCGAAGGCGAAGGCCTTCACGTCGGAGAGGGCCATCGGGTCTCCTCCTTCCTATTTCCAATCAGGGGGCGGCAGGCCCCTCGGCGATGTAGTAGTCGTAGAGGGCCTCGATCCCCACCTTGATGGCGGCGGCCAGGGGCACGGCCAGCAGGATGCCCACGAAGCCCATGAGCTCCCCGCCGATCATGATGGCCGCGATCACCACCACCGGGTGGAGGCCCACCCGCTCCCCCACCACCCGGGGCACGATGAACATCCCGCCCAGGGGCGAGACCACGCCGAAGACCGCCGCCGCCGCCAGGGGGTGGAGCCAGTCCTGGTGGGAGAGGGCGGCGAGGCCCACCGCCAGGGGGAGGCCCACGATCCACTCCACGTAGGGGAACATCGAGACGATCCCCGTCACCAGGCCCAGCACCAGCCACAGGGGCACGTCCACGAGGTAGAAGCCCGCCACGTAGAGCACCGAGAGGATGAGCCCCACGATGAGCTGGCCCTTGATGAAGGAGCCCAGCAGCTCGTCCAGCCGGGCGAGGCGCTTCTGGACCTCCGCCCGGAAGCGGGGGTGGACATAGAAGAGGAACATCCCGGAGATCTTGCCCATGTCCCGGAGGAGGTAGAACGTCATCACCGGGACCAGGGCCAGGTAGGCCACTCCTACGATCAGGGAGACGACGCCGCGCGTCGTCTGGAGGAGGAAGCTCCCCCCCGCGCGCAGGGCGTCCAGGGGCAGCTGGCCCAGGGAGGCGAGGTTCTTGGCGAGGAACTTCTTCACCTCGTCGGGGGGCACCACCTGGAAGCGCTGGAGGAGGGCTTCGAGCCAGCCCTCCACCACCCGGACGTAGCCCGGCATGCGCTGGGCGAAGGTGGCGATCTGCTTCTCCACCAGGGGGGCGATGCTCACCCAGAGGACGAGCCCGGCCACCCCCAGGGCCGCGAGGAGGAGGAGGACGGCCGCCGTCCGGGGCACCCGGCGGCGCTCCAGGGCGTCCACCAGGGGGTGGAGCACGTAGGCCAGGATGAAGGAGACGACCAGGGGCGTCAGGGCCGCGCGCGCGCTCACCAGGAGCCAGATCGCGCCGACCGCGATGAGGATGAGCCACACCCGCTTCCAGGTCAGGACGAGGGGTGCGGGGGTTCCGCTCGGTCCGTCCACGCCGGGGTCCTCCCTCGGGTTTCAGCGCGGCCCACCGGGGGCGGCCTCGGCCGCCCGGGCGGGCGATGGGGCCGTGGGGTCGCTCGGGCGCACGGGTTTCTCCCTCGGCGAAGCGGCCCGTCTTGAGGGCGCGATCATATCACAGCTTCCCTATGGCTTTTTCTGGACCGCGGGGGCCGGGGCGGAGGAGGCTGGCGGCGGGAGCGCCCGCCGCGCCTCGGCGAGGAGCTGGGCCCCGAGCCGGCCGGCCGAGGCGGCGAGGGCCGCCTCGTGGCTCCGGGCGCGCCCGGGCGGCAGGCGCACCTGGCTCGACCGGATGGCGATCACGGCGCCGTCCTCCACCCGGAGGATGCGCCCGTTCGCCAGCGCCACCAGGGCGCCGTTGCGCTCGCGCTCGGAGACCGCCCGCGCCGTCACCACGAGCCGGCAGCCGCACAGCCCCCCGAGCAAGCGGGCCGCCCCCATCTCCCCCTTGAGCGCGGCGGCCACCTGCGAGGGGGGGAACACCTCGCGCTGGGCCTGGGGGCGGACGATGGCGTAGCCGGCCTCCTGGAAGGGCAGCGACAGGCGCTCCTCGGCGATCCCCGGGCCCGGCGGGGGCGCCCCGGAGGGAGGGGGATCCCCGAGCACGCGCTCCTCCACCAGGAAGAGCACGCGCAGCTCGCCCGCCTCGGCGCGGGCGAGCCGGAGCGCGCGCAGGGCCTCGTCCAGCGCCGGCCAGTCCACCACGGCCTCGAGGCGCACCTGGACGACCCGCCCCTGGGCGTCCGCCGCCATGTGGAGCACCCGGTAGCTGCGGATGTAGTCGCGGCCGGAGGCGAGGACCGATCCCTCGATCTGGCGCCGGTAGCGCGCGAGCCCTTCTTCCCCCACCGCCTGGCGCACCGCGCGCAGCACCGCCCGCCGCAGGGCGCCGTCCACCGCGCGCTCCTGGGCGGCGGCCTGGTTCCCGCGGAGGATGACGGCCTCCCCCTCCACCTCGAAGCGGGCCACGCCCTCCGGCCCCTGGGGGGTGTGGGCCGCCCCGCGCGCGGAGGCCGGGCCGAGCGCGAGCAGGGCCGCGAGGAGGGCGGGGAGGAGGGCCGGGCCGTTCATCGCGGCCGGCCCGGGCTGGTTTTCCGCTTGCCGGTTTTCAGCTTGGAAGGCCGGCGGGACCTGGGCAGGGCCCAGCCCTCGCGCGAGGGGGGGGGCGGGGCGGGCTTCCCCAGGCCGGTGAGGCTCTTCAGCCGGTCCACTTCCCGGCCGGTCAGGGGCCGCACCCCGCCCGGGGCGAGCCCCTGGGCCTTCACCCCGGCGAAGGAGCGGCGCACGAGCTTGAGGACGGGGTGGCCCGCCTCCTCGCACATCTTCTTGATGTGGTGGTGCCGCCCCTCGCGCAGCTCGATGCGCAGCCAGGCGTTGGTCTCGGTCTGGCTCGGGAGGAGCCGCACCCCGGCGGGCTCGGGAGGGAGGGCGGAGCCCCGGTCCGGGCGGCTGGCGCCGCGCCGGGACATGCGGGCGAGGGCCTTGGCGTCCGGGGTGCCCTTCACCTTCGCCTCGTAGACCCGGGGCGCCTGGAAGCTCGGGTGGGTGAGGCGGTGTGCGAGCTCCCCGTCGTTCGTGAAGAGGAGCGCCCCCTCGGCGTCGAAGTCGAGCCTCCCCACCGGGAAGACGCGCCGCCGGCCCGGGGGCAGGAGCTCCGCCACCGTGGGCCGGCCCTTCTTCTCCTCGTCCCGCATGGTGGTGAGGACGTTGCGCGGCTTGTACATGAGGAAGTAGGCGGGGGCCTCGCGGCGGGTGACGAGCTTGCCGTCCACCTTGACGGCGTCCGCCCCCGGGTCCGCCTTCGCCCCCAGCTCGGTGACCGCCCGGCCGTTCACGGTGACCCGGCCCCCGGCGATGAGGCGCTCGGCCTCCCGGCGGGAGGCGACCCCCGCCTGGGCGATGATCTTCTGGAGGCGGATCTCGGTCATGGGGCTCGCCTGCGGGAAAGGGCGGAGGTTCCCGCCGAAAAGGGAATTATAGCCATCCGGCGCGGGAGAAGGTAATCTGTGCGGAGCCCCCTTCCCGGGCCGTCCCTTTCAGCCGCCGCCGGGTTTTTCCGAGGAGACGCGCGCTTGGCTTCCCCGCCCCTCACCCTCCTGAGCGCCACCCCGGCCCACGTGCGGGTGCCCCTCCCCCGGCCGCTCGCGGTCTCGACCTTCCGGCTCCCCGCCGTGGACACCTGCGCCGTCACCCTCCGCACCCGGGAGGGCCTGAAGGGCATCGGCTGGTGCTTCGCCTTCGGCCCCGAGCGCGCCCGGGCCCTCATGGCCATGGTGCGGGACCTCTTCGGCGTCCTCATCGGGAAGGACCCCCGGGACGCCGAGGCCAACTGGGCGGCCATGCGCCGCTCGGCGAGCTTCGTCGGGCGGGAGGGCCTGAGCGCCATGGCCATCGGGGCCCTCGACACCGCCTGCTGGGACATCGCCGCCCAGGCGGCGGGCCAGCCCCTCTGGAGGCTCCTCGGAGGGACGCGGCGGGAGATCCCCTGCTACGCGAGCGAGGGCCTGTGGCTGAACGCCACCGTGGACGAGATCCAGGAGGAGGCCGCCTCGCTCAAGGCGCGCGGCTTCCGCGCCATGAAGCTCCGTCTCGGCAAGCCCGCTCTGGAGGAGGACATGGCGCGGGTGCGCGCGGTGCGCGAGGCGATCGGGGCGGACTTCCCCCTCATGGTGGACGCCAACCAGGGCTGGGAATTAGAGCACGCCCGCCGCGCCTGCCGGGAGCTCGAGGCCGGGCGCCTGGTCTGGATCGAGGAGCCGGTGGACCACGAGGACATCCCCGGCATGGCCGCCCTCGTGAAGGAAAGCGCCACCGACATCTGCACCGGGGAGACGAACTACGGCCCCGTGGGGCTCCGCAACATCCTGGAGGCGGGGGGCGCCGACGTGCTCATGGCCGACCTCGAGCGCTGCGCCGGGGTGACGGGCTGGCTCCGGGCGGCCCGGCTCGCCGGGGAGTTCGGCAGGCCCATCACCCCCCACCTCTTCCACGAGGTCTCGGCCCACCTCATGAGCGCCTGCCCGCACGCCGTCTGGTGCGAGCACATGCCCTGGTGGGAGCCCATCCTGAAGGAGCCCCTGCCGGTCCGGGACGGCCTTCTCGTCCTCCCGGACAAGCCGGGGCTCGGGATCGAGTTCGACGAGGCGGCCATCCGGAGGTTCGCGCCGCCCGCGGGAGGATAATCGTTTCAACCCTCCCCCCAACCCCCTCGCGGAGGGAAGGGGAGCCGCCGCCGGGATGAAGGGAGAAGCGCCATGCCCAGGATCCTGATCCGGGGCGGGGACGTGATCACCATGGACCCCGGGCTGGGGGACATCCCGCGCGGGAGCGTCCTCGTGGACGGGGACCGCATCGCCGCCGTGGGCCAGGTGTGCGACGCCTCGGGCGCCGAGGTGGTGGAGGCGGGGGGGATGATCGTGCTCCCCGGCTTCGTGGACGCCCACCTCCACACCTGGCAGACGGGGCTGCGCGGGCTGGCCGGGGACTGGTCCCTCGTGGACTACTCCCGTCACATGCACCTGAACCTCGCCCGCCAGTTCACCCCCGAGGACCTCTACCTCGCCAACCTCGCCGGGGGCTGGGGCCACCTCGACGCGGGGATCACCTCGCTCTTCGACTGGTGCCACAACAACCCCACCCCGGAGCACTCCGACCGGGCCATCGACGGCCTCGCCGAGTCGGGGGTCCGCGCCGTCTTCGGCCACGGCACCGCCCGCCACCCCAAGGGGGAGGAGGCCCCGCCCGCCCCCCGGCCCCACCCGGCGGAGGAGGTGCGCCGCCTGCGCCTGGGCCGCCTGCACGACGAGAGCGCCCTCGTCACCATGGCCCTCGCCATCCGGGGGCCGGACGCCACCCCCTACGAGATCGCCGCCCAGGACGTGCGCCTCGCCCTCGACCACGGCATAGTGGCGAGCACCCACGTCGGGGGCCGCCTCGTCCGCGAGGCGCCGGACGGCCTCCGCCGCCTCCACGCGGACGGCCTCCTGGGCCCCCGCTTCAACGCCGTCCACGCCAACCAGCTCTCGGACGAGGAGCTCCGCCTCCTCGCCGAGGCCGGGGCCACCGTCACCGCCTGCCCCGAGGTCGAGATGCAGATGGGCCACGGCGACCCGGTCTGCGGCCGCTTCGCCGCGGCCGGGGGCGCGCCCTCGCTCGGGGTGGACATCGAGAGCAACGTGAGCGGCGAGATGTTCACCCCCATGCGGATGGCCCTCCAGTTCTGGCGCTCGGCGGTGAACGACTGGCTCCTGCGCCAGGGCCAGGCCCCCGAGCGGGTGGCGGTGCGCTGCCGCCGGGCCCTGGAGTGGGCCACCATCGAGGGCGCCCGCGCCATGGGCCTGGGCCACCGCACCGGCTCCCTCGCCCCCGGCAAGCAGGCCGACCTCATCCTCATCCGCAAGAGCGACATGAACCTCTTCCCCGCCCGCGACCCCGTCCAGGCCGTCGTCTTCCGGGCCAACCCCTCGAACGTGGAGAGCGTCATGGTCGCGGGCGGGTGGCGCAAGCGCGGGGGGAGGCTCCTCGCCGGGAACGTCCCCGCGACGCTGGAGCGGCTCATGGAGTCGGGAAGAAGGATCATGAAAGACGCGGGGATGGGGTAGGGCCCGCCCGCCCCCGCGCCGTCTTCCCGCGCTGGTAGTACAATGCCCCCCTCGCCCGGGGGCGGCCCGGCCCCGGGCGGGCCGCGCGCCGCCGCTTCCCCCGCCGGGCCTCCCGGAAGGATCGCCGGATGGACTCCTCCTATTTCCAGCTCTCGGTCCCGAACCTCGTCCTCGCCGCCTTCCTCCTCCTCACCCTCGCGGGGGCGATCGTCCTCCTGCGCTCCTTCCTCCGCTGGTACCTGGGCCTCGCCGCGATGGAGGAGACGCTGCATCGCCTCGAAGGGCGCGTGAAGCATCTCCAGGAGGCGTTCGCGGAGGCGCTCGAAGGGGAAAACGGGGCGCCCCCGCGCGGCCCCTCCCTCCCCCGGCCGGGGGAGAAAGAGGACAGGCCCCGGCTGCCCGGGCCGAGGGGGTGAGGGGGCCGCGTTCGCCTGGGGGGGGAGAGGAGAGTCCGCGGGTGGCCGAGCCGATCCTTCTCGAAGTGGACGGGAACGAGAACTGCCCCCGCATGCCCGCCATGGCCTACGAGGCCCTGGCCGGGCCCGTGGAGGTCTCCCGCGTGCGCCTCGCCGAGCCCGGCCGGCCCCCCGGCCTCTACCGCGTCACCGGCTGGAGCAGCGCGGGGGGCGGCACCCCCTGCCCGGCCCTCTATGCGCCCGTCTCGGACTCGGGCGGGGGGGCCGTCCACCTCGTCTACGGCGGGGACTGGGGGGTGCGCCTCAAGCCCCTCGACTCCCCCGAGGGATGGGACCTCCGCAGCCCCCGCCAGTTCGGCGAGCCGTATTTGATGTTGATTGATAGGGAGGATGTGCTCGGAGAAGAGTGACGGGGCGCTTTGGAACGTCATTCCGAGCGGAGCGAAGAATCTCGGTTATGAACACCGAGACCCTTCGCGGAGCCTGTCCCGAGTAAAACGAAGGGCGCGGGGTGACGGCAAGACGGGTTAGCCCTTCCCCCTTCCCATCCGCACCACCTCCTCATACTCCTCCTTCGTCACCGGTTGCACGCTCAGGCGCTGGAAGGGCCGGACGACGGCCATGCCCTTGAGCTTGAGGTTGGCCTTCATCTCGGGGAGGGAGACCGGGCGGG
>MGDP01000042.1:0-1247 GCA_001790955.1 Candidatus Tectomicrobia bacterium RIFCSPLOWO2_12_FULL_69_37
CCGCTTGCCCCGGTTGAAGGCGGCGAAGTAGGCGCTCATCCCGCCGATGAAGTGGGGGGGCATGGAGCGGACGTGGTCCCCCCGGCCGGGGACCTCGATCTTGACCACGTCCGCGCCCAGCTCGGCCAGGATCATGCTGCAGAAGGGGCCAGCCAGGAGGGCGGAGAAGTCGAGGATGCGGACGCCTTCGAGGGGCTTGCCCAAGGACACCTCCAGAGCCGCCTAGCGCGCGGGGGCCCCCTCGACGCGGCCGCGGATGAAGCGGGCGATCTCCCCCAGGTCGGCGTGGTGGTGGAACACCTCCGCCACCCCGAGCGCCTTCAGCTCGGGGATGTGCTTCTCCAGGATGTTCCCGCCCATGATGACGAGGATGTCGCCGAGGTCCTCCTCCTTCATCCGGGCCGTCAGCTTGCGGGCGATGCCCATGTAGGCGCCCGAGAGGATGCTCAGGCCGACGACGTCCACGTTCTCCTGGACGGCGGCGGCCACGATCTGGTCCACCGTCTGGCGCAGGCCGGTGTAGATGACCTCCATCCCGGCGTCCCGCAGGCCCTGGATGACCACCTTCACGCCGCGGTCGTGGCCGTCCAGGCCCGGCTTGGCCATCAGCACGCGGATGCGCCGGCCTGGATCCATCTCAAACCACCGCCGGCTCGACGTAGGTGCCGAAGACCCCGCGCATGACCGCCGTCATCTCCCCCACCGTGGCGCGGGCCTTGGCCGCCTCGATGAGGGGGGGCAGCACGTTCTCCCCGCCCCCGCAGGCCTTGTGGAGGCGGCCGAGGGCGCGCCCGGCGGAGGAGGCGTCCCGCCGCCTCTTCGCCTCCCGCAGGCGCGCGAGCTGGCGCGCGAGGGTGGACTCGTCCATCTCGTAGAGGTCCATGCCGGCGCCGGTGCGCTCCTTCTCCTCGGAGGTGAACTTGTTCACCCCGACCCAAACCTGCTCGCCCGAGGCGATCCTGCGCTGGTGCTCGTAGGCCTGGCGGGCGAGGAGGCGCTGGACCTCCCCGCTCTCGATGAAGGGCACGATGCCTCCCCGCGATTCGTAGTCTGCGACGATGGCGGCGATCTCCTCCTCCACCTGGTCGGTCAGCGCCTCGACGGCGTAGCTCCCGGCGAGCGGGTCCACGGTGTCGGCGGCGCCGCTCTCGTGGGCCACCACCTGCTGGATGCGGAGCGCCGTGCGGATGGACTCGTCCGAGGGGATCTCGAAGGCCTCGTCGTAGCAGGCCATGTTGATCGAGCGC
>MGDP01000042.1:1259-9265 GCA_001790955.1 Candidatus Tectomicrobia bacterium RIFCSPLOWO2_12_FULL_69_37
ATGTTGATCGAGCGCGTGCCGCCAAGCACCGCCGCCAGAGTGAAGAGGGTCTGGCGGACGATATTGTTCAGGGGCTCCCGGGCGGCCATGCGGCTGCCGCAGTTGCCGGTCGAGAACTTGAGCTGCATGGTCCTGGGGCTCTTGGCCCCGAACTTCTCCTTCATGAGGCGCGCCCAGAGCCGCCGCGCCGCCCTGAGCTTGGCCACCGACTCGAAGAGGTTGAAGGGCCCGACCCCTCCCCCCACCGAGAGGTGGAAGGACATGCTGGGCACGAACTCGTCCACGTGGAGGCCACGGGCGGTCAGCTCGCGGATGTAGGCCAGGGCGTTCAGGATGGGGAAGGCGATGTCCTGGGCGACGGTGGCCCCCGTCTCGGCGATGTGGGTGGCCGAGACGCTGATGGCGTTCACCCGGGGGCAGTGCTTGGCGTTGTACTCGATCACGTCGGCCACGAGGCGCATGGAGGGCTTCGGGGGGAAGATCCAGGTGCCCCGGCCGATGTACTCCTTCAGGATGTCGTTCTGGAAGGTGCCGCGCAGCTTTTCGCGGGGGACGCCCTGGCGCTCCGCCGCCGCGAGCCAGAAGGCCTGGATGGCCGGGGCGGTCGAGTTGATGGTGTGGGAGACGCTCACCTCCCCGAGGGGGATGCCCTCGAAGACCCCGACCATGTCCTCGACGGTGTCGATGGCCACCCCCAGGCGGCCCACGTCGTCCTCGGCCTGGGGGTCGTCGGAGTCGAGCCCGAGCTGGGTGGGGAGGTCGTAGGCCATGGAGAGGCCCGTCTGGCCGTTCCTGAGGAGGAACTTGAAGCGCTCGTTGGTGTCGGCCGGGGTGGAGAAGCCCGCGTACTGGCGCATGGTCCACAGCTCGCCGCGGTGCATGGTGGGGTAGATGCCGCGCGTGTAGGGGTACTCGCCCGGGTCGCCGAGCCGCTCCCTGTAGGCCGTCTCCTCGGGGCTCCCCGGCGCGGGCCGGTAGACGACCGGGATCTCCTTGCCCGAGTTGGTGCGGGCCCCGCGGACGGCGCGCTTCTTCTTCTCCGGGGAGGGCTTCCCCGGCGGGGCGGCGCCGCCGTTGCCGGCTTCGGTCATGGGCTCATCCCTCCCGCGCCGCGGCCCCCGCCTCCGGACGACCGGAAAAAGGGGGGGGTGAGGCCGCGCGCGTCCCCCTATCATACCCCGGCGGGGGCGCCTCCGGACAAGGGGGGAAAGGGCGCTCCCCCTCTCCCGTTGACCTCCTCCCGGGCCGGGGGGAGAATCCCCGCTCGTCCCTCATCCCCGAGCCAGGAGGCCCGATCCCATGTCCCATCCTCTCTTCGACCTCGCGGGCCGCAAGGCCCTCGTCACCGGCGCCGGCCGCGGAATCGGCCGCACCCTGGCCATCGGCCTCGCCCAGGCCGGGGCGGACGTGGCCCTGGCCGACATCGACCCCTCCCAGGCCGCCGAAGCCAAGGCCCAGATCGAGGGCCTGGGCCGCCGCTGCGCCCTCCTCCAGGCCGACGTGACCGACCTGGGCCAGGCCGAGCGCATGGTGGCCGAGGCCGCCCGGGCGCTGGGCGGGCTCACCATCCTCGTGAACAACGCGGGCACGAACATCCGCAAGCGGGTGGAGGAGATCACCGAGGAGGACTGGGACAAGGTGGTGGACCTGAACCTCAAGAGCTGCTTCTTCATCGCCCGGCGGGCGGCCGAGGAGATGAAGAAGGCGGGGGGCGGAAAGATCATCAACATCGCCTCCCTCATGGCCTGGAGCGTCTTCCGCAGCCCTCACGGCCACACCTACGGCCCCTACGCCTCGAGCAAGGGGGGCCTCGTCTCCATGACGCGCGCCCTCGCCATGGACTGGGTGAAGGCGAACATCCAGGTGAACGCCATCTGCCCCACCTTCATCGAGACCGCCCTCACCCAGGCCGTGAAGGAGGACGCGGCCCTCTACGGGGCCATCTGCCAGAGGACCCCCATGGGCCGCTTCGGGCGGATGGAGGAGCTGGTCGGGCCGTGCATCTTCCTGGCCTCCGCCGCCTCGAACCTCGTGACGGGCATCTCCTTGCTCGTGGACGGCGGCTGGCACGCGGGGTAGGGGGATGACCCGCGCCCTGCTCCTGATGACGACGGCCACCTACCGGGCCAAGGCCTTCATCGAGGCGGCGGCCCGGCTGAGGGTCCGCGCCGCGGTGGGCACCGACCGGCCCGACGTCCTGGAGAAGCTGAACCCCGGGGGCACCCTCGCCCTCGACTTCCTGAAGCCCGAGAGCCAGGTTCAGGCCATCGCGGCCTTCGCGGAGCAGTACCCTCTCGACGCCATTGTCCCGGTCGACGACGACACTGTGGTCCTGGGTGCCCTGGCGGCCAAGCGGCTGGGCCTCCCCTGCCATCCCCCCGAGGCCGCGCGGGCGACGCGGAGCAAGTACCAGCTCCGCCAGGTCCTCTCCGAGGAGGGCTTGCCCTCCCCCGCCTTCCGCCTCCTGTCCATCGACGAGGACCCGGCTCGGCTCGCCCAGGCAATCGGCTACCCCTGCGTCCTCAAGCCTACCTTCCTCTCGGCCAGCCGGGGGGTGATCCGGGCCGGTAACGAAGCAGAGTTCCGGGCCGCCTTCCGGCGCGTCGCGGCCATTCTGAGGGAGCCGGGCACGGCCGGGCGCGGGGGGGCGGAAGCGGGGATGATCCTGGCCGAGGACTACATCCCGGGGGCCGAGGTGGCGCTCGAGGGCCTGATGATCCGGGGGGAGCTCCACGCCCTCGCCCTCTTCGACAAGCCCGATCCGCTGGAGGGGCCCTTCTTCGAGGAGACGATCTACGTCACCCCCTCCCGCCTGCCCCGGGAGACCCAGCGGGCGATCATCGCCCAGGCCGGGCGGGCCGCACGGGTGCTCGGGCTGCGCGAGGGGCCCGTGCACGCCGAGTTCCGCCTGAACGAGAAAGGCGTCTGGCCCCTCGACATCGCGGGCCGCTCCATCGGGGGGCGGTGCTCGGAGGCGCTCAGCTTCGGGGAGGGGCTCCCGCTCGAAGTCCTCATCCTCTGCCAGGCCCTGGGGGTCGCCCCTCCCTCCCTGGAGCGCGAGGGGGAGGCCTCGGGGGTGATGATGATCCCCATCCCGGGCGCGGGGGTGCTGCGGGGGGTGGAGGGGAAGGAGGAGGCGCTGGCGGTGCCCGGGGTGACGGGGGTCGAGATCGCCATCCACCTGGGCGGCCGGGTGGTGCCTCTCCCCGAGGGGGAGAAATATTTAGGCTTCATCTTCGCGAAGGCCGGGACGCCCGGGGAGGCCGAGGCCGCCCTGCGCGGGGCCCACGCGCGCCTGCGGTTCAGGATCGAGCCGGAGGGGTCTGGTTCCTAACGCGCCGGAGACAAAAAAGCAGGGGCGTTCCCTGGAACGCCCCTGCAGGGTGTGGCGGATAAAGGGCTACTTCTTGCTCGGCGCGTAGTAGGGGTTCGAGCCCGAGGCGTGGTCGGTGGTATCCACCACCTCGATGTCGGGGTCGAGCTGCTGGAGCCGGGCCTCGACGCCGGACTTGAGGGTCACGTTCGCCATCCCGCAGCCCGCGCAGCCTCCGCCCATCTGGACGAAGACCCGCTTGTCCTCGACATCGAGCAGGGTGATGTGCCCGCCGTGCATGGCCACGGCCGGGTTGATCTCGTTGTCGATGATCTCCTGGATCTGGGAGACGAGGAGGTTCTCGCCCTCCTTCCGCTCACGGGTCACCTTGAAGCCGCTCGAGGGGCCCTCGTCGATGAAGTCGACCGCGGCGGCCTCGGCCCGGGAGAGGAACTCGGCGGTCGAATAGACGCCCAGGACGGGGGAATCAATCTTGATGAAGTTGGCGGCGTCCTCCTCCTTCACGAGGTCGAGCTTGTAGCCCCCCTCGAAGGTGAGGAGGATGCCGGCGAACCCTCCGCCGTGGGCTTCCATGATCTCCTTGACCTTGCTCGCGGCCTTCTCGGTGATTTTCATCGCGTGGCTCCTTGCGCCGGCGTCCGGCGGGAAACTCGGACCAAACCGCTCCACATACCATACCACGCCACGCCGGAAAGGCAATCGCGCCGGGCCCGCGCCCTTTTCCCAGGCTTTTTCCTTCCGCCCTATCGGCTGCGCCCCCGGCCGCCGCCCCGGATCCCGTTGGATCCCCGGCCAAACGCGTTCCCCCGCCCGGGGCTCCCGGCGTCCCCCCCGCCCGTCACGATTCCCTCTCCGGAGCCCTGGCCCTTGCCGCCGGAGCGTCCGGCGCCCGCCGCATCGCCGCCCGGGCCGCCCGCGTTCGCGGCCCCTTTGTCTCCCGCCGGCGACGTGACGGCTCCCGCCGAAGACGCCTCAATCCCGCGGTTGGCCACCTTCATACCGCTGACCACGGACCCGAGATGGGTGCCCATCGTGTGAGCGATCTGCCCCCACCCCATCCCCTGGCTCCGCAGGGTGAGCACCCCCTGCATCTGGGTAGTGGCATCCTGGGTGTTCGTGACGCTCCCCCCGGACAGGGCCGCCTGAAGCTGGGAGGCGGTGGGCTGGGCGATGCCCGCCTGGGCGAGCTGCTGCTTAGCCAGGGAGAGCGAGATGAACACGTTCCCGTAGCCCATCTTCCCCGTCGTGGGGGCGATCGTGACCGTCTTCACCGCCGGCGGCTGGCCGGGCGTCTGGCTCGGCACCGTCTCGGTCAGCGTGACGGGCGTCCCGTTCCGCAGGGAAGCCACGACGCGTCCCGAATCCTTGCCGAGGAAGGGCTCGAAATCCCCCGAAAGCTTGCTCACGACATGCCCCTCTCCCCGGGACGCAGCGAGAGAGTCCATGCGCGAGCCTTCGCTGTTGAGGCCAGAGTCCTCCTGCCCCCTGGCCGCCGGCGCCCCAAAGAACATAGCCGTCAACATCAACCACAGCACGCAAGCGCCTGATACAAGCCTCGTTTTCATGGGCCGGCCCTCTTCTCGGCGGCAATCGACAGCAACTTCTCAGTCTGGATGATGATTTCCGTCGCGGTCGCGCGGTCCTTGAAGAAAAACCCTCCCTCGCTCACCACCACGCGGATGCGCGTGGTGGCGGGGCTTACATTCTCCAACTGGACGTCGATCTCACGGTCATTCCCCGAAGCGACGATCTGCCGGCCGTTCTCTACGGGCTTCTGCTCCTTGATCTCGAAGCTCATCTGCGCGAGCGTCGAGAGCGCCGCCCGTTCCACCTCTGGCATGGCTGCCGCGAAGGTCCGGTAGGCGATGCCGTTCATGGTGTAGGAAACCGCCGTGCCGGTGGCCACTCCCGCGCCCACCCCGAACAGGGTGAGCCCCACGCCCGCGCTGCACCCTCCCAGCAAAGAAACGCCGAGGACGGCCGCCAATCCCAAGAGCACCCGTTTGTCACGCATGGCTCCATCCTTCCAAAGAGAGACATCATCAACAGGCGGCGAAAGAGAAAAAAGGCCGGGGAAGGGAAACGCAAGCGGCGATCCGAAGCCTTTTCCCGTCCAGCCAAGCCTCTTGCGCGCGCCTTCACCGCCGGGTAGCGCCCAGGCCGAGTCACGTGCCCGCAACCACGGCGGATGCGCTTCTCCCCGCCTGTCCTATCCATTGGCTTCCCAGCGCCAGTCCGGCAGTAACTTATTTCACCCGAAATGAATTCTGCCCTCCGGACCGGCCGGCCCGTCTCCGGATGAGACGCGGCCCGGGGCGCCTTCCTGTGACGGGCTTCACGCTTTCCGGGTGAAGCCGGACATGGCCCCCCGGGGCCCCGGGGGGCCATCTTGCCTCTAGAGGAGCACGCCGCCAGGAACAGGCGGGAAGCCTCCGCCCGGAGCGCCAAACGCCATGCAGAATGCGCGCCCGCCACACGCGACAGAGCCGCCCCGCCCCGCCAACTGGCCGCCGCAGGAGGCCCCCATGAGTGAAGAGAAGAGCCGGGGGACAGATCATGCCGGGGGAGCCGCCCCCTCCCTGACCCGGGAGGGGAACCTCTCGGCCGAGGACCTGCTCTGGAAGCTCAAGAAGACCTACCCCTTCTTCGCCGACCTCTCGCAGGCCGAGATCGTCCACCTCCTGCGGTTCTGCGACCGGCAGGTCTTCCCGGCCGGGAGCGTGATCTTCCGCCGGGGGGCCCCGGGCGAGTCGTTCTTCCTCATCCTCTCGGGCGAGGTGATCATCCAGGCCGGGGACAGGGAGTTCGCGCGCCTGGGGGTGGGGGAGTGCTTCGGCGAGATGGGGGTCATCGAGAAGGCCCCCCGGAGCGCCACCGTCAAGGCCGCCGAGCGGACCCTGGCGCTCTGCATCGACCCCGGGGTCCTCGCGGGGCACGAGCCCGCCCTCAGCTGCAAGCTGCTGGCCAAGGTGGCGCGCCAGCTCTCGGCGCGGCTGCGCGAGGCCAACGAGAAGCTCTGGAAGATGCTGCCCTAGGGCGCGGCCCCCCCCAGGCGCTCCCCGGCCCAGGCGGCGAACTCGGCCGGGGTCATCACCCGGATGCCCCGGGCGGCCAGCCGCTCGCGCCGGCCCTTCTGGATGAAGTGGCGGGTGTCCAGGGTGATGAAGGCGTCGTTCCCCGTGCGGCGGTGGAGCGCGAGAATGCGGGCGTCCCGCCGCTGGGAGGGCGTCAGCCGCGCGGGCTGGGTGTGGGGGAAGAGGACGGCCGCCATCTCCCCGGCCCTCACTTTCTCCCCCGCCCGGTCCTCCCCGCCGCCCTTCCCCCCGGCCCCCCCGTCCAGCGCCCTGGCCTTGGCCGCGTACATGGCCCGGCCCTTCCGCCCCCGGTGGGCGCGGGCCTCCGCCAGCACCTCGGGCGGGACGAAGAGCTCCACCCGCCCCTCCCCGGCCCAGCGCTCGATGAGGTTCATCGCGGGGACCGAGCCCCTCGCGTTCAGGGCGCTCGTGTCGATGGTGAGGCGGGGCGGGCGATCCGCGGGCCAATCCGGCCCGATCTTCGCGGAGCGGCGGGCGCGGAAGACGCTCGCCTCGTTGTGGGAGGGGGCGGCGCCGGGGGCCCGGGCGGCCATCAGGGCTCGACCACCACCTTGAGGACGCCGCCCGAGCGGTCCTGGAAGGTGGCGAGGGCGGCTGAGAACTCGCGCAGCGGGAAGCGGTGGGTCACGAGCTCCCGCAGGCGGAGCGCCCCGGCCTGGACGAGGGCCAGCACCTCGGGGAGGCAGTTCGGGGCGGCGCGGGAGCCGATCAGCTCGATCTCGTCCAGCACGAAGCGCTTGAGGGGGAGCGCCGCGTCCTCGGCCGGGAGCCCGCCGACCACCACCCGGCCGCCCTTCTTCACCATCTCGGCCGCCTGGCGGACGGCCCGGGCCGTGCCCGCGCACTCGAGCACCACGTCGGGGCCGACGCCCCCGGTGGCCTCCCTCACGCAGGCCAGGGGGTCCGTCTTCTCGTAGTCCACGGTCTCGCAGCCGAGCTCCTTGGCCTTCTCCAGCCTGTACCCCCGCCCCACCACGATCACCCGCCCCGCCCCCAGGGCGCGCGCGCACTGGTAGGCGACCGAGCCCACCGCGCCCGGCCCGATGACCGCCACGGTGCCGCCCGCCTCGATGCCGCCCCGCTTGGCGATGTGGAGGGCGATGCCCGCCGTGTCCATGAGGGAGGCCTCGCCCAGGTCGAAGTCCGGGGGGAGCTTCACGAGGGAGCGGGCGTGGGCGCTGATGTACTGGGCGTAGGCCCCCTGGGCCGTCATGCCGTACTGGCGGTGGCCGGCGGCCATGTTCCCGTAGTTCAGGCAGAGGTTGTAACGGCCCCGCATGCAGTTGCGGCAGTGGCCGCACCCCACGGCGCTGCTCCCGGCCACCTTGTCGCCGGGGGCGAAGCCCGGGGCGCCCGGGCCCGCCTCCTCCACCACCCCGGCCCACTCGTGGCCGATGATGAAGGGCCACTTGGGGGGCCACATGGGGTAGAACCGGCCCGAGATGATCCCGATGTCGGTCCCGCAGATGGCCACGGCGCCGACCCGGCAGAGCGCCTCCCCGGGGCCGATCGCGGGGACGGGCACCCCCGCCTCGAAGGAATATCTGTTCGGCTCGTGGAGGACGACGGCCTGCATG
>MGDP01000043.1 GCA_001790955.1 Candidatus Tectomicrobia bacterium RIFCSPLOWO2_12_FULL_69_37
CTCCTCGCGCAGGCCGCAGAAGAACTCGTAGTCGATGAGCTCGGTGATGGTGGGGCTGTCCCCGCAGACGGGGCAGGCGGGGTCGCGCCGCACCTTGAGGGTGCGGAACTGGCTCTTCATGGCGTCGTACATGAGGAGCTTGCCGACCAGGGGCTCGCCGAAGCCGACGATGAGCTTGGCGGCCTCGGTGGCCTGGATGCTCCCCATGGTGCCGCAGAGGGAGCCCAGCACCCCCGCGTCCTGGCAGGAGGGCACCATGCCGGGAGGCGGCGGCTCGGGGTAGAGGCAGCGGTAGCAGGGGCCGCCGGCGGCCGGGTGGTAGACCGTGGCCTGGCCCTCGAACTTGAAGATGGAGGCGTCCACGATGGGCTTGCCGAGGAAGACGGCGGCGTCGTTCACGAGGTAGCGGGTGGGGAAGTTGTCGGCCCCGTTCACGATGACGTCGTAGCCCTTGAGGATCTCGAGGGCGTTCTCGCGGGTGAGGCGCGCCTCGTGGGGGACGACCCTCACGTCGGGGTTCAGGGCGGTCAGGGTCTGGCGGGCGCTCTCGACCTTGGGGGTGCCGACGCGGTCGTTCGAGTGGATGATCTGGCGCTGGAGGTTGCTCATGTCCACCACGTCGAGGTCCACGATGCCGATGGTGCCCACCCCCATCGCCGCGAGGTAGAGACCAGCCGGGGAGCCCAGGCCGCCCGCGCCGATCAAGAGCACCTTGGCGTCCAGGAGCTTGGCCTGGCCCTTCTCCCCGATCTGGCTCAGGAGGAAGTGGCGGCTGTAGCGGTTGAGCTGCTCGGCGGTCATCTGCTTGTCCACCTGGACGGGGAAGCCCAGGTCCTTCCACTTGCCGTAGCCGCCCGCCATGGAGCGCACGTTCTCGTAGCCCATCTCCCTGAGCACCTGGCCCGCGAACAGCGAGCGCACCCCGCCGGCGCAGTAGGCCACGATGGGGGCCTTGCGGTCGGGCACCACCTGCTCGATCTTGAGCTCGAGGAAGCCACGGCTCACGTGGGCCGCGCCGGGGATGTAGCCCGCGCGGTACTCGTCCGGCTCGCGCACGTCGATGAGGTGGACGTTCTCGCCCTTGTCCTTGAGGGCCTTCACCTCGTCGGCCGTGATCTCGGGGACGGTCTCCCGCGCCGCGGCGAGAAGGTCGCGTCCGCTCTTCGCCATGTCCGTCTCCTGTTCAGCTGGGGATGCCTCTCCCTGACACCGGCATGGATTCTAGACAAATCTTGTCAACAATTGCAACCGAAATCAATCCCCGCCCGCGGAAAGCATCTTAACTCTATGATTTATCATGCTTTTTCGCCGCGTCGAGCCCCGCCCCGCGCTCGAAATACTCGACGATGGCGTTCTGGTCCCGGTTGCCGTGGCCCAGGGCCGCCGCCCCCATGTAGACCTGGCGGGAGAGGGTGCCCAAGGGGATGGGCACCTTGGCCCCCTCGGCCAGGGCCGCGATCATGCGCAGGTCCTTGAGCATGAGGTTCACGGTGAAGGTGGGGGTGTAGTCCTTCTCGATCATGGGCTGGGCCTTGTAGTCGAGGATCCGGGGGACGGCGCTCGCCTTGAGGAAGTCCACCATCCGGGCGGGGTCGAGGCCCTCCTTCTTCCCCAGGGTGAGGCCCTCGGCGATGGCCGCGATGTGGATGGCGAAGATGTGGTTCGTGACCAGCTTCATCCGCAGGCCCGAGCCGTTCGGCCCGAAGTGGTGGACCTCCTTCCCGATGGCGGCGAGCACGTCGCGGTGGGCGTCCAGGGCCTTCTTGTCCCCGCCCGCCATGATGGCCAGGGTGCCCGCCTTGGCGTGAGGGACGCTCCCGCTCACCGGGGTGTCGAGGAAGCGGATGCCCCGCCCCGCCGCCTCCTCCGCCAGGCGGAGGCTCCCCTCCACCGAGATGGTCGAGAAGTCGAAGCACACCGCCCCCTCGGGCGCGGCGTCGAGCGCCCCCTTCTCCCCCAGGTAGGCCTCGTAGGCGTGGTCCGCCTCGGGGAGGGAGCTGCAGAGGACCTGGGCGCCCGAGGCCGCCTCGGCGGGAGAGGCCACCACCTCCACCCCGGCCCCGGCCGCCCGCTCGCGCGCCGTGGGGGCGGGGTCGTAGCCCCGCACCGCGAAGCCCGCCTTCACCAGGTTGGCCGCCATCGCCCCGCCCATGTTCCCCAGCCCCAGGAACCCGATCTGCTTGGCCATGAGCCTCCCTCCGCGACGGCGGTTTTTCCAGTGGATTTTTTCACTGAAAAGCGGTGAAAAAAGGTGGACACCCCTGGACGCCCCGCGAGCCGGCCCGGCGCCGGGGGGCCTCGATGAAAAAAAGTGGCCGGAATATCCCGGAATTCCCCGGACGCTCCCGGACACCCCCCGCCGGGCCGGGGGATTCCCAGCGGGGGCGGGGCCCGCCCGGGGGGGAAGATACGCCCCAGGCCCCCGGGCGCGCCCGCCGCAAGTTCCCTCAAGTTCCGGCAGGGAGGGGAAAGGAGCGGTCTTCCGTCTTGTCTGTAGGGACGACCGGCCGGCCTTCGCCGGCCGAAAGCCGGCTTCGGCCCGCTGAAGGCCGGTCGTCCCTACAGAAACCAGCCCCCCCGGTCCCCGCCTCAGTCCCCCGCCAGCCGCCGGTACACCTCGTGGACGGCAGTCTGGTCCTCCCCGCCGCGCCCGATCGCCTGCCCCGCCGTGAAGATCTGCTTGGCCAGGGCGCTGAAGGGGATGGGCGCGTGGGCGGCCTCGGCCATGGCCGCGATCTGGCGCAGGTCCTTGGCCATGAGGTCGAGCTTGAAGGCGGGGGGGTAGTTCCGCTTCGCCACGTCGCGGATCTTGGACCGGATCGTGTCCATCACGGGGCTCTGGAGGAGGTAGGCGACCGCGAGGTCCAGGTCGAGGCCGGCCTTGCGGGCCAGGGTGAGGGCCTCGGCCAGGACGCAGACCTGGGCCGAGACCAGGTGGTTCCCCACCAGCTTCATGCGCAGGCCCATGCCGTTCGGGCCGAAGTGGGTGACCGACTGCGTCATGGCGGCCAGCACGTCCTTGTGCTTCTCCAGGGCCGCCTTGTCCCCTCCGGCCATGACCGTCAGCTCGGCCGAGACGGCGCGGGGGGCGGTGCCGCTCACCGGGGTGTCCAGGAAGCTCACGCCGATCTTCCGGGCCGCCTCCGCCACCTCGCAGCTCGCCTCCGGCGTGATGGTGGAGAAGTCGAAGCACACCGTCCCCCCGGCCGCGGCGGCGAGGACGCCCCGCTCGCCCAGGTAGAGCGCCCGCACGTCGTCCGGGCCGGGCACCACGCTGCAAGCGACCTCCACGCCCGTCACGGCCTCGGCGGCGGAGGGGAGGATCTGCACCCCGTTCCTCGCGGCCCGCGCGCAGGCCTCCGCCGCGGGGTCGTAGCCCCGCACCGCGAAGCCCGCCTTGAGCAGGTTGTTCGTCATGGCCCCGCCCATGGTGCCGAGGCCCAGGAACGCCACGGTCTTCTTCATGGCTGCTTCCCCTTCCCGAGCTTGGCCTTCCCCCCGCCGGCGTGGATGTAGGCCTCGAAGACGGCGTTGAAGTCCGCCCGGGCGAGGCCCAGGGCCGCCGCGGCCACGTACTGCTGGCGGGCCGCCGCCCCCAGGGGCACGGGGGCGGAGAGGCGGGCCGCCTCCTCGACGCTGAGGCCCATGTCCTTCTTGGAGATGTTCACCTCGGCCACCACCTGGGAGTAGTCCCGCGCGGCCATCCCGGGGCCCCGGTAGACCCACAGCCCTGCCACCGCGCTCTGGGCGAGGAAGGCCATCATCACCTCCGGGTCGAGGCCCGCCTTCATCCCGAGGGCGAGGCCCTCGGCCATCCCCGCGTGGTGGATGCCCAGGATGTGGTTCGTCACGAGCTTCATCAGGAGCCCGTTGCCCACCGGCCCCATGTAGGTGATGGACTTCGAGAAGGCGTCGAGCACGTCGCGGTGCCGGTCGAGGGCCTTCTTGTCCCCCCCCACGATGGCCGAGACCTGCCTCTTCTCCAGGTGGGGCACGCTCCCGCTCACGGGCGCGTCGAGGAAGACGATCCCCCGCTTCCCGGCCGCCTCCGCGATCTCGCGGGCGAGGCCCACCTCGCTCGTCGAGTGCTCGAACACGACCGTCCCGCGCCGCATGGCGGCCAGGATGCCGCCCGCGCCGAGGTAGACGTCCCGGACGGCCTCCACCGTGGGCAGCGAGCTGCACACCACCTCGGCCTCCCGGACGGCCTCGGCCGCCGAGGGGGAGGCGGTGACGCCGTTCTTCTCCGCCGCCGCGGCCGCCGCCGGGACGGGGTCGTAGCCCGTCACCCGGAAGCCCGCCGCGGCCAGGTGCTTGGCCATCAGCCCCCCCATCCGCCCCAGCCCGATCACCGCCACCCGCTTGCCCGCCTTCGCCGCTTTCGCCATGGAGGCCTCCGATCAGTCCGCGCGCGCCCGCCCCCGGGGGGGAAGGCGCTGTATGAGTTCGTTCCGGAATGGAAGTGGGTGAACCGCTCACCCCGGACTATATCACGGCGGCGGCAGGCGGGGGGCCGGGGAACAGAACGGGCTTCCGGGCTGTTGGATGGGGAGAACCGGGTTTCGTCTTCAGCCGGGGCGCGCCCCGCGCCCATCGAGGGAGGGATTCCGCCATGCCCGCCGCCGCGCGCCGCTTCCCGCTTGCGTTCCTTCTCGCCGTACTTCTCCTGCCCCTCTCCGCCCGGGCGGCGGGCTTCCCCGCCTACGCCGGCGCCGCCTTCAAGGCGGCCCAGGAGGAGGGCAAGGCCATCCTCGTCTGGGTCCACGCCGAGTGGTGAAGCACCTGCCAGCGGCAGTTGCCGCTCCTCCAGGCCGCTTTGAAGGACGGGAAGCTCAAGGGGATGGCCATCTTCCAGGTGGACTTCGACGCGCAGAAGGATTTCCTGCAAGAGCACAAGGTGCGCTTCCAATCCACCCTCATCGTCTTCAAGGGAAAGAGCGAGAAGGGGCGCTCGACCGGCGACACCGACCCGGCGAGCATCCGGGCGCTCCTGGAGAAGGGGCTGTAGGTCAGGTCGTCCTCCCCGCCTTGACCAGCCGGACGAGGGGCGGGATGGCGAGCAGCGCGGCGAGGGCGGTCAACCCTCCCCCCGCCAGGAAGGCGAGCGCGTAGGCCCCTCGGGGGCTCATCCCCGCCGCGAAGGCCCACTGCACCGCCAGCCCCCCCACCAGCGGCCCCAGCAGGAAGCCCAGCGAGCCCGCCGCGTTGAAGGCCCCCATGGCCGTCGAGCGCGCCCCCGCCCCCGCGAGGTCGGCCACCATCGCGAGGCTCGGGGCGAAGTTCACCGCGCTCACCACCCCCAGGAGGATCATCCAGGCCGGGAGCCAGCCGGGGGGCACCCAGGCCAAGGCCGCGAGCGCCGCCCCGTAGAGCAGGGCGCCCCCCGCCACCATCACGCTCTTGGGCCACACCCGGCAGAGCTTCCCGAAGGGGTAGCACAGCAGCGCGAAGGGGAAGAGCACCAGGCTCATCAGGAGCCCGATGGCGGCGGGCGGCCGCCCCAGCACGCTCCCGAGGTAGAGGGCGAAGGAGGAGACCAGGATCCCCACCGTCAGGCGCTCGCAGAAGGTGAAGACGCAGGGGATGAGCACGGCCCTGTCCTCCCGGGCCACCCGCGCCAGGGCCGCGAGCCCCCGCTCCGATCCCTCCGCGCGGGCGCCCTCGTCCCCCCGCAGGGCCCAGAGGCTCGCCGCCGCGCCCAGGACGCCCAGCGCCGCCGCCCCCCAGAGCGCCCGGCCCGCCCCCCCGCGGGCGAGCAGCCCCCCCAGCCCCGCCCCGATCGCCACCGCGAACACGATGGAGGCCCCCACCGCCCCCATCATCGCCCCCGCCCGCTCCCCGTGGCGCTGGGCGAGGGCCAGCGCCGCCCCCATGACGCAGGTCAGGGCGGCGATGTGGGCCGCGCCCTCGGCGAAGCGGATTATCATCAGCGAGGGGTAGGTGGGCGCCCGGCCGAGGGAGAGGAGGAGGGCGGCGTCCAGCAGGAACGCCCCCACGACCAGGGGCCGCCGCCGGCCCAGCCGGTCCGCGAACCAGCCCGCCAGGGGCGCCGCGATCATCGCCCCCACCATGTTGACGGACTGGAAGGCGTGGACCGCGAGCGGCCCCACCGGGTAGCGGTCCGCCACCAGGGGCTTGAGGATGGGCACGAGCAGGGTGACGGGCAGCACCGCGAGGAAGATGAGGAGGCAGAGCACCGCGAGGGCGGGCCCCGCGTTCGCCTCCTGTGCCTTGCTCATGTCGCGGGCCCGGGGGCGGGGGAAGGGGCGGCTAGCGGAGGTCGCCTTCCTTGCCGTACACCTTGTGGCGCGGCCGGGTCTCGAGGATCTCCGCCTTCCCCCAGCTCACCACCTGCTTGAAGGTCTCGCTCTGGATGAAGGCGGTGAAGGCCGCCTGGTCGTCCCACTCCGAGAGGATGGCGTAGGAGCGGGGCTTCTTCACCTGCTGGTAGAGGAAGCTCTCCTTGTGGCCGGGCTGGCCGCCCAGCACTTCGATGACCTTCTCGAAGGCCGTCTCGAACTCCCGCTCCTTGCCGGGCCGCACGTCGTAGTACATGCCGACCGTGATCATGGGTGCCGTCCTCTGAAAAATGAAGCGTTTCCCGCGCGTTTCCAGGGGACAGGTTACCAAGACCGAGGCCCGGAGGCCAGCGGGAGGGGGAGTTTCCACAGAAACGCCGATGGCTCGCATATTGAATTTCATTGACCCTGCATGACCGGCGTGGGAGGATCATCTGCTTCGCTCTTCGCTCTTCGCTCTTCGCTCCCGCCCGAAAGTCGCCCCGTCATGCGCAAGTACCTCCTCCCCGCGCTCGTCCTGTGCGGCCTCCTGACTCTCCCCGCCAACGCCCTCGCCGCGCCCGCGTGCAGCATTTTCAGCGACGGCTCGGGGAATTTCGTGGTCACCTCGGGCTGCACTACGTTGAGGGCGACGCAGAGCGGGACATCGCTGCTCAACTCCGCGACCATTGAAGAGGGTGTGTCCGCCGGCAACGGGATCCGCTTCGACGTGACGAACGAGAGCGGGGGGCTCATCTTTCGCGGCCCGTCTCCCCGGCCTCTGATTAGTGCGGTCGATTTGCGCGGCGGCGGCACCCTCACCAACAGCGGCACCATCGGCAACGGCCTGACCGGCGACGATTCGAACGGGAAAGTGGTGATCGTCACCTCCTTGTCTTCCCCGGGCGTCCTCACCAACAACATCGGGGGCACGATCCAAGGCACTGTGGCGTTGACCGGCGACGCGGCCACGGTGGTGAACCGGGGGAGCATCCTATCTCCAGGCCTCACAGCGGGAAGCGGAGGCGTGCGTCTTGAAGGAGCGAACGCCACCCTCACCAATTCGGGCCTGATCGCCGCCGGGATTCAAGGCATTGGGGTTGCCTCCGGCTTTTTCGGAGGCGCGAATTACACGAACGAAAGCGGCGGGCGGATCGAGGGCGACCTCGTGGGCGCGCGGATCCTCCAGGGCGGCACCCTCACCAACAGCGGCACCATCATCGGCACCGGGCCCTTCGCGGATGGGTTGTTCATTAACGAGCAGGCAGTTACCGTCGTCAACCAGGAAGGGGGTCTCATCCAGGGCGTGGGCGGGTCCGGTATTCGTAATTCCACTCCAACGTCGGCGGGCCCTCTCCCCATATCGAAGGCGGATACTTTCCCCAACCGTCTGATCTTGACGAACCGGGGCGCCATCACGGGGGCGCAATACGGGATTCGCCTCGATAGCGGCGACTTTCCCGGCGGGGCGCACTCCATCACCAATTCCGGGACCATCTCGGGCGGGGTGGGCATCCGGTCGGACATGGACATCGGCATCACGAACAGCGGGACGATCACCGGGACGAGCGGGTCCGGCCTTCTGCTGAACCGGGGCACCGTCACCAACAG
>MGDP01000044.1:0-11749 GCA_001790955.1 Candidatus Tectomicrobia bacterium RIFCSPLOWO2_12_FULL_69_37
TTCCTTCGCCTTGGCGCCGTCGGCGGCGTCCACGGGGTCGAAGCTCCCGACGGGGTAGACCACCCCGGTGGGGACCACCTGGTAGATGGGCATGGGCTCGGGGACGTTCTTGAGGTTGTGGCGGCCCATGTCCACGAGGGCGTAGCGGTCCTTCACCCGCCGGGCGGTCTCGGGGCCGATCATGATGCGGCCCTTGGCGGCCACCTTGCCGATGCGGGCCGAGTGGTTGGTGACGGGCCCGAGGGCGGTGAAGGTCCAGCGGGCGCTCCCGCCGGGCGCCTCGAACTTGTTGGCCCCCACCGAGCACACCCCCGAGTTGATCCCGATGTTGGCGAAGACCTCGGGGTAGCCCTTGGGGCGGGCGGCGTTGATCTCGGTGGTCTTGGCCCGGATCTTGATGGACGCCTCGATCGAGTTGAGCGCGTGGGCGATGGGGTCCTCGTCCTGGAAGATGAGCATCAGGCCGTCCCCGGCCGTCTCGTTTATCTCCCCCTTGTACTCCCCGACGATCTCCAGGTAGGCCGAGAAGTACTTCTGGAGCGTCTCGGTCACCACCTGCTGGGGGAACATCTCGCTCATCCGGGTGTAGCCCTCCAGGTCGAGGAAGATGATGGTGATGTCCTTGTCCTGCTGGGCGAGGGAGTCGGCCTCGGGGTTCTCTTCGAGGAGGCGCTTGACGGAGTCGGGCACGAACTTGGAGAGCTGGCCCTTGACGGCTTCCAGCAGCTCCACCTTATGGCGGCTCTCCTGGAGCTCCCCGAGGGTCCGCTCCAGCTCGGCGTTCTTGGTCTGGAGGTCGCTGTAGGCACGGCTGAGGGACTGGGCCATGCTCCGGAAGCTAGCGCCCAGGCGTCCGATCTCGTCCGGGCCGGTGCGGGGCTGGCAGACGCCGAACTCCCCGCGCCCCATCTGGTCGGCGCAGGCCGCAAGCTCCCGGATGGGCTGGACGACGGTGCGCCGGAGGAAGAAGAGCATGGAGAAGGAGACGGCGAGGAGGGTCGCCGCCGCGATGGCGATCTGGCGGTTGCGGAGGGTGGCGACCTTGGCGATGAGCTCGCTCACGTCGGTGGAGACGCGGACGATCCCCTGCACCTTGGAGTCGGCCAGGTGGCAGACCTGGCAGCGCTCCTCGTTCTCGAGGGGCTTGAGGAAGGTGAGGACGGGCGTCATCCGCCCGCCCGCCCCGGGCACCTGCTCGGTCCAGAAGGTTTCCTTGCCCGAGGCCAGCGCCGCCTTGAAGTGGGCGCTCTGGCCCATGGAGTCCATCTTCTGCATCCGGGCGGCCTGGAGGCGGATGCTGCGCACCACCCGGGGGTCGAGCGGGACCTGCTTCTCGCTCACCTTGTCGAGGGTGCGCAGGTCGGTGAAGGCCTCGGTGCCGTCCGTGCGGAAGACCTGGAGGGCCTTCACCCCCTCGGTGCGCTTGAGCTCGTCCAGGAGGGTGCGGGCGATGTCGGGCCGCCCGCCGAGCATGTTGCTGCGGATGCTCTTGTGGATGGTCGAGGCGACGATGGAGGCCCGCTCGCTCGTCTGGGAGATCAGGGTCTTGCGCTCGGTCTCGATGGTGATGAGGGCGGAGACGCCGAAGCCCAGCCCCAGCAGGACGAGCACCAGGAGCAGGAGCTTGCGCTGGAGGCTCTCGCGCAGCCAGGACATGGTTCCCCCTACTTGCGCTTGGCCTTTTTCGCCGGCTCCGGCATGCCCTTCGGCTTGGAGGAGCCGGGGAGGCCGAGGACGAAGGCGGGGTTGCGCTTCACCATGATCCCGATCTCGTCCGCCGTGACCCCGTGGTCGAGCATGAGCTGGATGAAGACGCGCATCCCCTCCCAGGGCGGGGCGTTGTGGAGCTGGCCCAGGTCGGAGGAGAGGACGGTGTGCTCGGGCCCGACCGCGCGGACCATCTTCACCTGCTCCCTCACCGAGATGGGGGGCGCGCCCTTGCGGGTGGGATAGCCCCCCCAGTGGGTGAAGCAGAAGATGGCCAGGTGCTCGATGAGCGCCCCCATGCGGGCGAACTCGACCTGCTCCTCGACGGGGACGTCGGAGATGTACTCGGGGTGCTGGACGACGATGCGCTCCACCCCCTCCTCGCGCGCGACCTCGATCAGCGCCCGCACCTCCCCCGCGTCCAGGTGGCCCGTGCTCAGGCAGATGCCCGCCTGGGCCACGAGCCGGCAGATGGTGCGCACCTCGGGGAGCACCTTGCGGCGCTTCTCGTCGGCGAAGACGGTGATGCCCTTCTCGTCGAGCTTGACCCCGCCGGTCTGCTTCATCCCGGGCAGGTGGGGGGAGCCCACCTTCTTGAGGTGGTTCAGGGCGCTCAGGGTGGGCATCCAGACCATCCGGCCCCCGAGGCGGATGCAGGTGTCCACGGCGAAGGGGTTGAGGCCCCCGACGGCCTGGTTCAGGGTGACGCCGCCGTAGACCTCGATGGCGTCCCCCACCGCCCGGCGGACGAGGGGCACCCGCCCCGAGGTGTCCCCGTGGTGGAACTTGAAGGTCACCGCGCGCATCCCCACCGAGGCCGCCCCCTGGGCGCACTCGATGTTGTCCACCAGCCGGGGGAAGAGGCTGGGGGCGGCGTGGATGTGGGTGTCGATGGTTCCCTGGAGGAGCCGCAGGTCGTCGCGCACGCGATCTCTCCCGAGTCAGGAATAAGGACGAACCGGCCTAGGCTAGCCCAAGGAGAGACCCGCGGCAATCGCTCCCTTCCTTCCCCCGGAACGCCCGGGCCGGTATAGTATTCCCCTCTGCATCTCCCGAGAATTCCGCCGGTGCCCGGGGCAGGAGACCTGCATGCCACCCGTCATCGACCACCACGCCCACATCAACCTGAACTACGGCCACCGCCACAGGACCGGGGCCGAGGAGGTGCTGCGGGGCATGGACGAGGCGGGGGTGGACCGGAGCATCCTCATCGACCTCTCCGCCCTCTACGGCGGGGACTACCGCCCGGGCAACGCCGAGGCGGCCGAGATCGCGGCGAGGCGCCCCGACCGCTTCATGTGCTTCGCCTACCTGCATCCCCCCCTGCACGGCGTCGAAGCCTGCCTTCGCCACGTGGACGAGGCCCTCGCCCGGATGGGCCACCTCGGCCTCAAGCTCCACCCCGTCTCGGACTGCCACCCCGCCAACAGCCGGGAGTACGTCTACCCCATCATGGAGAAGTGCCGGGAGCACAAGGTGCCCATCTTCATCCACGCGGGCCACGCCCCCTACAGCGGGCCCATCCTCTTCGCCGGCCTCGCCCGGGACTTCCCCGACGTGGACATCATCCTCGGCCACATCGGCCACGCCATGTTCGCCGACGCCTGCTACGTCGCGCGGAAGCACCCCAACATCTGGATCGACACCTCGATGAACCACGGGGGGCCGCTGCGGAACGCCCTGGCGGCGGTGGGCCCCCGGCGCCTCCTCTACGGCTCGGACAACCCGACGAGCCACCCCATCGCCTGCAAGACCCTGATCGAATCCCTGGACATCACCCGGGAGGAGAAGGACCTCATCCTGGGCGGGAACATCCGCCGCCTCCTGGGGCTGGACAAGAAGGAAGGGGGCCGGGCGTGATCTTCGACACCGCGGTCTGCCTCCGCCACCCCCACCTGCCGCAGGGCAGGGAGGCGGGCGAGATCCTCCGCGCCATGGACCGGGCGGGGGTGGACCGGGCGGCCCTCATGCCCTTCGAGGCCGTCCAGCGCTTCAACTGGCGGGAGGCGAACGGGCGCGTGGCCGCCGCCTGCAAGGCCCATCCCGACCGCCTGTGCGGCTGGGGGACGCTCAACCACTACGACGGGCCGGAGGAGACGGACCATATCGCCGGCCTCGGCCTGCGCGGGGTGCGCATCTTCACCTCCTGGGGCTTCACCCCGGGGACGGGCCTCATCGAGCGCTTCTACGTGCCCATCGCGGAGAAGTGCCGGGAGAGGGGGATGCTCTTCTCCATCGAGCACGAGGGCCACGTGCCCACCCTGGGGGGCGCGGTGTACAGCGACTGCATCGTGGCGGACGCCCTGCCGGACCGCCCCGTCCTCATGAGCCGGTGCTGGAGCTGGGGCTTCTGGCCGGACTACCTGGCCGCCCTCCAGGAGTGCCCGAACCTCGTCCTCGAGGTGGGGGTGGCGCCCTCGAGCTGGATCCGCCGGGCGGCCGGGGAGGCGGGGGCGGACCGCATGGTGATGGGCTCCTGGTGGCCCGAGCAGGAGCCCGCCGCCGTCATCGCCCACGTCCGGGGGCTGGAGCTGTCCAAGGCCGATGAGGAAAAGATCCTAGGCGGCACGGCGGCGCGGCTGTTCGGGGGATAGGACAGGTGGGGCCTGTCCCTCCAAGAGATTGGCCGTTTCCACCCGCTCTTCGGAAGAGGCAGGAAAAGGGAAGGAGCCTTGTCATGCTGAGCGAAGCGAAGCATCTCGGTTTGGTTTCATCCATAGGGAAAAGGACCACACCGAGATTCTTCGGCCCTGCGGGCCTCAGAATGACATCCCGCTGTTCCCCCCGTACCGGAATATGGGGGAATTTGAGGTAAGAGGCTTCGGGAGGAGGGGGCCTATATTCCCGGCGGGGCCGCTGCGCCAGGTCCTCCGGGGAAGGGCTCCAGGGAAGGGGGTGTCCGGGGAATTCCGGGATATTCCGGCCCCAAAAATCACGCTTTGCCGCCCCGGCCCCTTGAGGAATTTGCGGTTCCAGGGGTGTTCAGTGAATTCCAGCGATTTTCAGTGAAAAAATTCGGAGCCCTCGCGGCGAGGAGGTGAACCGTGATCGAGAACATCCACCACTCCTGCATCTGCGTCCGGGACATGGAGCGCTCCCTCGCCCTCTACCAGGGGGTCCTCGGGATGGAGAAGGTTCAGGACACCCACTTCGAGGGGGCGATGATCGACAGGCTGCTGGAGCTCCAGGGGGCGCGCTTCCGCATCGTCCACCTCAAGGTGGGGGGGGACATCCTCGAATTGATGCAGTTCGAGCGCCCCGCCGGGCGGGACCAGGCGGACCTCAAGGTGAACGACCGGGGCATCACCCACTTCTGCTTCACGGTGCGGGACACGGACAAGGTCTTCCGCAGGCTCAAGGCCTCGGGCCTCGCCTTCACCTGCGACCCGGTCACCACGCCCACCGGGCGCAAGGTGGCCTACTTCCGCGACCCGGACGGCATCCTCGTCGAGATCCTCCAGGAGGCGGCGAAGAAGTAGGGGGTCATGGAATCCGGAGCACTTCCCCCCTTTGGAAGGTCGCCTCTCTCCCTCTCCCTCTGGGAGAGGGTTGGGGTGATGGAAGATTCCGCGGTGAGGGTGGCTTTCCCTCACCCCCATCCCCTCTCCCCCCTCCCGAACCGGCGGGCCGGTTCGGGGACCCGAAAAGACGGGGAGAGGGGGGCCTTGATCCTCGCGAGGTGATTTACTTTGCTTGGTGAGTTCACCGCCGAGTCAGTACCTCAGGCGAGCGGCTGGTGCTCCATCCGGGTCAGGTAGGACTCGTAGTCGGGCAGCATGCGCTCGTACTCCTCCCGCATGAGGGGGGAGGAGATCAGGAAGTCCGCCGTGGCCCGGTTGCAGGCGGCCGGGACGTTCCACACCACGGCGATGCGGAGCAGGGCCTTCACGTCCGGGTCGTGGGGCTGGGGCTCGAGGGGGTCCCAGAAGAAGATGAGGAACTCGATCTCCCCGTCGGTGATCTTGGCCCCGATCTGCTGGTCCCCGCCGAGCGGGCCGCTCTGGAGCTTGTGGACGCGGAGGCCCACCAGGTCCTCGATCAGCCGGCCCGTGGTGCCCGAGGCGTAGAGCTCGTGCTGGGCCAGGAGGAGGCGGTTGTAGCGGGCCCATTCGAGGAGGTCCTCCTTCTTGTGGTCGTGGGCCACGAGGGCGATCCTTTTCTTGGGCTTCATTTTCTTGCAGACGTGATCCATCGGGCAGCGTCCTTTCTCCGTGATGCGAGGCGGCCATACCGCGGGGGGATGATGCCCGTCCAGTGTTGTGCTTTGATTTCATCCGCGTTACGAGATCGTGAAATGACGGCTGCGGACGCCATGAGGGGGAGCGCATGCGCCTGTTCGACCTGAGCGGGAAGACGGCGATCATCGCCGGGGGGACGACGGGCATCGGCCTGGCCATCGCCCGGGCGCTGGGGGAGGCGGGAGCGGGGGTGGTGGTGGCGAGCCGCTCCGAGGAGAGGGGGAAGGAAGCGGCGGGCCAGCTGAAGAGCGCGGGCGCCGCCGCCGAGTTCCGCCCCTGCGACGTGACGGACGCCGCCTCCGTCGCGTCCCTGGTGGACGGGGTGGTGAGGGACCGCGGCGGGCTCCACGCCATGGTCGTCAGCGCGGGGCTCCTCTTCGTGAAGCCCGCCCTCGACTTCAAGGCGGAGGAGGTGGACGCCCTCCTCGCCGTCCACGTGCGGGGCGGCTTCCTGTGCGCCCAGGCGGCGGCGCGGGCCATGATCCCGCGCGGGGGCGGGAAGATCCTCTTCATCTCCTCCCTCCTGGCCGAGCGGGCGGTGCCCAACCAGGCGCCCTACATCGCCGCCAAAGGGGGGATGGTGGCCATGGCGCGGGGGCTCGCCTTGGAGTGGGCCCCCCACAACATCCAGGTGAACGCCCTGGCGCCCCAGCTCACCCGCACCCCCATGACGGAGAGGCTTTTCAAGGACCCCCAGAAGATGGCGGAGGTGCTTGCGCGCACGCCCGCCGGGCGGGCGGGGGAGCCCGAGGACGTGGCGGGGGCGGCGGTCTTCTTGTGCTCCTCCGCCTCGGACTACCTCACCGGCCAGCACATCATCGTGGACGGGGGCAGGAGCGCGGGGGGGTGAGGGCTTTCCTCCCCCGGGAGGCCCTCCCCAGCCGGTGACAATCCGAAGGAAACCTGCCTTTGAGCCGGAATTGGGGTGGAACTCGGGGCGTGGAGGTGTAGATTAAATAGGGAATAGCCCTCCCGTTGAAGAGGGAGGAGCTTTCGTTTTTTGAGGAATTGAGGAAAATCCCTGGAAAATTCGGGTCGGCTCTCCTTGGCCGTTTGAGCGGTGTCTAAGGAGGAAGCTACATGTCTAAGGTTTCAGGGAAGGCCACGGCAGAGGAGTTGCTAGCGAAAGCGCAACAGCCCATGAAGGATGCGATCCGCCTGCACTCCTTCTACGGGGGGAAGATCGAGACGGCGCTCAAGTGCCGGGTGAAGGACTGGAACGACTTCGCCATCTGGTACACGCCGGGCGTCTCGGCCCCTTGCCTGGAAATCGAGGCAGACCCCAAGAAAGCCTACGAATACACGAACAAGTGGAATCGCATCGCGGTGGTGAGCGACGGCACCCGCGTCCTCGGGATGGGGGACATCGGGCCCAAGGGGGCGCTCCCGGTCATGGAGGGGAAGTGCCTGCTCTTCAAGTACCTGGGCGGGGTGGACGCGGTCCCCATCACGCTGGACACGAAGGACCCCGAGGAGATCATCAGGACGGTCCTGCTCCTCCAGCCGGCCTTCGGAGGAATAAACCTCGAGGACATCTCCCACCCCAAGTGCTTCGAGATCCTCGACAGGCTCCGCGCGGAGGCCGAGATCTGCATCTTTCACGACGACCAGCAAGGCACGGCCACGGTGATCCTCGCCGCCCTGATCAACGCCCTCAAGGTCGTGGGCAAGAAGATGAACGAGGTCAAGATCGCCTTCGTCGGGAGCGGCGCGGCCTGCGTGGCCACCGCGCGCCTCCTCTTCGCCGCGGGCGTCCGTCCCGAGCTCACCCTCATGGTGGACAGCAAGGGCATCCTCCACAGGGACCGGAAGGACATCTCGGGCCGGAAGGATGAGTTCAAGCACAAGTGGCACCTCTGCCAGATCACCAACGCCAAGGGCCGCAGGGGCGCCGCCGCCGAGGCCCTCGAGGGCGCCGACGTGTGCATCGCGATGTCCAAGTCCGAGCCCGGCACCATCAAGCCCGAGTGGGTGCGCAAGATGGCGAAGGACTCCATCCTGTTCCCCCTCGCAAACCCGCTCCCCGAGATCTGGCCCTGGGTGGCCCGCGAGGCCGGCGCCCGCATCATCGCCACGGGGCGGTCGGACTTCCCGAACCAGGTGAACAACTCGAACGGTTTCCCGGCCATCTTCCGCGGGGCGCTCGACGTCCGCGCCAAGACCATCACGGACGAGATGTGCCTGGCCGCGGCCGACTCCATGGCGAAGCGGGCCGAGGAGAGCGGCCTCGACGACGAGAGCATCACGCCCAACATGAACGACATGGAGATGTTCTGCCGCGAGGCCGTCGCGGTGGGCATGAAGGCCCAGGAGCAAGGCGTGGCCCTGCTGAAAATGGACGCCGCCACCGCTTACAAGAAGGCGAAGACCATCATCGAGCGGGCGCAGAACATGACACAGTCCATGATGCGGGAGGGATTCATCCCGAAGGCCGACTAGGCGGGACCAGGCGCCTCCTTGCGCCCGGCGCGATCGCGGAGCGGCCCCCGCCCCCCTCGGGGGCGGGGGCCGCTCTTTGTTCTTCTCCGGGCGGAGGGTCTCGCCTACACCGTCACCGTCTGGCCCGGCTCGAGGACGACGACCTCGGTCTTGAGGCCGCGCTTCTTCACCTCCGCCTGGAACTGGGCCGGGGTGCCGGTGAGGGGAGGGAAGGTGGAGTGGTGGATGGGCACCGCGCGCTTGGCGCCCAGGAGCTCGCACGCGATGGCCGCCTGGCGGGGGTCCATGGTGAAGCGGTCGCCGATGGGGAGGAGGCAGAGGTCCGGCGCGTAGAGCTCCCCGATGAAGCGCATGTCGCCGAAGAGGGCGGTGTCGCCGGCGTCGTAGAGCTTCTTCCCGTCCTCGAAGGCGATGACGAGGCCGCAGGGCTCGCCCGCGTAGGTGCCCGGCTTGCCGTAGCTCGAGCTGTGCATGGCGTGGGTCAGGGTGACCTTGAGGTCCCCGAAGGCCACCGTGCCCCCCTTGTTCATCCCTGCGGCCTTGTCCCCGAAGTTGCCGTCCGCGGCCAGGAGGTTCACGAGCTCATAGGGGCCGGCCACGGGGCACGGGCTCTTCTGGAAGATGGGGATGACGCCGGAGGTGTGGTCGAAGTGGCCGTGGGTCACGCAGACGAGGTCCGCCGCCTGGGGCGCCTGGAGGTTCTGGGGGCAGCGGGGGTTCCCCTCCAGCCAGGGGTCGAGGTAGAGGGTCTTGCCTCCGCCGGTCTTCACCAGAAAGCTGGAGTGGCCCAGGTAGGTGAGGGTGGCTCCCATGTCTTCCTCCTCGCGTAGGTAAGACGCCGCCGCCGGGCCTGCGCTCCGGGCAGGCGCGGGGCATGAAGCGGGGCGTTGGGCCGATGGGAAAAGCGCCCGGGCGCCAGGCCGCGCGCCCGGCGGGAGAGCCCGGTTTGCGCGGTTGGGCCGAGGGCAACATTATAGCCGCCGGGGGAGAGGGGCGGAAGCGCGCGGGGCGCACGTCGGAGGAGCGGCATGGCGGAGGGGGGCTTCTCGGGGGGCGCGGGCCCGGGTCTCCGCCTGCGGCCCATGCGGCGGGAGGACCTCCCCGCCGTCGCGGCCATCGAGCGGCTCTCCTTCTCCCTCCCCTGGTCCGAGGCGGCCTTCCGCCGCGAGCTGGAGGAGGTCTCCCACTCCCGCCTCCTCGTCGTGGAGGGCCCTCTCCCGGAGGGGGGCGGGGAGGGCGCCATCCTCGGCTACGCCTGCTGGTGGGAGGTGACGGAGGAGTGCCACATCACGGACTTCGCCGTCGCCCCCCCGGCCCGGCGGCGGGGGGCCGGGGAGTTCCTCCTGAAGGGGCTCCTCGAGGACGCCAAGCGGCGGGGGATGACCCGGGCCACCCTGGAGGTGCGGATCGGCAACGCGGCCGCCATCGCCCTCTACGAGAAGTGGGGCTTCACCTCCATCGCCATGCGGCGGCGCTACTACCCGGACAACGACGAGGACGCCCTGGTCATGTGGAGGGAGCGCCTGTGAGGGCCCCCTGGGCGGCGCGGCTGTGGTATAGTGGGGCCGGTTGAGCGGTTCCCCCGCCTGGTAGCCTCCCCATGCCGACGACGATGCCCCTCCCGGTTCCGGACCTCATCCTGCTGGCCTTCCTGGCCGTCTTCGGTCTGCGCGGTCTCTTCCGGGGCACCCTGCGGGAGCTCTCGAACCTGCTGGCCTGGGGCCTCGGGCTCTTCGCCTCCTTCCGCTTCAGCGGTTTGGCCGCCGACGAGCTGGGCCCCTGGCTGGGGAAGGATTCCCCCTGGCTGGGCCCCGGCACCCAGGTCGCGGTTTTCCTGGCGGTGTGGATCGGGGTGAACGCCGCCGGGCGGGTGCTCTGCTTCGTGGCGCGCTCGGGCTCCCTGGGGCCGGCCGACCGGGCGGGAGGCGGCCTCCTGGGGACGGCGAAGGCGGTCCTCCTGGCGGCGGCGGCCCTGGCCCTCCTCGAAGCCTACGCGCCGGACCGCCTCCCCGGGCGCGATGGCGGAACCCGCGTCCTCCCCTATGTCCTGGACGTGAGCGCCTACTTGAGGCGGGCGGCGCCGGAGGTCGGCGTGGAGCTGCCGAAGGGCACCGCCGCCCCGCCCATCCCTCAGCCTCTCAAGCGCTGATCAAGCTGCGAACGGAATAGCCCGGAAAGAGCGGATGGAGTCCGCTGGGAGGGAGTTCCGCGTCAGGAGGAGGCCCGCTCCGGGATGCCCGGCCGGGCCGGTCTCCCGGCGACCTGGGGGGGCTGAGGGCCGTTCGCCGGCTGGGGCTGCGGGACGGTGCTCGCGGCCAGGTCGAGCAGGAGCCCCGCCACCGCCAAGGCGAACCGCACGATCAGGTAGAACAAGGCGGCTTGGGCCGCGAAGGGGACGGCCGACTCCAGGAATTCCTTGAACTGCTCCCAGAACAGGCCAAACACCGCGTGTCCTCCGCCGCCCGATGCGGCAGGGGAACGTTACCCCGTTATGGGCCCGGGCTCAAGCCCCCGGATTTCCGCCTCCCCGGGAGGCGCGCCAGCAGCGGGGATGGTGCCGGACGGGGACCTTCCCCACGCTCTCCAGGTAGCTCTTGGCGATCTCGGGCCCCATGAAGCGGAACTCCTGGCGGAAGACGGCCTGGAGGGCCTTGAGGTCCGGGGGTAGGGACTCCAGCCAGCGGGCGAAGGAGCCGTGGGCCTTCGAGAGGGCGAGGAGGCGCCGGGCGTTCTCGATGGTGGCCTCGACCTTCCCCCGGTGGCGGACGATGCCGGGGTCCCCGAGGAGGCGGCGGATGTCCCGCTCCTTGAAGGCGGCCACCTTCTTCGGGGAGAAGCGCGCGAAGGCCCGCCGGAAGGCCGCGCGCTTGTTGAGGATGGTCCGCCAGGAGAGCCCCGCCTGGAAGACCTCGAGCGAGAGGCGCTCGAAGTGGGCGGCGTCCGTTGCCACGGGCACTCCCCACTCCTCGTCGTGGTAGCGGGCGAGGAGCGGGTCTCCGTCCGCCCAGGGGCAGCGGGGGGGATTTTTCGTCACACCGGCCATTCTTCCATCTTCCAGCTCATGTCCCAGAAGAGGTACTCGTAGCGCATGCCGGCCATGAAGCGGGCGCGCATGCGCTCACGCTCGGGGGGGCCGGCCCCGGCGGCGGCCCGGTCGAGGATCTCGCGGAGCCAGGCCGCCAGCTTCCCGAACTCCTCCGAAGCGTACATCCCGATCCACTCGGCGTAGAGGGGAGCGTTCGCAGGCGCCCCGCGCGCGGCGAGCTCCCGGCCGATGAGGGCGTAGTCCCACTGGCAGGGGAGCATGGCGGCGGCGATCTCCCCGAAGGTGCCGGCCCAGGCCGCCTCCAGGAGGTAGTTCGTGT
>MGDP01000044.1:11756-27157 GCA_001790955.1 Candidatus Tectomicrobia bacterium RIFCSPLOWO2_12_FULL_69_37
TGTAGGCCCGGCAGGCGGGGGCGGGGCGGGTGGCCTCCAGCTCCTCTTTGGAGATGCCGAACTTGGCGGCGAAGCCCCGGTGGAGCTCCATCTCGGTGTGGAGGGTGGCGTTCAGGAGGCCGGCGAAGCGGCCCATCTCCGAGAGGCGCGGGGCCTTGGCCGCGGCCAGGGCGATGACCCGGCTGTACTCGATGAGGAAGAAGTAGTCCTGGTGCATGTAGAAGCGGAAGCGCTCGGGCGGCAAGGTGCCCTCCCCGATGCCCCGGACGAAGGGGTGGGCGTGGATGGCCGTCCAGAGCGGCTCCGCCTCGCGGCGCAGCGACTCGCTGAAGGAGCCGGAGGGCGTCATGGGGCTTAGAGGTTGTCCAAGATTTTCTTTGAGCGGCCCTTCTCCAGGGTCTCCTGGAAGGAGTCGCCCATGTCGAGGCCGAGCTGCTGGGCGCGCTTCTGGGCCCAGAGGCCGATGTTGCGGTCGTCCTTGTAGAAGGTGCCGCCGGTCGGCTTGGCGGGGTCGAAGTCCGCCAGGCGCTGGCTCTCGGTCTTGTGGGTGGCGAAGCGTGACATCACCTTGCGCAGCTTCTTGGCCCCGCAGCGGCGGCAGGCGAGCTTGGCGCGGTCCGAGGGCTTGAGGACCAGGTGGCCCGAGATGAAGCCGCACGCCTTGCACTCGTACTCGTAGATGGGCATCGCTCCTATCCTTCCTGGGCTGTTTCCATGATGGCGCCGAGGGCGCGCATCCGCTCGCAGAAGTCGGGGAAGGTGACGCGCATGGCCTCGGCGGTGTCCACCTCCACCCCCCGGGGGGCGGCCAAGCCCGCCACGGCGGCGGCCATGACCACGCGGTGGTCGCCGAAGCCGCGGGCGCGCCCGCCCCTCAGGCCCCCGCCCCGGACGATGAGGCCGTCCGGGAGCTCCTTCGCGCTTCCCCCCAGGCTCTCGATCACCTGCCGCATAGCGGCGATGCGGTCGGTCTCCTTGATGCGCGCCTGGGGGACGTTCACGAGGCGGGTCTCCCCCTCGGCCAGGGCGCCCAGGACGGCCATGACGGGGAGAAGGTCGGGGGTGGCGTTCAGGTCGAACTCCCCCCCGCGCAGGGCCCCGCCCCGGACGCGCAGGGCGCCCTCCTCGGCCTTTACCTCGGCCCCCATCCCGGCCGCCATCGCGAGGATGGCCTTGTCCCCTTGCGGGTCGTCCATGTCGAGGCCCTCCAGTAGCACGTCCCCCCCCGGCAGCGCCCCGGCGGCCACGAGGAAGGCGGCCGAGCTGAAGTCGGCGGGCACCTCCACGTCGAACCCTTCGAGGGACTGCCCGCCCGGCACCCGGAAGCGGTCGTAGCCCTCGCGCTCGTAGCGGAGGCCCAGCTTGTCCAGCCACCAGCAGGTCATGTCCACGTAGGGGCGCTCGTTCAGCTTGACGGGCTCGACGATGGTCTCGCCCTCCCCGAAGGGGGCGTTCAGGAGGAGGCTGGAGGTGAACTGGCTCGTGGTGCCCTCCACCTGGGTGCGGCCGCCCTTCCAGGGCCCCCCGACGCGGGCGGGGAGGAGGCCGTCGTCCTTCTCCGAGCGGGCGCGGGCGCCCAGGTTGGAGAGGGCCCTGAGGAGGGGGCCCATGGGCCGCTTGCGCGTCTGGGCGTCCCCGTCGAAGCGGGCCTCGCCCTTGGCGAGGAGGGCGGCGGTGCCCAGGCCGAGCCGGCAGCTCGTGCCCGAGTTGCCCACGTCCACGAGGCAGCGGGGCGCCTCGGGCGCCCCGGCGAAGCCGTGGACGCGCCAGGCGCCCGGATCGAGGCGGACCTCCGCTCCCATGGCGCGGTAGACGGCCACGGCCGAGGCGCTGTCCCCGGACTCGAGGGGGTTTCGGATGCGGCACTCCCCCGAGGCGAGGGAGGCGAGGGCCACCGCCCGGATGGAGTGGGACTTGGAGCCCGGGACGCCGCTGCGCCCCTTCACGGTGGAAGGGCGGACGCGGAGGATCATGGGGGGAACGGCCCCTTTCGCGCGCGGCTCATTCCTCGCCGCTCAGGTATCTGCCCAGCCGGTCGCGGGAGTGCTCGTCGTCGTGGCAGAAGGCGCAGAGGTTCTCCCAGTTGCTCCCGTCGGGAGGGTTGTTCCGCGGGTTGCCGTCGCGGTGGTGGACGGTGAGGAGGTGGAGGTTCGTCTCGTCGAACTCCCGGGCGCACTTGGCGCAGATCCAGCCGTGGATCTCCAGGGAGCGGCGGCGGTAGTCGGCGGCGTTCTTGCCGACGGCGGCCTGGGCCTTGAGGCGCTGGGCCGCCTCCTTGGCGCTCCCGCCGAGGGAGCCGCCGCCCGCGCCGGCCGGGAGGGGCCGGGCCTTCCGCTTGTGGCCGAACCGGGTCCGCGCCATACCGGGATCTCCTCTCCTCCAGGCGGAATCCTACCAAAAGCCTTCCGGGGGCGGAAGATGACGGCCGTTCGGCGCGGATGGTAGCATGGCCGGGCCTTGAGGAGGCGAGGATGCGGCCGGGCAGTCCGCGCGGATGGCTGATGCTGCTTCTGGCGGCGGCGGTGCTGCTCCCCGCGGGCGGGCTCGCGGGGCTGCGCGGCATCCGGGCCGTGGAGTCCTACAATCCCTTCTGCACCTATTGCCACCTGAAGGATCACCAAACCTACCTGGACGACGGGGCGCGCCCGAAAGAGGCGATCGGGACGCTGGGCGGCTGGCACCTCTCCACCGGGAAGGCCCCCTGCATCTCCTGCCACGGGGAGGACGGCCTCGCGGGCATGGCCCGCACGACCTATCTGGCCGCCCGGGACACGTGGAAGTTCGTCGCCGGCGACTACGCGCAGCCCTCCCGCGTGTTCCACCCCGTCGCGGACAAGGATTGCCTGAAGTGCCACCCGGAGGAGCGCATCCTCAAGCTCGCCGGGGACGCCTTCCACGGCATCAGCGACCACGCCGAGCTCAGGGCCGCCTGCGTCCAGTGCCACGGCGGCCACAAGGCGGGAGGCCGCCGGCAGAAGGTCTTCATCGTCCCGGCCTTCGCACAGCCGCGCTGCGACGCCTGCCACAAGGACCTGAAGACGAAGGTCCAGCTGAGCGGCCTCAGGCTCTCCCCCCCGCCCGGGAGCGCCGGCGGGGCCTTCCTCCGCTCCCGCGGAACCCGATAGGAGCGGCCCCCCCCTGCGTTTTTTCCTGCTCATCGCGGCGGTCACCTTCCTCTGGGGGCTGAGCTTCCCGGTGGCTAAGATCGGCCTGCGGGGGATGGAGCCCTTCACCTTCCTCTGGTTGCGGAGCCTCGTCTCGGCCCTGACGGTCTTCGCCTGGATCCTCTGGCGGCGCGGGCCGCTCAGGCCCCCGAAGGGCAACGCGGATTTCTGGTGGAACATCCTCCTCCACAACCTGAACTTCCTGATCTTCTACCACGCGGTGAAGTTCACGACGGCGGGGCGGGCTTCGCTCTTCCTCTACACCCAGCCCATCCTCCTGACCGCCTTCGCCGCCTATTTCCTCCCCGAGGAGCGGATCGGGCGGAGGGCCGTCCTCGGCTTCGCGGCCTCGGCCGGGGGCCTCGTGTTCCTGTTCGGCGACAAGCTCTCCTCGGGCGGGGGCGCCACCTGGCTGGGGGACGCCCTCACGCTGCTGGCCGCCGTGGCCTGGTCCTCGCAATCGCTCTTCCTCAAGGTCCGCCTCAAGGGGGTGGACCCCTTCCGGATCACGGCCTGGACCCAGCTGATGGCGGTCCCGCCGTTCCTGCTGCTGGCGAGCTGGTGGGGCAAGTGGTGGCCCGACATCACCGACCCCGACGTCCTCACCGGCGTCCTCTACAGCGGGATGGTGGGGACCGGCATGGCGATGGTTCTCTGGGTGCGGCTCCTGGCGGATTACCCGGCGGGGCGGGTGAGCGCCTTCATGTTCCTCACCCCGGTCTTCGGGGTGTTCCTGGGGGCGGTGATCCTGGCCGAGCCGCTCACCGCCTTCATGCTGGGCGGCGCGGCGCTGGTGGCGGCGGGCATCTACCTGGTCAATTCGGAGAGAAGGGCGTAGCCCTCTCCTCCCTCCCGGCGGACCCGGAAAGATCGCCTCAGCGGGTCGCCAGCAGGCAGATGGAGCCCGCCAGGGCGATGGCCAGGATGATCAGGTTGAAGGCCCGCAGCGGGAGCCGGTTGTGGGTCCAGGCCCCCGTCCGGAGCCCCAGCCAGATGAAGGGGAGCCCCGCCGCCCCCGCCCACAGTGTGCCGGCGCCGATCACGCCGGCCTGCCAGTAGGCGAGGAGCTTGATGGGATTCACGAAGAAGTAGAGCGCCCAGAGGGTGGCGACGAGGGTGGTCTTCGAGAGGCGTTGCGAATGGAGGAAGAGGGAGAGGACGACCGCCCCGCTGTTGGCCAGGGCGGAGGAGAGGCCGCTCAGCCCGCCCGCCAGGGCGCCTAGCCACAGGGGGATGCGGGGGGGGTCGGGGGAGGACCGGGCCAGCTCCGCGTAGATCCGGTGGAGGGCGAAGAGGAGGCAGAGCACGCCGATGACGGCCCGGAGCTGGCTCTCGGGCAGCCGCGCCACCAGCCACGTCCCCCCGAGGATGCCCGCCACCGCCCCGGGGAACACGAGCAGCGTCGTGCGCGCGTGCCACCGCCCCCACATGTCCCGGGCCATGCCCAGCGAGGCCAGGAAGCTCGTGAAGGCGATCAGCCCCAGCGAGAAGCGGGCGGAGAAGGCGAGGGTGAGGAGGGGGGTGAGGGCGATCCCCACCCCCATGCCGAAGGTGCGGACGAGGAAGCCGCTCCCGAAGGCGGCGGCGAAGATGACGCCCCACTCGATGGCCGTGTGGGCGGGCATTCCCCTCCTACTCCGTCAGCAGGCGGGCGGCTGCGAGGGCTGAGAGGCCGAGGACGGAGAGATTGTAGCTCCGCTGGGGGATCCACTCCAGGACGTGCCTGCCGGCCCACGTCCCGGCGACGGTGAGCGGGAGGGCCAGGATGCCCATCAGGATCATCGTCAGGTCGACCACCCCACCCACCCAGTAGGAGCCCAGCTTCACCGGATTCATGAAGATCCAGATGGCGATGACGGTGGCCACGAGGGGAACCTTGGTCAGGCCCTGGCTCAGGAGGTAGAAGTTCAGGATGAGGCCTCCCGAGTGGAACAGGGTGCTCACGGTGCCGCCGGCGAGGCCGATCCCGATCCCCATCCAGGGGCCGACGCGGGGAGGCGGGATCTCCTTCCTGAACTCCCGCCTGGTCTGCATCCCCGCGAAGAGGAGGCAGGCGGCGCCCAGGCCCTTGCGGAGCCAGTACTCGGGCAGCTGGACCAGGAGGTAGGTCCCGAAGATGAGCCCGAAGAACATCCCCGGCAGCACCAGCTTCACCAGCCGGGCGTCCCATTTCTTCCAGAAGAACTTCACGGCGGAGTAGTCGGACAGCCACATCTGGATGGCGATGACGCCGAAGACGAACCGGGTGGGCCAGAAGAACACCATCACCGGCACCACCAGGCTGCCGATGGTCTGCCCGAGGGTCGCCTTGAAGAACCCCACGGAGAAGGCGGCGATGGCGACGGCGAGCAGGTGGAAGGCGTCGAGCGGCAAGCGGGGCCCTTTCTTGGTGAGCGGGACTGCCGGAAGAGGGCCGTCTCACCGGACTCAGGGCGGGAAGATTACGCCCAGCGCGGAAGCGGGCGCAAGCCGGGAAAGCCCCCTCCGCCGGGGGGCCGGGAGGGGCCCGGGCGCGCACCTTGGATGGCTTGAACTCCCCAGGGGGCTCTTGTACGATTCCCCGTCCGCCCCGCCGGACCTAGCAGGAGGCTGGTGTCATCGAGACCGCCCCGAAGAATGCCGCGCCGGTGGCTGATCCCTCCGCCGCGATGAAAATCCCCTTCGCCGACCTTCATCCCCAGTACCTGGACGTGAAGCAGCGGGTGGACGAGGCCCTCTCCCGGCTCATCGGCTCCTCCTCGTTCATCGGGGGAGGGGCGGTGCGGGAGTTCGAGGCGGCGCTCGCCAAGGCGGAGACGCGGAAGTTCGCCGTCGGGGTGAAGAGCGGCACGGCCGCGCTCGAGCTCGTCTTCGAGGGGCTCGGCCTCCCCCCGGGCGCCGAGATCATCACCACCACCCACACCGCCGTGCCCACCGTGGAGGCCATCGTCCGGGCGGGGTTCAAGCCCGTCCTCTGCGACATCGACCCGGCGACCTATCAGATCTCCGCCGGCGCGGCCGCCGCCGCCGTCACCTCCCGGACGGCGGTCCTCCTGCCCGTCCACCTGTACGGGATCCCCGCCCCTCTGAGCGAGCTCTCGGCCCTGGCCGGGCGCGCGGGGCTGGCCCTGGTCGAGGATGTGGCCCAGGCCCAAGGGGCCGCCCTGGACGGCAAGCGGGTGGGCACCTGGGGGGCGGCCGCCTGCTTCTCCTTCTTCCCCTCCAAGTGCCTGGGAGGGTTCGGGGACAGCGGCGCCGTGACCACCGACGGGGAGGCGCTGGCCTCCAAGGTCCGGGCCCTCTCCAACCACGGCCGCCTCGAGAAGTTCACCCACGAGGTCGTGGGGGTGAACGAGCGGATCGACGCCCTCCAGGCGGCGGTGCTCTCCGCCAAGCTCCCCCGGCTCTCCGACTGGAATGCCATGCGCCGGCGGGCGGCCGGCTGGTACCTGGAGGGGCTGGCGGGAGTGGGGGACATCGTCCTTCCCCAAACGCCCCGGGGGGCGGAGCCCGTCTGGCACCTGTTCGTCGTCCGGACCGGCGGCCGCGACGCGCTGGCCAAGCACCTCTCGGCGCGCGGGGTCCAGACGGGCATGCACTACCCCGTCCCCGTCCACCTGCACCCCGCCTACGCCTCCCTGGGCCACGGCAAGGGCGCCTTCCCGGAGGCCGAGGCGGCGGCCGGCTCCATCCTCTCCCTGCCCATCTATCCCCACATCACGGAAGGGCAGGTGGCGTACGTGGTGGAGCAGGTCGCCGGTTATTTCGGGAAGGGAACCGCCGCCAGCCGCCGCAGAACGGATTGAGATGGCTGGGAGTCCGACGCCTGCCCCGGCCGGCCCCCGCGTCCCGCCGTGGCTTCTCCTGGGCTTGATCGGCGTCCCGATCCTCCTCGTCTGGGTCAACCTGGGGGGCGGGGCCGCCAAGCTCCCCGTCGAGGTCCGCAGCCGCGACATCGTGCGCACCATGGCCCGGACGGGGGACTGGCTCGTCCCCCGCGTGGACGGCAAGCCCTTCCTCTCCAAGCCCCCCCTCTACCACTGGATCGGCGCGGCGGCCTCCCGGCTCAGGGGGGAAGCGGACTGGTGGAGCGTGCGCGCGCCCTCGGCGCTGGCGGCGATGGCCATCCTGGGGGTCACCCTGGCGTGGGGGACCGCCCTGGGCGGGCTCGCCCTGGGCGGGCTGGCGGCCCTGCTGACGGGCTCGATGGCTCTCTTCCTGATCCTCGCCCGCCGGGGCGCGCCCGACATGGTGTTCTCCGCCGCCTGCGTGGCGGCGCTCTTCTTCTTCGAGCGGCTCTGGCAGGGCCGCAGCAGAAACCTCCTCCCGGCCTTCAGCCTGGCCCTGGCCCTGGCCGCCCTGGCCAAGGGCACCGCTGTGCTGCCGGTGGTGGGGGCCCCGATCGCCCTCGCCCTGACGGCGCGCTGGGGCTGGCGGAAGGTGTTGCGCCGGGACGTGCTCCTCTGGCTCGCCGCCGCCGCCGCGATGGGCGCCTCGTGGTACCTCCTGATCTTCATCCGCCTGCCCAGGGAGGCGATGCACTGGGCCCTCCTGGAGGGGCTCCAGCCCATGGCGGTGGAGGTCGTGGGCCACACGGGCCGGCACTTCCGGCCGCCCTGGTACTACCTCTACCGGATCTGGGACGCCGCGCTCCCCGTGAGCGTCCTGCTGCCCTTCACGGCCTGGCACGTCTGGCGGGCCGGGCGCTGGCGCGGGACGGGGGAGTGGCCCTTCGTGGTCTGGTCGTTCGTCCTGGTCGTGCTCTTGTTCTCCTTTCTCCCCGCCAAGCAGCCCCACTACCTCCTCCCGCTGCTGCCCCTCCTGGGCCTGATGGCGGGGGACGCCCTGCTGGCCCACCTCCATGCCCCGGGCGGAAGCGCCGGGGAGAAGTTCCTGACCCTCTCGGCGGGGGTCCTCTTGGCGCTCCTTGGGGGCGGGGTGGTGCTGGGGGCTTACTACGCGGCGTTCGTCGCCGGGGGGGGCTCGCGCCTCGCCTGGGCGGGCGTTCTGGCGGGAGGAGCGGCGCTGGCGCTCGCGGCGCGCGGGTGGCTGGGCGGGCGTCTCCCCGCAGCCTGCCTGGGGGCGGTGGCGGTCGTGGGGGGCCTGGGGCTTGTCTATTTCGGCAGCTTCGAGGAGTGGAAGTCCCTGGACCGGCAGGCGGACCGGGCCGCCGCGGCGGCCCCGGCGCCCGGGCGGGGGACGCCTCCGGCCCCCCCGGGCGCTCCCGTGGGAGGAAGGCCATGAGAGGCCTTGAGATCCGCGGCTCCCTCAGCGTCGTCATCCCCTGCCACAACGAGGAGGGGAACGTGGACGCCCTGTGGGCCGAGCTGCGGCCCGTGCTCGCGGGGCTGGGGCGGGACTGGGAGGTCATCTTCGTGAACGACGCCTCGACGGACGGCACCCTGGCCCGGCTGCGCGCCCTGGAGCGGGACAACCCGGGGGTCCGCGTGGTGGAGCACGCCCGGAACCTGGGGGAGAGCGCCGCCCAGCTGAGTGGCTTCGCCGCCGCCCGGGGGGAGATCGTGGCGACGATGGACGCCGACCTCCAGAACGACCCGGCGGACCTCCCCCGCCTCATCGGCGCCCTCGGGGAGACGGCCGGGGCGGCCTGCGGGGTGCGGCCCAGGCGGGCGGACACCCGCCTCAAGCAGTTCTCCACCTGGGCGGCGAACGGCTTCCGGAACTGGGTGCTCAAGGACGGCATCCTCGATGCCGGGTGCACCTACCGCGTCTTCCGCCGCAAGGCCCTGGCCCAGCTCATCCCCTTCCGGGGGCTCCACCGCTTCCTCCCCACCATCCTCCAGACCCACGGCTGGGAGGTGCGCCAGATCGAGGTAGCCGACCGGCCCCGGAAGGCGGGGGCCTCGAAGTACGGGCTGGGGAACCGGGTGTTCGTCGGCCTCATCGACACGCTGGCCGTCCTTTGGTATCAACGGAGGCACATTCCGCCCCCCCCGGGATGAGGAGGCGCCTTCGCCCCTCCCCGCGGTCCTGGGGGGCCGCCTTTGGAGGGAGCGATGTTCCTGGGTTTCGATTTCGGGCCGTGGGAAGTGTTCGGCCTCATGGGCAACGCCTGCTTCGGCAGCCGGTTCATCGTCCAGTGGATTCACAGCGAGCGGGTGGGGAGGAGCGAGGTGCCCGTCGTCTTCTGGTACCTGAGCCTGGCGGGCTCCGTCATTCTCCTCATCTATTTCTTCCAGCGGAGGAGCATCATCGGCGTCCTCGCCTACCTCCCCAACTTCGTCCCCTACATCCGGAACCTGATGCTCATCGCCAAAGAGAAGCGCGGCGGGAATTTCCAGCCGGGCTCCCACTCCTAGGACGGGCTTCATGTCTCCCGAACCTTCCCTGGAACCGCTCGGCTTCGCCCTCCTCGGTTGCGGCCTGATGGGGGGGCGGCACGCCGAGGTGCTCTCCCGCCTCCCGGGGGCGGCGCTGCGCTGCGCCTTCGACTCGGACCCGGCGCGGCTCGGTGAGGTGTGCCGGCGCTTCGGCTGCCGGGCCGCGCGCTCGGCCGAGGACGCGGCGGCCGACTCCTCGGCCGGGGCCGTCCTGGTGGCGGCGCCCTCCTTTCTCCACGCCCCGATGGCCCTGCTCGCGGCCCGCGAGGGCAAACACGTCCTCCTCGAGAAGCCCCTCGCCAACGACGCCGCCTCGGGCCGGGAGGTCATCGCGCGGTGCGCCGGCGCGGGGGTGGCGCTCTCGGTCATCTCCCAGAAGCGCTTCGACCCGGGGGCGCTCCAGCTCAAGGCGGCGCTCGGCGCGGGCCTGCTGGGGCGCGTCTTCCTGGCCGAGGTGGCCATCAACTACTACCGGGACGAGAACTACTTCCGGCAGGCGCCCTGGCGGGCCTCCCGGGCGGAGTCCGGAGGCGGGGTGCTGATGAACCAGGGGGTCCACTACCTGGACCTCCTCCTGTGGTTCCTCGGGCCGGCGGCCGAGGTCCGGGGAGCGGTGAGCACGGTCCGGGAGGGCTACCCCGAGGAGGACGTGGCGGCCGCCCTGATCGAGCTCGAGTGCGGGGCCCTGGCCACCCTGACCGCCTCGACCATGACTTACCCCGGCTTCCCCGAGACCCTGACCCTCTACGGCTCGGAGGGCACCTGCACCATCGCCGAAGGGAAGGGGGTGCTCCGCTGGGAGCACAAGGGCAAGGCCCCCCTGCCGGAGCCCCCCCTGGGGCCCTCCCTGCCCGAGGGGCTGCCCCCCAAGCTGCACGCCATGTACCGCAACCACTGGGACTTCCTCCGGGCCGTCCGGGAGGGGGAGGACCCCCTCATCCGGCCCGAGGAGGCGCTGGCGGTGGTCGCCCTGATCGAGAAACTTTATGTGGACGCGCGGGACAGATAAGAGTAAGTAGGGCGGAAAGGCGCAGGGCGGGGGGCAAGGGGACCGGGCCACCCCGGACGAGGCCTGCGCTCCCTCCCCCCTGGCGCGGGGGCGTGCGTGATTCACCCGGACACGGAACTGCGCTTCGTCAGCCCCGAGATCGGCCACGGGGTCTTCGCCACCCGGCGGATACCCAAGGGGACGATCACGTGGGGCCTGTGCCACTTCGACCACGTCCTGACCCCCGCCCGCCGCCTCGAGCTCCCGCCCGCCTACGCCGAGATCATCCTGAACTACTCCTACATGACCGCCCAGGGCGACGCCGTCCTGTGCTGGGACATCGGCCGCTACGTCAACCACTCCTGCGACCCGGCGAGCCTCAGCTTGAGCGACGAGATGGAGGTCGCCGTCCGCGACATCCGCCCCGGCGAGCAGCTCACCGACGACTACGGGATGCTGAACATCGTCGTCGACCTCCAGTGCCGCTGCGGCGCCCCCGGCTGCCGGGGCACCGTCCGGGGGGACGACGTGCTCCGGCTGGGAAGGGTATGGGAGGCCCGCCTCCGGGAGGCCTTCGCCCTCGCCCCCCGGGTCCCCCAGCCGCTCCTCCCGCTCCTGCGGAACCCCCGCGCTCTCGAGGACATGCTGGCGGGCCGGGCCCTGCCCCCCAGCCCGTCGGCTTTCTGCATTCCCTCCCAGGCGGCGGGCGCCGGGGGGAGAGCCTTGCTTCCCGCGGTCCCGGACCCCGGGATTCACCCCGCTTCGGCCTGATCCGGCCCGGCTGGGAGACGGCGCGGTGATCCATCCGGATACGGTGCTCCAGTTCATCAGCCCCGAGATCGGCTACGGGGTCTTCGCCACCCGCGACATCCCCCAGGGGACCATCACCTGGGTGCACGACCCGCTGGACCAGATCCTCACCCCCGAGCAGATCCGGAACATGCCCGGGATCTACGGGGACCCGCTCGCCCGCTACACCTACCGCACCCCGGAGGGGAACCACGTCCTGCTCTGGGACCTCGCCCGCTTCATGAACCACTCGTGCAGCCCCAACTGCATGGGGACGCACTACGGCTTCGAGGTGGCGGTCCGCGGCATCCCCGCGGGGAGCGAGCTGACGGTGGACTACGCCACCCTCTACATGACCCCCGAGGAGGCCTTCGACTGCTACTGCCGGGCGGAGGGGTGCCGGTGGCGGATCTCGAAGGACGACGCGGCCAATCTGGTGGACCAATGGGCGGCCCAGGTCCAGGTGGGCCTCCTGCATATCGGGGAGGTGGACCAGCTCCTCTTTCACCTGCTGAGCAACGGCCACCTCCAGCGGGCCTGCGGGGACCACGGGGTGCCCTACCAGCTCTCTTTGCGGAGGCTGTTCTAGGGGGCAGGAAGAGGGGCATTTGTAGGGGCGGCCCCCTGTGGCCGCCCTTTTGTGCGATGGGGGCAGGCACGGGGGCCTGCCCCTACGGGTTCGCGCGGCGGAATTTCGTAGGGGCGTATTGCGATACGCCCCTACGCCGGCCGGCGGCGGTCCTGGTCTGTAGGGGCGAGGCATGCCTCGCCCCTACAGAGTCGGACGGAGAACGCATCGAACCCTTGCCTACAACGCCTCCTTGATCGCCGCCAGGTGCTCGGGCGCCTCGATGGAGCTGGTGTCGATGCGGCTCACGTCCTCGCCCAGGTAGACCTTCTTGATGGCCCCCCGCACGATCTTGGCCGAGCGCGTCTTGGGCAGCGCCTTCACGAACTTGACCTCGTCGGGCCGCAGGCTCTTCCCCAGGTAGGCGACCGTCTGGTCCTTCAGCGCCTCCCGCAGCGCGTCGCTGGGGGGGGTCCCTTCCCTCAAGACCACGAAGCAGGTGAGGCCCTCCCCCTTGATGGGGTGGGGGGTGCCGATGACGGCCGCCTCCACGACCGAGGGGTGCTTGATCAGCTCCGCCTCGACCTCGGCCGGGCCCACCCGCTTCCCGGCCACGTTGATGGTGTCGTCCGAGCGGCCGAAGAGGTACCACTGGCCCGCCGCGTCCCGCTTGGCCCAGTCCCCGTGGTACCAGACCCCCGGCCAGCGGGAGAAGTAGGTCTCCAGGTAGCGCGCGTCCTCCTTGAGGAAGCCCTTGGTCATGGAGGGCACGGGCTGCTTGCAGACGAGGTGGCCGATCTGGTCCCGCACCGGGCGGCCCTCCTCGTCGAACACGTCGGTGTCCACCCCCAGGGCGGGCCCCCCGAGGGAGCAGGGGGTGAGCTCGGCGACGGGGTAGGGCTGGAGGAGGCAGCCGCAGAGCTCGGTGCCCCCCGAGATGTTCATGATGGGGCAGCGGCCGCCCCCCACCTTCTCGAAGTACCACATGTAGGAGGCCGGGTCCCAGGGCTCCCCGGTCGAGCCCAGCAAGCGCAGGCTGGAGAGGTCGTGCTTCGTCACCCACTCCTCCCCCGCGCTGATGAGGAGGCGGATGGCGGTGGGGGAGATGCCGAGCTGGGTCACCTTGTGGTCGGCGACGAGCTTCCAGAGCCGGTCCGGGCCGGGCCAGTTGGGGGCGCCCTCGAAGATGAGGTAGGTCCCCCCGCCGAACTGCACCCCGATCATCTCCCAGGGGCCCATCATCCAGCCGATGTCGGTCACCCAGAAGAGGGTGTCCCCCTCCCGCAGGTCCATGCAGTAGCGCAGCTCCTTCGCCATGGTGGCGAGCGCCCCGGCGTGGGTGTGGAGGGTGCCCTTGGGCTTCCCCGTGGTGCCCGAGGTGTAGATGATCATCGAGCGCGCCTCGGCGGGCAGGCGCTCCGTCGGGGCTTCCGAAGGCTGGCCGGCGGTGAAGTCCTCCCACCCCACGTCCCGCCCCGGCTTCATGGGGACGGCAGTGGCCGTGCGCTTCAGCACCACCACCTTCTCCACCTTCGTCCCGAGATCGAGGGCCTTGTCGAGGAGGGGCTTCACGGGGGTTTCCTTCCCCCGGCGCATCCCGCCATCCGCCGTGAAGACGAGCCTCGCCTCGGCGTGGGCCAGCCGCTCCCCCACCGCCTCGGGGCCGAAGCCCGAGAAGATGGGGATGACCACCGCGCCGATCTTGAGACAGGCGAAGAAGGCGAAGACCGTCTCGGGCAGCATGGGCATGAAGATGCCCGCCGCGTCGCCGGGCTTGAGGCCCATCGCCCGCATGGCCCCCGCCAGGCGCGCCACCTCGGCGGAGAGCTCCGCGTAGGTGAAGCGCCGCACCTCGCCGCCATCCCCCTCCCAGACCAGGGCGGTCCTCGCTCCCTTGCCGTCGCGCAGGTGCCGGTCGATGCAGTTGTGGACGATGTTGATCTCCCCGCCCGCGAACCATTTGGCCCACTCGAAGCCCCGGCTCATGTCCAGCACCTCGTCGTAGGGGCGGTACCACTCCACCCCCATGTCCTCCAGGATGAGCCTCCAGAAGCGGGGCACGTCCGCCACCGACCAAGCGAGGAGGTCTTGGTAGCTCTTTAATCCATGCTTGCGCATGAAGCGCGCGACGTTGGAGTTCTGGAGGAAGTCCTCCGTGGGGCGCCAGATGACGGGGGAGGGGATCATAAAAGCGACTTTCTTCCTTCTATCGTAAACACCGAAGGATCTCGTTGGATTGCTCTGTCTAGCACACTATACATAGCATGCCAGAAAAGATTTGGTAGAAAGCTGTACACGGCAGGCGCGGGCAATACAGGATTCCCTGATTTCTCGATCTCGATAAGCCTTTCTCGAAGCAATGTGGGATTCCAGGTGTTGGCCTTGGCAATGGAATGAATACTGATCAGGCGTTTCAGCATATCTTCCAAGTCGGCCATTTGTTTCTTGAGTGTTCTTCGCCTCATAAAACGCAGTGGGAACATGATAATACGAAATAAAACTATTAGTCCGAGAATCCCTGAGGCCCACATCGCCGCTTTATCGTACCCAATATAATATGCGGATGCTGCGAATAGCGGAAGGAGAAGCCATTTCATAGCAAATTTGGCCGCGGAAAATCCCACTCGCCAAGAGATAAACCTGAGAAAGTTACCCCCGGCAATAATGTATGCCCAATCTATACGGCCCGTTGTTACTCCTGAGAACATCCCCTCCTTCACCCGCAGAATTGTGTCGACGATGAAGCCGTTAAGGATATACCAATCAATCTGGTTTGATTGCATCCATGGTTGTTCAAGGTACTTCGCGGTAGCAGCATCTAGTAGTTCTGGCGAGATAGGACTGATTTCGGTCCATTCTTCTGGCCGTGAAGCTAGTTGAGAGAGATCGAAATGATACCAGAATCTGTTTTTGGGAGGATCTTTCCAGTAGGCTTTCAGGGCATCTGTAATGTCCTCTAGTATTTTTCCAGCAACACGAAGACATACCTCACAAACTTTAATGTTTATATTCTTTTCGCGCGCGGTCCCTTCAACTTTCGCATAAAGAGATATGAGCAATGGTTCGTACTGAGAAAAAGGTTCGCGTTTTTCTTGATGAGTCTCCCAAAACTTTGAATAAGCATTGCACCATTCTTGTTCCGAATTTTTTTCTGGTATCTCAGCCATGGAATAATATCCTAGTGGTTATTTGCGCGAGCCAAACTTGACTTAGCTCGAACAAAATAGATGGCCAGGTTACTTTGCTTCATCCATGGCAGTCTTATCAGTCTATTCTACACCGCCTCCCGGATCGACTGCAGATGCTCGGGCGAGTCGAGGGAGCTTAGGTCCATGTGGCCGATCTCCTCCCCGAGATAGATCTTCCGGATGGCGCCGCGGACGATCTTGGCCGAGCGCGTCTTGGGGAGGCCGCGCACGAACTTCACCTCGTCGGGCCGGAGGCTCTTGCCGAGGTACTGCACGGCCAGGTCCTTGAGCTCCTCGCGCAGGGCGTCGCTCGGCGGGTGGCCGTTCTTGAGGACGACGAAGCAGGTCAGGCCCTCGCCCTTGATGGGGTGGGGGGTGCCCACG
>MGDP01000045.1 GCA_001790955.1 Candidatus Tectomicrobia bacterium RIFCSPLOWO2_12_FULL_69_37
AGTCGAAGCAGGCGACGGGGCAGGTGCGGGCGATCCTGGGCGACATCCAGAAGGCGACGAGCGCGGCGGTGATGGCGACCGAGCAGGGCACTAAGGCGGTGGCGGCCGGGGTGAAGCAGTCCACCGAGGCGGGGGAGTCCATCCGGCTGCTGGCGGAGAGCATCGCCGAGGCGGCCCAGGCGGCGGCGCAGATCGCGGCCTCGAGCCAGCAGCAGCTGGCCGGGATCGAGCAGGTGGCCCTGGCCATGGAGAACATCAAGCAGGCGAGCGCGCAGAACGTGGCCAGCACCAAGCAGTCCGAGACCGCGGCCCAGGACCTCCACCACCTGGGGCAAAGGCTCAAGCAGATCGCAGAGCGGCTGTAGCGTGTAACGCGATTCTTCAGGATCAGCGATTTCCCATAGAGGATGTTGCCCTTCGAGAGGGCGGCCATGGCGAGACGGAACGGGGACATCAGGGCGCGGCTGCTGGCCACCTTCCGGGTGGAGGCGGAGGAGCATCTCCAGGCCATCGCGGCGAACCTCTCCGCCCTGGAGCGGGGACTCCCTCCGGCGGAGGCCCGTGAAGTTGTGGAGGCCGCGTTCCGGGAGATGCACACGCTCAAGGGCGCCGCCCGCTCCGTCGGCCTGATGGAGGTGGAAGCGGTCTGCCAGGCGTGCGAGTCGCTCCTGAGCGGCATCGCGCACGGCGGCCTCGCCCTCAGCCGGGCGATCTCGGCCCTTCTCCAGGAGGCCGCCGACAGGGTGGCGGGCCTCCTGGCGGGCGGCGGGGGGCCGGCCGATGCGGGCGATCTGATCGGCCGCCTCGAGCGGGCCGCTGTTGCGCCGGCGGCCGAGGCTCGGGCGCCTGTCGACATTCCAGAGGCGCACCCGCCGGCGGGCGCGCCGGGGCCCGCGCCGCAGCCATCCGGCATCATCCGGGTGCCCGCCGCCAGGCTGGATGCGCTGCTGCTCCGGGCCGAGGACCTCCTGGTCCCCAAGCTCGCCGCCGGCGAACGCTTGCGGGAGATCCGCGGGATCGCGGAGGCGCTGTCGGGTTGCCTCGCGGCCCTGAAGGGAATCCCGCTTGCTTCGGACCGGCCAGCCGCCGGGAGCGGGCCGGCGGGCCTGGAAGGCGCGCTGCGGGGCGTGACGGCTCAGGCCCGGGAGATGCTGGCCCATGCCACCCGCGACCAGCGGACGATCGCCGGGGCCGTGGACGGCCTGCTCGACGAGATGCGCCGGATGCGGATGACGCCCGCCTCTACCGTCCTGGACCTCTTCCCCCGCATGGTCCGGGAACTGGCCCGGGAGCAGGGCAAGGAGGTAGAGTGGGAAGCGCAGGGGGCGGAGCTGGAAGTGGATCGGAAGGTCCTGGAGGCGATGAAGGAGCCCCTCATCCATCTCGTGCGGAACGCCGTGGACCACGGGATCGAGAAGCCGGAGGCTCGGGCCCAGGCGGGCAAACCCCGCCGGGGCCGCGTGGCGGCGGCCGTCCAGCCGCTGGAGGGGGGGCGGGTCGAAATCCGGCTGGAGGACGACGGGCGCGGGATCGGCCTGGAACGGGTGAAGGAAGAGGCGGTCCGGGCGCGGCTCCTGACCGCCGAAGAAGCCCAAGCCCTTTCGGACGAAACGGCCTTGGATCTGGTCTTCCGCTCCGGCCTGAGCACCAGCCCCCTTATCACGGACGTCTCGGGCCACGGCCTCGGCCTCGCCATCGTGAAGGAGCAGGTGGAACGCCTGGATGGGCGGATCAGCGTGGAAACCCGGCCCGGGGAAGGAACCACCGTGCGGCTCGTCCTCCCCGCGACCATCGCCACCTTCCGGGGCCTCCTGGTGCGGGCGGGCGGGCAGCCTTTCCTGCTTCCCCTCGAGGCCGTCGAGCGGGTCATCCGCGTTGGTTCGGCGCAGATGGAGAGCGTCGAGGGGCGTCAGATGGTCCGCTGGAATGGCTTCCCCCTCCCCGTGGGCCGGCTGGATGCGCTGCTCGGACTGCCGGAGCGCGGCGACCCATCCGGCTTCGAAAGCGGCATGCGGCCGTGTGTGGTCGCAAAGGCCGGGGAAGAACGGGCGGGGCTCCTGGTGGATGAGATCCTGGGCGACCGGGAGGGACTGGTCAAGGAGCTCAGGCCCCCCCTCGCGCGGGTCCGCAACGTGGCCGGGGCGGGCCTCCTGGGTACCGGCCAGCTGGTCCTGATCCTCCGTCCGGCGGACCTCCTGCGGGCGATGCAAAGGGCTCCTTCGGCGGCTCCTGCCGCTGGGCCGGAAGAGGAAACGCGCCAGATGGCGATTCTCGTGGTGGACGATTCCATCACGACCCGGACGATGGAGAAGAACCTCCTGGAAGCGGCGGGCTACCGCGTGCGGGTCGCGGCGGACGGGCTGGAGGGCTGGACGGCCCTCAAGGAGGAGGACTTCGACCTCGTGGTGTCGGACGTGGACATGCCCCGGATGGACGGCTTCGATCTGACGGCCCGGATCCGGGCGGACCAGAAGCTCGCCGGGCTTCCCGTCGTCCTGGTGACGGCGCTCGAGCGGCGGGAGGACAAGGAGCGGGGGATCGAGGTGGGCGCAAACGCCTACATCATCAAGTCGAGCTTCGACCAGTCGAACCTCCTGGAGATCATCCGCCGGCTCGTCTGAGCCGCATTTCGAGGGGTGCGCATGATCCGGGTGCTGGTGGCGGAGGATTCAGCGGTCACGCGGGAGTACCTCGTCTACCTCCTGGGCCGGGATCCCGGGCTGGAGGTCGCGGGCGCGGCGAGGGACGGCCAGGAGGCCCTCGATGAAGCCAAGCGGCTCCGGCCCGACGTGATCCTCATGGACGTTCACATGCCCCGCATGAACGGTTACGAGGCGACGCGCCGGATCATGGAGGAGGCGCCCGTCCCCATCGTCATGGTCAGCGCGAGTCTCAGCATGGATGAGACGGCGATGACGTTCCAGGCCCTCCAGGCGGGGGCCCTCACGGTGGCGGAAAAACCCCCGGGGCTGGATCATCCGGACCATGCGGCCGTGGCGCGGCGGCTCGTGGAGACCGTGAAGAGCATGGCGGAGGTGAAGGTCGTGCGCCGGTGGCCGAGGCGCGAACGCCCTGCGCTTCCTCCCCGGCCCGCGCGTCCCTCTTCCCGGAAGGTTCAGCTCATCGCCATCGGAGCCTCGACCGGCGGTCCAGCGGCGCTCAGCGAGATTTTGAGGAACCTGCCGGGGGACTTGGGCGTTCCTGTCCTTGTCGTCCAGCACATTGCGGCAGGATTCGTGCCGGGCTTGACGGAATGGCTTGAAAAGCAAACACCTCTCACTGTCAAGCTGGCGGAGGCGGAGGAAACAGCCCGGCCCGGGGTGGTTTACGTCGCCCCGGATGGATGGCAGATGGGCGTCACCAAGGATTTCCGGATCCGCCTGACCAAGGCTCCCTCCCTGAACGGCTTTTGCCCGTCGGTCGATTATCTGTTCCGGTCCGTCGCGGAGTTCCATGGACATTCGGCAATCGGTGTCCTCCTGACCGGGATGGGCCGGGACGGAGCCGAGGGGCTCCTGCACCTCCGCCAGGCGGGCGGGGTGAGCATCGTCCAGGATGAGGAAAGCAGCGTGGTTTTCGGGATGCCGGGGGAGGCCGTCCGCATCGGCGCGGCCGAGTTCGTCCTCGCCCCGGAGGAGATCGCCGGGGCGATACGTTCCATCACGATGCGAGAGTAGGAGAAGAATGCATGGAGCGGAAAATCCTGGTCGCGGAGGACAGCCCGACGCAGGCCGAGCATCTGCGCCTCCTTCTGGAAAGGGAGGGCTACCAGGTCATTCTGGCCGCGAACGGGAAGGAGGGGCTGGAGAAAGTCCACCGCGAGCGGCCGGACCTCATCATTTCCGACATCGTGATGCCCGAGATGGACGGTTACGAATTTTGCCGGGCGGTCAAGTCCAATGAAGCGACGAAGAGAATTCCTTTGGTCCTCCTCACCGGGAGCCGAGGGCCGGGGAGCATCCTCCGGGGGCTGCAGCATGGCGCCGACAACTTCATCCGCAAGCCCTTTGAGAGCGACTACCTCCTGGAGCGCGTCCGGCGGATCTTCGAGCACCTGGACCTCCGGGAGAGGGGCCACCTGGAGATGGAGGTCACAATCCATGTGGGAGGGAAGGAGCTTCAAATCACGACGGACAAGCAGCAGATCATCGAGCTCCTCTTCTCGACCTTCGAGGACATATCCCGCCTGAACGACGAGCTCAAGGATGCCCAGCGGAAACTGGAGAGTTATGCCAAGAACCTGGAGTCGATGGTCCGGGATCGCACGGCCCGCCTCGACGCACTGGTCGCCGTGATGCAGAAGCTCGGCTCCAGCCTGGACCTGGACGAGGTTTTGAACTTCGTCGTTCACTCGGCCGGGGAACTGCTGAAAATTACGCACGTGGGGGCCTATCTCCTTAAGGGCGAGACGCTGGAATTGTGCGCAGAATACAGCGAGTCGCATTCAAGGCAAGAAGCCAGGAAGCTGAACGTGGGGGAAAGTGTTGGCGGGTACGTCGCCGCCTCCGGCGAGATTTGCTATGTGGAAGACGTTTTGAAGGATCCGCGCTGGGCGGCCGCCGCGTGGGCGCGCCGGGAAGGCATCGGCTCCTTCGTGGGGCTGCCGCTCAAGTACGAAGGGACGACCCTGGGCGTTCTGAGCTGCGCGGTCCGCGGCATCCGCTCGTTCAGCCGGGACGAGATGCGCCTCATGGAGACCTTCGCCAACGCCGCCGCCAACGCGATCAACAACGCGGAGACCCATTCCCGGCTGGAGGAATCTTTCGAAGAACTGCGCCGGCAGCAGCAGATGATCATCCGGGCCGAGAAGCTGTCCGCCCTCGGGACGCTCGCCGCGGGAGCGGCCCACGAGGTCTTGAACCCCGCCAACATCATCGGGTTATATGCCCAGAGAATGCTCAACCGGAGCGCCGGGGGATCGGATGAACGGAAAGAAGCCGAGGTCATCTGGAGGAATGTGGAGAGAATCACCAAGATCTGCGACGGCCTCCGGCGGTTTTCCCGGAACGAAGCCCCGAAGACCGCGCCGTTCCGGCCCGGTGAGGCCATCGAAGAGTGCCTTCAGCTTTTGGGCCATAAGTTGCGCCTGGGGAACATCCACGTGGAAAAGAAGCCGGGCTTGGGAGAGGCGGCGGTTCAAGGCGACCAGAACCAGATGGTCCAGGTCTTCCTCAACCTCATCACGAACGCGGTGGACGCCATGCCGGAGGGCGGCACGCTGACCATCGTATCGGATATGCTGATAGAGGAAGGCAGCCGCTGGTGGGAGGCGCGCTTCTCGGATACGGGCCGCGGGATCCCGAAGGAGGTTCTGCCCAGGATCTTTGACCCTTTCTTCACGACCAAGCCCGAAGACAAGGGCACGGGCCTTGGCCTTGCCGTCACCCATGGGATCGTCGACGCCCACGGCGGGACGATCTGGGCCGAAAGCCCGCCGGACCAGGGGGCGACGTTCATCGTGCGTCTGCCGCTGGAGACGGCATGAGAGGCTGACGGATGGCGAGGATATTGGTGGTGGACGACGAAATGGACATTCGCTCATTCCTGGTGGATGAGCTCGCCCTGCTTCGGCATGAGGTCGCGGGGGCGGCCAATGGAATGGAGGCGTTGGAGAAGGTCAAGACGTGGAAGCCGCATCTCGTCCTGCTGGACATCCGCATGCCGATCATGGACGGGCTTGCCGCATTGAAGAATCTGAGGGGGGAGCATCCCGAGATCGCCGTGATCATGATGACCGCCGACCGCGACGAGGGCGTGGCGAAGGAGACGATCACGGCGGGAGCCTTCGATTACGTCACGAAGCCCGTGGACCTGGAGCGGCTGAAAATGCTCGTGGAGACCAAGCTGATTGATGTGCTGGGCTAGCGGTCCCCCTTCGCATGTCTCCTTGCTCGTCCGGTTTCACCCCAACCTCCTCCCCGCCAACTCCAAATCCTCCAGCCCCGCCCCCCGCGCGCGCGTAAAAAAATCGCTCAATACCCCTCAATATCCCACAACGCCTGGGAAGCGGCCGGGACGCGACCCCCCCCAGCCACCCCCGCACCACACGGCCCCCCCCTTGGCGAAGGAGGGGGGGTGGCGCACTGCCCCGGGTGAGAATGTAGGGCACGGGCGAGGAAACGCACCTACCTCAAATTCCCTCATCTTCGGGATCGGGGGGGGGGAATTTTTTGTAGGGGCGGGTTTCAAACCCGCCCCCTTGCCCCCGGGCCTGCGGCGAGCCTGTCGAGCCGGAGAGGGAGGGGGGAGAGGATTTGTGGTAGTATCCGATGAATCAATGGGATGGCCCGTGCGCCAGGAGCGGCATGAACCCGGTCGAAACCTACCTCAAAGAGCTTCGCGATATTCGCTCCACCGGGGCGAACCAGCCCGAGACCTCCTACTACCCCGCCCTGTCCAACCTCCTGAACGAGATCGGGAAGACCCTCAAGCCCAAGGTTCGCGTGGTCATGCCCCTGGCGAACCTGGGGGCGGGGATGCCCGACGGCGGCCTGTTCAGCCAGGACCAATACCAGAAAAAGAAGGGCGCTGATCCCCTGGCGGGCCAGAAGCCTGCCCGGGGCGTCATCGAGGTCAAGCCCGCGAAGGACAACACCTGGATCACGGCGCAAGGGAAACAAGTCTCCAAGTATTGGGGGGCGCACCGCCAAGTCCTCGTCACCAACTACCGGGATTTCGTCCTGGTCGGGGAGGATGAGGACGGGAAGCCCGCCCGGTTAGAAACCTTCCGCTTGGCCGAAAACGAACAGGAGTTCTGGCGCGCCGCGCCCCGGACGCTGGCGGATCGTCTCGGCGTGCGCCTCACCGAATACCTCAAGCGCGTCATGCTCCACAGGGCGCGCCTCGCCGACCCCAAGGACGTGGCCTGGTTCCTCGCCTCCCACGCCCGGGACGCCCGGGAACGGGTCGAGCATTCGGACCTTCCCGCCCTCCGGGCCGTGCGGGAGGCCCTGGAGCAGGCCCTCGGCCTCAAGTTCGAGGGAGAGAAGGGGGACCGCTTCTTCAAGTCCACCTTCATCCAGACCCTTTTCTACGGCGTCTTCTCGGCATGGGTTCTGTGGGCCAAGAGGCACCCGCCGGGCGGCAAGGCGCGTTTCAACTGGCGCGAGGCTCAATGGTCCCTCCACGTGCCCATGATCCGGGTGCTCTACGAGCAGCTTGCCGCCCCCACCAAGCTCAAGCCCCTCGATTTGGAGGAGGTGCTGGAGTGGACGGAGAACGCCCTGAACCGGGTGGACCGTGTTTCTTTCTTCGCAGCTTTTCAGGAAGGCCAGGCCGTCCAGTATTTCTACGAACCCTTCCTGGAAGCCTTCGACCCCGCGCTGCGGAAGGAACTTGGCGTCTGGTACACCCCCCACGAGATCGTCCGGTACATGGTCGAGCGGGTGGACCGGGTGCTGCGCGAGGAGATGGAGATCGAGGACGGCTTGGCCGACGAACAGGTGTACGTGCTCGACCCCTGCTGCGGCACTGGCTCGTACCTGGTCGAGGTCCTGCGCCGCATCGAGCGCACCTTGAAGGAGAAGGGCGGGGACGCCCTCCTGGGAGAAGACTTGAAGCGCGCCGCGATGGAGCGCGTGTTCGGCTTCGAGATCATCCCCGCCCCCTTCGTCGTGGCGCACCTTCAACTGGGGCTCCTGCTCCAGAACCTCGGCGCCCCTCTCTCGGAAGCGGAGCGCGCCGGAGTGTACCTCACCAATGCGCTTACGGGGTGGGAGCCACCGACGGAGGAGGTCAAAAAACGGCTCTCCCAGCTTGAGCTTGCCTTCCACGAACTCAAGGAAGAAAGCGATGCCGCCGCCGGGGTGAAGCGCGAGAAGTCCATCCTCGTCATCCTGGGCAATCCTCCCTACAACGCCTTCGC
>MGDP01000046.1 GCA_001790955.1 Candidatus Tectomicrobia bacterium RIFCSPLOWO2_12_FULL_69_37
CATGGGCTGCTCGTTGACGTGGAGCTGGAACACGTCCGGGCGGGCGTAGTGGCCCACCACGTCGAAGTCGTACTTGCCCCGCGGGATCTCCCCCAGGTCGATCTCGGCCGTCAGGATGGCCGGCCCCTCGAAGTGGGGTCCCGCCAGCACCCGCCCCAGGGGGGAGACGATGCAGCTTCCGCCCCGCATCAGCACGGTCCCGGGCGCGCATTCGGCCGGGTAGTCCGCCGGGCAGTCGGCCCGGGTGAGGTACTGGCAGGCCGAGAGGACGAAGCAGCGGCCCTCCAGGGCGACGTGGCGCATGGTGGAGAGCCAGGTGTCGCGGTCGTCCGCCGTGGGGGCGCAGTAGATCTGCACCCCCTTGGAGTACATGGCCATCCGCAGCAGCGGCATGTAGTTCTCCCAGCAGATGACCGCCCCCAGGCGCCCGAGCGGGGTGTCCAGGACGGTCAAGGTGGAGCCGTCCCCGAAGCCCCAGATGAGGCGCTCCATGGCCGTGGGCATGAGCTTCCGGTGCTTGCCGAGGAGCCTTCCGTCCGGCCCGTAGAAGAGCACGGTGCAGTAAAGCGTTCCCCCCTCACGCTCCATGACGCCCACGGCGAGGTGGACCCGGCTCTCCCGGGCGGCCCGGCCGATGGCGGCCGCGTCGGAGCCCGCGAGGTCGAGGGCGCTCTCGAAGTAGCGGCGGAAGTCCTCCCTCCCCTCGGGGGTGCGGCGCCCCACCCGGGCCCCGAAGTCGAGCTCCTTGGGATAGCCCGGGACGAAGGCCTCGGGGAAGAGGACCAGGGAGGCGCCCTGGGCGGCCGCCTCGGCGGTCAGGCGGCGGAGCTTCTCGATGGTGCGGGCGCGGTCGAACACCGCCGACCCGGCCTGGACCACGGCGGCGAGGAAGGTCTCGGGCATGGGGAGGGCCTCCAGGGGGGTTGGCGCGGCGGGTTTCCCCGCGCCGGTGCCGCATTCTAGGCCGCGCGCCAGCGGGGCGCCAGCAAAAAACCGGCCCCCGCGGGGGGGGCCGGTCGTTTTTCCCGGTGCGGCTTCGCGCTCTCAGGTGACGGGATGGTAGTGCGGCTTGAACTCCTCGGGAAGCTCGGCCTCGACCACGTCCTTCATCGAGAGCCGGATGCGCCCGTTGCCCTCCACATCCAGGCACTTCACGAGGATGCGGTCGCCCTCCTTGAGGACGTCCGAGACCTGGCCGATGCGCCGCTTGGCGATGTTGCTGATGTGCACCAGGCCATCCGTGCCCGGGAAGATCTCGACGAAGGCCCCGAAGTCCATGAGCTTGCGGACGGTGCCGTAGTAGATCTTGCCGGGCTCGGCGTCCTGGGTGAGCTCGCGGATGATCTCGATGGCGCGGCGGGCGCTGGCTTCGTCCGCCGAGGCGACGAAGATGGTGCCGTCGTCCTCGACGTCGATCTGGGCGCCCGTCTCCTCCACGATGCCCCGGATGACCTTCCCGCCGGGTCCGATGACGTCGCGCACGCGGTCCTTGTGGATCTTGATGGTGAAGATGCGCGGGGCGTAGGGGGAGATCTCCGGCCTGGGCGCCGCGATGACGGCGTCCATCTGGTCCAGGATGAACAGCCGGGCCTCGCGCGCCTGGGCGAGGGCCTCGCGCACCAGGCTGAACTTGAGGCCCTTGATCTTGATGTCCATCTGGAGGGCGGTGATGCCCTCGCGGGTGCCGCCCACCTTGAAGTCCATGTCCCCGAGGTGGTCCTCGATCCCCAGGATGTCGGTCAGGATGGCCGTCCGGCCCGTGGCCTCCTCGCTGATGAGGCCCATCGCCACCCCCGCCACCGCCGAGGCGGTGGGCACGCCCGCCGCCATGAGGGACAGGCTCGACCCGCAGATGGTGGCCATGGAGGAGCTGCCGTTGCTCTCGGTGATCTCGGAGACGATGCGGATGGTGTAGGGGAAGCTCTCGTGGTCGGGCAGGACGGCCTGGACCGCCCGCGAGGCCAGCGCCCCGTGGCCGATCTCGCGGCGGCCGGGCCCGCGGTTCGGCTTGGCCTCGCCCACGCTGAAGCCCGGGAAGTTGTAGTGGAGGAGGAAGAAGCGGTCCGACTTCCCGTCCAGGGTGTCGATGAGCTGGGCGTCGCTGCCGGTGCCCAGGGTGACGGTCACCAGGGCCTGGGTCTCGCCCCGGGTGAAGAGGACGCTCCCGTGGGGCCGGGCGAGCGGGTTCATGCGGATGGTGATGGGGCGCACGGTCTTGAGGTCCCGCCCGTCCGCCCGGACGCCCTCGCCGAGGATGATCCCCCGGAAGACCTCCTTCTCGACCTTGGAGGCGATCTCGCCCACGGTCTTCTTGTCCGGGGCCCCCTCCCCGCCCGTGCACAGGGCGCCGACGGCCGCCTCCTTCGCCTCGTCGATGGCCTTGTACTGGGCCAGCTTCTCGTGGATCTGGGCCGCCGCCCGGAAGCGGGGGGCGGCGATCTCGCGCACCCGGCGCGCGAGGTCCTCGTCCCCCTTCGTCTCCTCGAGGGCGCGCTTGGGCTTGCCGCAGGCGGCGCGGAGCTCCTCCTGGAGGGCGCAGAGCTGGCGGATGACGGCGTGGCCCTTCTCGAAGGCCTCCATGTAGACGTCCTCGGAGACCTCGAAGCTCCCCGCCTCGACCATCACGAGGGCGTCGGCGGTGCCGGCCATGACGCAGTTCAGGTCGCTCTCGACCTGCTGCTCGACCGTGGGGTTGACGATGACCTCCCCGCTCACCCGGCCCACGCGCACGGCCCCGACGGGGCCGGCGAAGGGGATGTCCGAGATGTGGAGGGCGGCCGAGGTGCCGTTGATGGCCAGGATGTCCGCGTCGCAGACGCGGTCGTAGGACATCACCAGGTCCTGGACCATGGTCTCGCAGCGGTAGCCCTTGGGGAAGAGGGGGCGGATGGGCCGGTCGATGAGCCGGCAGGTCAGCACCTCCCGCTCGCCGGGGCGGGCCTCGCGTCGGAAGAAGTTGCCGGGGATGATCCCGGCCGCGTAGAAGGCCTCGCGGTAGTCCACCGTGAGCGGGAAGAAGTCGATCCCCTCGCGCGGGCTGTTGGAGCCGCAGGCGGTGCAGAGGACGGAGGTGTCGCCGTAGTGCATCATCACGGCGCCGCCGGCCTGCTTGCCGATCTCGCCGGTCTCGAAGGCGAGGGTGTATCCGTTGATGGAGATTTCTTTTCGCGTGGGCTGCATAGGGGGTTCCTCTCGGTGACTGGGTGCGCGGCTAGCGGCGCAGGCCCAGGCGCTCGACGATCGCGCGGTAGCGGTTGATGTCCTTGTCCCGGAGGTAATCCAGGAGGCGCCGCCGCTGTCCGACGATCTTGAGGAGCCCTCTGCGGGAGTGATGGTCCTTCGTGTGGGTCTTGAAATGCTCGGTGAGGTAGGTGATCCGCTCGGTCAGGATGGCCACTTGGACTTCCGCCGAGCCGGTGTCCTTCTCGTGGGTCCGGTGCTGCCCGATGACTTCGGTCTTGCGCTCTTTTGCGAGGGGCATGTCTGTCGGTTTCCTCCGCTTCTCTCTTGGCCTGGGCCCTCCCAGGCCGTTCACGAGCACGACGCTCAGGTCGGCGCGAATCTTAGCGGACTTTCATCCCATTGTAAACTCGGGGGGTTCGGGACCCCGAAGAGGGCCGGGCGGCCCCGCCTCTCCCTCTGCCGCGGATGAGGGGCGAGTCAGCGCGATGCGCAAATCTCCCGGCACAGGGGGCACGTTACTCCGCGAAGACCCTGTCCGGCGCCACCCAGCCCCGGACCCGGTCCTTGGGGGGGAGCACCCGCCCCACGGCCAGGAGCTCGCCCCCCGGCGAGAGGAGCCGCACCCTGCCCTCCCCGGGGGGATCTTCCCCCTCCGCCCAGTCGCGGGGCTTGAGGGCCCCGCCGTGGCGCAGCCGGCCCTCGGCCTCGGGCCGCACCGTGAGAGCGGGCAGGTGGGAGAGCGCCTCGGCCGGGCTCACGAGGGTTTCCTCCAGCCTCCCCTCCCCGGCCAGCGCCCGCACCTCATCGAGGGTGCGCGCCTCCTCCAGGCGGAAGGGCCCCAGCGCCGTCCGGGTCAGGGCCTCCAGGCACCCTCCCGCGCCCTGGAGCGCCCCCAGGTCGTGGCAGAGGACGCGGATGTAGGTGCCCCGGCTGCACGTCACCTCGAAGGTGAGCAGAGGCCCCGCCGCCTCCAGCGCCCGGATGGCGTACACCCGGATGGGCCGCCCCTTGCGCTCCACCTCGACCCCGGCCCGGGCCAGCTCGTGGAGCCGGGTGCCGCCCTGCTTGAGGGCGGAGTACATGGGGGGCACCTGGACCGACTCCCCCATGAAGGTTTCGAGCAGCCGCTGGGCGCCCTCCGCCGTGATCTCCCCCGGCTCCCGCTCGGCGAGCACCCGGCCCGTCGCGTCCTGGGTGTCGGTCACGCGGCCGAAGCGCACGACGGCCCGGTAGGTCTTGCGGCAGTCGAGGAGGTAGGGGAAGAGCTTGGTGGCGGCCCCCAGGCAGATGGGCAGCACCCCCTCGGCCATGGGGTCGAGGGTGCCCGCGTGGCCCACCTTGGTCCTGGGGGGCACGAGGCGCCGCACCGCGTCCACCAGGTCGTGCGAGGTGGGCCCGGCCGCCTTGCGCAGGTTGAGGGCGCCGGAGAGCTTCAACGGGCCTCCTTCTTCCGCCGCTCCCGCTTGCGGATGCCGGCGAGAAGCCGCTCGATCTCGTCGCTGTAGGCGACGCCGCGGTCCACGAGGAAGCGGAGATTGGGGACCACCCGCAGCTCCAGGCGCTCGCCGAGCTTGGCCCGGAGGAAGCCGACCGCCCGATCGAGCCCGATCAGCCCCTCGGCGATCTCCTCCTCGCTCCCCCTCCCCTCCCCGTAGCGGCTGAAGTGGGCGGTGGCCAGGCGCATGTCCCTCGACACCTCCACCCGGGTGATGACGACGTTCTTCACGCGCGGGTCCTTCACCTCCTTGAGCAGGAGGCTGGAGAGCTCCGCGTGGATGAGCTCGGCCACCCGGGCCGCGCGGGGGTACTGCATGGGGGCTCCGTCGAGAAAACGCGGGATGGGGAATCTCGCCGCGCATCCATCCGCTAGGGTCTAGGCCTCTCTCCCTCCCGCCGGCCTTCGACGAGCTCAGTCGAGGCGGAGGGGGTGGGGGGAGGGAAAGCCGCGGCCGAGCCCATTCTCCCCCACCCTGCCCTCCCCCGGAGGGGGAGGGGAAAGCTCCCTCCGATCCGCAAGCGCTTGCGCGTCCGCCTGCGCCTCGCCGCTAGAGGATCTCGATGGTGAAGTCCGTGATGACGGCCAGGCCCATCCTCTCGATGGCGTCCAGGGCCTTGCGGAGCTGGCTGTCGAGGAAGCGCCCGTCGTTGGCGACGGCGCCGACCCCGATGCGGCAGATCTGCCACTTGTCCTGGAAGTCCAGCTCGGCCACCGACACGTTGAAGCGCTGGCGCAGGCGCGAGGTGATGGACTGGACGACCCTGCGCTTGGCCTTGAGGGAGGCGCTCTCGTGAATCTGAAGGTCCACGGTCAGGAGGCCCATCGTGGCCATCTTCTCCGGCCTCCGGCGCCGGGCCCGGCGGGCCGGCGCTACAGGGTGCGGGCGACCTCCTCCGTCACGTAGGGCTCGATGACGTCCCCCTCCTTCACGTCGTTGAAGCGCTCCAGGCCGATGCCGCATTCGTAGCCCTGCTGCACCTCGGAGACGTCGTCCTTGAAACGGCGCAGGGAGGAGAGCCGCCCCGTGTAGATGACCACGCTGTCGCGGATGAGGCGCGCCTCGGAGCTCCGGCGGATGGAGCCGTCCCTCACGTAGCAGCCGGCCACGGTGCCCACCCCCGGCACGTGGAAGGTCTTGCGCACCTCGGCGTGCCCGCGCACGACCTCGCGCTTGCCGGGCTCGAGGATGCCCTCGAGGGCGGACTTCACCTCCTCGATGGCGTCGTAGATGACGGAGTAGAGGCGGATGTCCACCTTCTCGCGCTTGGCCGTCTCGCCGGCGCCGGGCGTGGGGCGTACGTTGAAGCCCGCGATGATGGCCGAGGAGGCGGCGGCCAGCATGACGTCGGTCTCGGTGATGCCGCCGACCGAGCTGTGGAGGATGCGCACGCCCACCTCCTCGTTCCCGAGCTTCTGGAGGCTCTCGCGCAGGGCCTCGATGCTCCCCTGGACGTCGGCCTTGAGGATGATGTTGAGCTCCCGGAGGCGGCCCTCCTTCACGCGGTCGAGGAAGCTTTCGAGGCTGACGCGCGCGCTCGTCATCAGGGAGGCCAGGCGCTGGCGCTGCTGGCGCTTGCCGCTGATCTCGCGGGCGAGCCGCTCGTCCGGGACGACGAGGAAGGTGTCCCCCGCCTCGGGCACCCCCGCGAAGCCCAGCACCTCGGCGGGCGTCGCCGGGGCCGCGGCCTTGAGCTTACGGCCCTGGTCGTCGAGGAGGGCCCGAACCTTGCCGTGCCACTTCCCGGCGACGAAGGTGTCCCCCACCTTGAGGGTGCCGCGCTGGACGAGGACGGTGGCCACCGGCCCTCTCCCCTTGTCGAGCTTGGCCTCGACCACCACCCCCGAAGCCTCGCGGTCGGGGTTCGCCTTGAGCTCCATCAGCTCGGCCTGGAGGACGGCCAGGTCGAGCAGGTCGTCGATGCCGACGCCCTGCCGCGCCGAGACGGGGCAGTAGACCGTGTCCCCGCCCCAGTCCTCGGGGATGAGGCCCAGCTCCGAGAGCTGCTGCTTGATGCGGTCGGGGTTGGCGTCGGGCAGGTCCATCTTGTTGACCGCCACCATGATGGGCACGCCCGCCGCCTTGGCGTGGGCGATGGCCTCGCGCGTCTGGGGCATGACGCCCTCGTTGGCCGCCACGACGAGGATGACGAGGTCCGTCACCTTGGCCCCGCGCGCCCGCATGGCGGTGAAGGCCTCGTGGCCCGGGGTGTCGAGGAAGACGGCGGTGCCCTTCTCGGTCTTCACCTTGTAGGCGCCGATGTGCTGGGTGATGCCCCCCGCCTCCTGCTCCATCACGTTGGCCTTGCGGATGGCGTCGAGGAGGCGCGTCTTCCCGTGGTCGACGTGGCCCATGATGGTGATGACGGGGGCGCGCGGGCGGAGGGAGCCGGGGGGGTCGTCCCCCTGGACGAGGACCTCCTCGATGTTCTCCTTGCTGATCTCCACCTCGTAGCCGAACTTCTCGCTGAGGGTCGACGCCGTGGCGTGATCGATCATCTGGTTGATCGTGGTCATCTGGCCCATCTTCATGAGCTCCTTGATGACCTCGGTGGCCTTGAGGCTCAGCTTGTCGGCCAGATCCTTGACCGTGATGGTCTCGGGCACGCGCACCCGCCCGCGCCGCTGGGGCTTGGCCGGGGGAGCCGGGGGAGCCGCGGGGGCCCTCTCCTCGGCCTTGGGGGGCGCCGGGGCCTTGGCGGCGGGAGCAGCGGGCTTGGCCGGGGGGGCGGGCTTGGGAGGAGCCGCGGGGGCGGCCGGAGCAGCCGCCTTGGGCGCGGCGGGGGCCTTGGCGGCCGGGGCGGGGGCCTTGCCCTTGGCTTCCTTGGGGGCCTCGGCCGTCTTGCCCGTGGCGGGGGCGGGAGCCTTGGCGGCCGGGGCGGCGGCCTTGGCCTTCTCCTCGGTCCGGGAGCCGAAGAGCGTGCGGATGAGGTCGGCGGTCTCCTCATCCACCGTGCTCATGTAGCTCTTGACCTGGATTCCTTCCCGGTGGAGTTCGTCGACAAAGGCCTTGTTCTCGAACCCCAGCTCCTTGGCCAGCTCGTAGACCCGGATCTTCGCCATCCACTCTCCTCCGACCGCTCTCCCGGCTCCCCTCAGCCGAAGGGATTGAAAGGTCCTGTATCTTAAGGTTCCCGCGCCCCCGGCCTCAAGCCCCGCCCAGGGAGCGCAACTGCGCCGCCCGCCGGGCCAGCTCCCCCTCCAGGGAGGCGTCCCGGAGGGCGAGGACTCCGACCGGCCCGCGGCCCAGGAGCCCTCCGATCTCCTCCATCCGGAGCGGCAGCTCGACCGGCTCCGCTCCCGGGGGGATCGCCCGCCGGCTGGCCTCCGCGAGGTCCCGGGCGAGGAGGAGCTTCCCCCCGGCCTCGAGCTCCCGGAAGGCCGCCTCGCGCCCCGGGGTGAGAACCCCCTTGCGCCAGGCCGCCGCGAGCAGCCCCTCCAGGCGCTGCCGGAGGAGGCCCCGGATCCTCTCCGCCAGCTCGGCCGGCGCGGGCGGCTTGAGCCCCTCCTGGAGTGCCCGGGCCAGGTTTTTCGGCTTGAGGGCGGCCTCGATGCAGGCGGCCTTGAAGCAGCAGTGGGCGCCCCGCCCCGGGAGCCGGCCGCCGAGCTCGGCGGCCACCCCGCCCGAGGGATCGGCGGCCAGGCGGAAGAACGCCTCCGCCTCTCCCTTCGTCCGGCAACCGATGCAGGTGCGCACGGGCATCGCTCACCGCCCGGGGGGGCTCACTCCCCCGGCGCCACGCTCTCGGCGGCGCTGCCCGGCGCGCCCTTGAGATAGGCGGTGGCCGAGTCGATGAGGAGCTGGGCGCGCTTGGGGCCGATGCCGGGCACCTCGCAGAGCGCGCCGGGGCTGCTCTGGGCCACCGACTCGACGGTGGGGAAGCCGTGCTCGGCGAGGAGCTGGGCGGTCTTCTCGCCCACCACGTCGAGGTTGACGAGGTCCGAGCCCGCGGCCGCCTGGGGCGCCGCGGCCTTGGCCTCGGGGGCCTCGCTGTGGAACGCCTTCTCGGCGATCATGCGCCGGTACTCGCTCTCGCCCTTCAGGTCGATCTTCCAGCCCAGGAGCTTGGCCGCCAGGCGGACGTTCTGCCCGCCCTTGCCGATGGCGAGGGAGAGCTGGTCGTCGGGCACCAGCACCTCCATCCGGCCCTCCGCCTCGTGGAGGGTGATGTGCTGGATCTTGGCGGGGCTAAGGGCGTTGCCGGCGTAGGTGCGGATGTCGTCGCTCCACGCGATGATGTCGATCTTCTCGCCGCGCAGCTCCTGGACGATGGCCTGCACCCGGCTCCCCCGGGTGCCCACGCAGGCGCCCACGGGGTCGATGTCGCGGTCGTGGCTCACGACGGCCACCTTGGAGCGCCCGCTCGGCTCGCGCACGCAGCCCTTGATTTCGACCACGGCGTCGTAGATCTCGGGCACCTCCATTTCGAAGAGCCGGATGAGGAGGCCCGGGTGGGTGCGGCTGAGGACGACCTGGGGCCCCTTGGAGGCCTCGCGGACCTCGAGGATGTAGGAGCGGATGCGGTCGCCGCGCTTGTACACCTCGCGGAAGATCTGCTCCCGGCGGGGCAGGATGGCCTCGCCCCGGCCGATGTCCACGAAGATGTTGCCGCGCTCGACCTGGGTCACGACTCCGGTGATGAGCTCGCCCTCGCGGCCCTTGAACTCGGAGTAGATGTTCGCCCGCTCGGCCTCGCGCACACGCTGGAGGATGACCTGCTTGGCCACCTGGGCGGCGATGCGCCCGAGGCCCTCGGTTTCGAGGTCGAAGGTGAGCTTGTCCCCCACCTGGATGCCGGCCTGCTGGGCGCGGGCCTCCTCGATGGAGATCTCCGCCTCCGCGTTCTGGACGACGCGCACGACCTCCTTGGAGGCCTTGAGGCCGATCGCCCCCGTCGAGGAGTCGAGGGTGACCTCCACGTTGTCGCCCAGCCCGAACTGCTTCCGGGCTGCCGAGGCGAGGGCCACCTTGAGGGAGTCGAGGAGGATGTCCTTCGAAACCCCCCGCTCCCGCTCCAGCTGAGTCAGCACCGCCAAGATCTCTTGGCTCACCTTCCGTGCCCTCCCTTGCGGGCCGGCCCGGGTCCCCCGCCGGCCGGCTTCTCCGGCTTCCGGAACTCGGCCTCCCAATCCACTTCCAGCCGCGCCCTGGCGATCTCGCCGAGGGAGATGCGCTGGGGGCCCTCCTCCCCCGCGTCCAGGGCGATGACCTCGCCCTCGATGCCGAGCAGGGTGCCCGAGAGGTTTCGGGGCCGCCCCCGGGGGCTCCGCAGGCGGAGGCGCACCCGGCGGCCCGCGTAGCGCCTGAAGTCCCCGGGCTTGCGCAGGGGGCGATCGAGGCCGGGGCTCGAGACTTCCAGGAGGTAGCGCGTCCCGAGGAAGTCCTCGGCGTCCATGCGGGCCTCGACCTCCCGGCTCATCCGCTTGCAGTCCTCGACGCTCGGGCCTCCCGCCTTGTCGATGAACAGCCGCAACACCGCGTGCCCGCCCCCGCTCGCGAAATCCACCTCCACCAGCTCCATCCCCAGGGATTCGGCCACGGGCTCCGCCAGAGCCCAGACCCGGCTCACGACGTCCTCGGCGGCCATCCTTTCGCTCCCGGGCGGCGGACGAAAAAAAATGGGCCGGAAGTTGGGCCCATGCACGGAGGCATCAACTCCTGTGTATGGTAGCCCTTCCGGCGGGAAAGTTCAAGGCCCGGCGGGGCCTCCCCCCCGCCGCCCTCCCCCCCTGGGGCCGGGCTCCGGAGTTCTTGCCCCACCCCACCCGCCGTGCTAGCATCGAGGCTCCGATCTGCCCGGAAACCCGCGGTTTTCGCGGAAGGGAAACCCGCATGGCGAGAGACGCGAAGGACGACGCGGCGCAGCGGCGCAGCATGGTCCGGATGGACGATCAGCTCGAGGTCAGCCACCGGCCCGTGCCCGATTTCGAGGTGGAGACCCTCAGCCAGCAGATCATCACCCGCGGGGGCATCGGCGGGGCCATGGGTTCCGTCAGCTCCATCGCCGCGGCCGCCGGGCGCTCCATCGACCCCAACGCCCCCACCTGGAAGGCCATCTCGCTCCTCGACCAGAAGCTCGACGTCCTGATCTCCATGCTCCGGACCCAGATGCGCGCCAAGGTGGAGGCGACGGAGTTCTACACGGCCCAGGTGAACATCAGCGGCTCGGGCATCCGCTTCCCCAGCCAGCAGCTCTACAGCAAGGGCTCTACCCTGTGGATCGGGATGGTCTTCACCGGGGCGGCGCCCTCCTTCCGGGTGGACGCCGTGGCCCGGGTGGAGCGCCTCTCCTCCTCCGTCAAGAGCCGGGGCGAGAAGACGCCGAGCGTCGAGGTGGGCGCCCGCTTCACCGCCATCAACGAACAGGACAGCGAGCAGATCCTGCGCTACGTCTTCCAGAAGCAGCGCGAGATGCTGCGGGCGCGCAGCCGGGACGCCTGACCGATCCTCCTCCCCCGCGCGGGGCGGACGCCTCCCCGGCGATTCCCTAAGGAAGCCCCATGCCCGAGCTGACCAAGGCGAAGGCCCTCTGGATCTACGAGACGATGGTGCGCATCCGCCGCTTCGAGGAGCGCGCCATCGAGCTCTTCCAGGCGGGGGAGCTGCCCGGCTTCCTCCACGCCTACATCGGCGAGGAGGCCGTGGCCTCCGGCGTCTGCGCCCACCTCACCCCCAAGGACCAGATCACCTCGAC
>MGDP01000047.1:0-16295 GCA_001790955.1 Candidatus Tectomicrobia bacterium RIFCSPLOWO2_12_FULL_69_37
TAGCGGTAGGTGAGCTTGACGTAGTCGCGCTCCTTGCGCTCCTGGTCCCGGGTCTCGCGGACGATGTTCTCCATGTCCGCCGCCTCGGGCTTCTTCTTGGAGGTGCGGCAGACCTTCTCGATCTCCTTGAAGAAATTGGCGTGCTCGTAGGAGGGGGGGAACTCCTCGCCCGGGATCTTGCTGCTGATCTCGAACTGGATGCCCTCCTTCAAGAAGCGGGGGGGGCCGATCTCGTAGGTGATGCCCTTGACGTTGAACCGGTCCCCCTTCTTGAGCTCGAACTTCTTCTGAAGGTCCTTGGTGAGGCGGTTCAGGGTCTGCGATGCGACCTGGAGGAAAAGCTGTTCTTTGAGCGTGGCCATGTCCGTCCGTCTCCCTGCGTGGGGCCCCAACAGGGCAGGGAACATGCCCCACAACCCCCGGGGCGTCAAGCCCTTGGCCGGGGCGCGCCCCGGGAGGTATGCTGGCCCCCGCCCGGAGCCGGGCGATCCACCGGAAAACCCCTGGAATCCGGAGGAAGAGAGGACCCATGCCCGAGCCCATCCGCATCCGCTTCGGGGGCTACTCCCCGCCCGAGACCTCCCACAGCCGCGCCATCGTCCGCTTCGCCGAGGGGCTCGCCCGCCGCACCGGCGGGGCCGTCCAGACCGACAAGGCCTGGAACGTGATGGACTTCGGCTACGGGGCCAACGAGCTCCTCTGGCTGGTCGAGAGCGGCGTCCTGACCATGTGCTACTTCTCGACCGCCTACCTGGCGGAGCGGGTGCCCGAGCTGGCGGTGGTGGACCTCCCCTTCCTCTTCACCGGCCTCGACCACGCCCACGCCGCCCTCGACGGGGAGCTGGGCGCCTTCTTGACCGAGCGCACCGAGCGACGCCTGGGCTACCGGGTGCTCGGCTACTGGGACAACGGCTTCCGCCACCTCTCGAACCGCCTCCGGCCGGTGCGCTCCCCCGCCGACCTCAAGGGCATGCGGGTGCGGCTCCAGCTCAACGACATCCACGCGCGCACCTTCCGCCTGCTCGGGGCCGAGCCCGTGCCCACCGACCTCAAGCCCGGCATCGCCAAGATCGCCTCGGGCGAGGTGGACGCCCAGGAGAACCCCCTCTCCAACACCATGACCTACGGCGTCCACAAGGTGCACAGCCACGTCACCATGACGGGCACCTTCTACGGCGCGCGCGGGGTCTACGTCCACAAGGCCACCTTCGACGGCTGGCCCGCCGATGTCCAGAAAGCGGTGCGGGAGGCGGTGCGCGAGGCCATCCTCTTCCAGCGCGAGGCGGCCGAGGAGGTGGAGCGGGACTACCGGCGCCAGATGGAGAAGATGGGCATCGCCTTCGTGGACCTGACCCCGGCCGAGCGCGAGGCCTTCAGGCAAGCCGTCCGGCCCGTCCTGGAGGAGGCGAAGAAGGAGCTGGGCGAAGAGGTGCTGGCCCTGGCGGCGAAAAGGTAGGAAACGTCGCCACGAAGACATGCGGATCTGCAGGGGCGGGTTTCAAACCCGCCCCTACGTATTTCCCAACATCCCCAAATCCAGCCGCCCCGCCGCCCCGGCCAGCCGGGCCGCCGCCGGCGTCCCAGGCCCGGCCCCGCGCCGGATCTCCTCCCCGATCCCCGGGAGGTAGGGGAGCACCCCAAGCAGGGGCGCCCCGCACAGCTCCCGGACGGCGCCGGGGTTGCGCCGCGCGGCGGGGGTGTCCTCCCCCGTCAGGTCGCTCAGCACGATCCCCGCGACGGGGATGCCCTCCGCCCGCGCCGCCCGCACGGTGAGCTGGGTGTGGTTCAGGGTGCCGAGGCCCAGGGGCGCGGCGATCACCAGCCTCAGCCCCGCCCGCCTGGCCAGGTCGATCATCTGGACATCCGGAGCCAGGGGGACGAGCAGCCCCCCCGCCCCCTCGACCAGGAGGGGGCCGGGCCGCCCGCGGAGGGCTGCGATCATCCCCAGCAGGCGGTCCAGGTCCGGCGGGCCCCCCTCCTGCTCGGCCGCGTGGGCGGGCGCCAGAGGCAGGACGTAGCGGTAGGGGCACACCTCGTCGAGGGGCCGGGCGTCCCCCGCCGCCTCGCGGAGCGCCCAGGCGTCGGTGGGGTGGAGCACGCCCCCGCGCCTCTCGCAGCCCGACTCCGCGGGCTTCAGGACGCGGGGCGCGAGCCCCCTCGCCGCCCAGGCCGCGGCGAGGGCGCAGCCCACGACGGTCTTGCCCACCCCCGTCCCCGTGCCGGTCAGGAAGATGGCGGGATCAGCCACCACTCCCCTCCTCGTTCCGAAGCCCCAGCGCCAGGGCGAACCAGGCGGCCCCGGCCAGGGAGAGCAGGGCCCCGATGTGAAGCAGGGCGAGGAAGCCCCACGTCGGCAGGAGCCAGCTCGCGAGGAGGCCCCCCGCCGTCACCCCCAGCCCGATCTCGGCCGAGCTGTAGAGGGACTGGGCGGTGTTCTTGGTGGCGGGGCCGCTCAGGCGGTCCACGTACTGGATCGAGGCGGCGTGGAAGACCCCGAAGCCCACCCCGTGGAGGGTCTGGATGGCCACGAGCAGGACTCCGCTCTCGGTCCAGGTGACCATCTCCCAGCGCAGGGCGCAGGCCAGCATGCCGGCCGTGATCATGGCCTTGACGCCCACGCGCCGCTGGAGGGCCTGGGCGTAGACGAAGAAGAAGATCTCGCTCGCCACCCCCGCCGTCCAGGCCATCCCGATGACCCAGGCCGGGTGGCCCAGCTCCTTCAGGTAGATGCTGAAGTAGATGCTAAAGGGCCCGGCGCTGAAGGCCACCAGGGTGCTCGTCCAGAGCAGGATCATGTAGGGGTGGTTCCCCAGGAGCTCCAGCAAGTCCCCCCGGAAGCGCCGGCGCGCCTCCCCCCCCTCCCGGGGGAAGACGACGATCACCCCCATGAGGAGGAGGCTGCTCCCCGCCAGGACGGGGAACATCGCCCCGATGGAGACGGCGTCCACGAGCGCCCCCACACCCAGGGCCGCCGCGATGAAGCCCAGCGAGCCCCACAGCCGCACCCGCCCGTACTGCGCCCCGCTCTGGGCGATCTCGCGCAGGCAGACGTTCTCGGCGATGGGGACGAGGGAGCCCCGGGCGGCGGAATAGAGGGTCACCAGAATCAGGAGGGGCCAGAAGCCCTCCCGCCCCCACATGGCGAGGGCGGCCGCCATGCTCAGGGCCGCGCCGAGGAGGAGGATGTCCCGCCCCCGGCGGAACTTGTCGGCCAGCGCGCCCAGGAGCGGGGGGGCGACGCCCACGGCCAGCCGGGGGACGGCGTTCAGGAGCCCGAGCTGGATGCCCTTCATCCCCACGGCGTCGAAGTAGATGTTCAGGAAGGGGAGGGTGACCCCCACCCCGAAGAAGTGGATGAAGTAGAAGGCGGGCATCCGCCCGCCCGCCGGGAGGGAGCCGGGGAGCCTCACCACCCGCCCCCGCCTTCCCCTCCCACCGCTCCCGCCCATGCACCCTCCCCGTTTGGCGCCGGAAAAGCGCGATTATATCCTACCGGCGGCCCCTCTCCGCGGCGGGGCGGAGGGGGGGGCGGGAGGCGGTTTTTTCCTCCGCCCGAATCTGATATTCTGCTCCCCGTACCGGACGACCATCGGCCCTGGCCGCGAGCATGGGGCCATCCTCCACGCGCATGCTGGATCGGGTGGATTTCCCCGCTTTCGTGGACTCGCCAGGGGCGGGGAGCCTGGCCGTCAGCCATCGTTCGAGGGATTTCCCGGATCGGTCATCCATCTTCGAGGCCAGCCGAAGGAGCGATACCATGAGCGCGCAAGAGCTTGAGGCCATCGCCAGGAAACTCATCGCCCCCGCGAGGGGCATCCTCGCTGCGGACGAGAGCACGGGCACCATCGAGAGGCGCTTCAAGAGCATCAACGTCCCCAACACCGAGGCCAGCCGCCAGGCCTACCGGGACATGCTCTTCACCACCCCCGGCTTCGGCGAGTACATCAGCGGCGTGATCCTCTTCGACGAGACCATCCGCCAGAAATCCCTCAAGGGGGTCCCCTTCACCGAGGTGCTGACCCGGTCGAACTCCATCCCCGGCATCAAGGTGGACGCGGGCGCCAAGCCGCTCCCCTTCGCCCCCGACGAGATGACCACCGAGGGCCTCGACGGCCTGCCCGGGCGCGTGAAGGAGTACCGCGACATGGGCGCCCGCTTCGCCAAGTGGCGCGCCGTCGTCACCATCGGCCCCGGCATCCCCACCCGCTACTGCATCGAGACCAACGCCCACGCCCTCGCCCGCTACGCGGCGATCTGCGTCGAGGGCGGCCTGGTGCCGATCGTGGAGCCCGAGGTCCTCATGGACGCGGACAACACCATCGAGACCTGCTTCGACGTGACCGAGTGGACGCTCAAGAGCGTCTTCAACGCCCTCTACGAGCAGCGCGTGCCGCTCGAGCAGATCCTCCTCAAGCCCAACATGGTGGTCTCGGGCAAGAAGTGCCCGGTGCAGGCGGGCGTGCGACAGGTGGCCGAGATGACGCTCAAGTGCCTGCGCCGCTGCGTGCCCCCCGCGGTGCCCGGCGTGGTCTTCCTCTCGGGCGGCCAGTCGGACGAGGACGCCACGGCCCACCTCAACGCCATGAACCAGATCGGCGGGAACCCCTGGGAGCTCAGCTTCTCCTACGGGCGCGCCCTCCAGGCCCCGTCCATGAAGAAGTGGGCGGGCCAGGCGGCCAACGTGGCGGCCGCCCAGAAGATCTTCCACCACCGCGCCAAGTGCAACGGCGCGGCCCGCTCGGGCAAGTACAGCGACGCGATGGAGCGCGAGCTCGCCGCCTGAGGCGGCGCCGCCAGTGACGGGTGCGGGACGGAGGGCGGGGGTGATGCCCGAATTCATGTACGCAGCGACGAGCCCCGCCGAAGACCTCAAGGGCGTCACCCTCGAGCGCTACATCCGGAGCGAGGAGCTCAAGCACCCGGGCGCCCGGGGGTTCTTCTCGCGGCTCGTCAGCCAGATCTGCCTGGCCGCCAAGATCATCAACGCCGAGGTCAACAAGGCGGGGCTGGTTGAGATCCTCGGGCTCACGGGAAAGAAGAACATCCAGGGCGAGGAGGTCCAGAAGCTCGACGAGTACGCGAACGAGGTCTTCCGCCGCGCCCTCGACCACACGGGCTACGTGTCCGCCCTGGCCAGCGAGGAGATGGATGAGCCCTACCTCATCCCCGGCGACTTCGTGGACGACGGGCAGTACGTGGTGGTGTACGACCCCCTGGACGGCTCCTCGAACATCGACGTGAACGTGAGCATCGGCTCCATCTTCTCCATCCTCCGCCGCCGCTCCCCGGGCAACGGCCCGACCACGATGGAGGACTTCCTCCAGCCGGGGGCGGCGCAGCTCTGCGCCGGCTACGTCATCTACGGCTCCTCCACCATGCTCGTCTACACCTCCGGCAGGGGGGTCCACGGCTTCACGCTGGACCCCTCGGTCGGGGAGTTCTTCCTCTCCCACCCCGACATCCAGATCCCCCCGCGCGGAAGGATCTACAGCATCAACGAGGGCAACTCGGCCTACTGGCACGACGAGGTCGCCCGCTACATCGCCCACCTCAAGGCCGAGGACAAGGCCAGCGGCCGCCCCTACTCGGGCCGCTACATCGGCTCCCTCGTGGCGGACTTCCACCGCAACCTCCTCAAGGGCGGCGTCTTCCTCTACCCCGGCGACAAGAAGAGCAAGACCGGCAAGCTCCGCCTGCTCTACGAGTGCAACCCCATGGCGTTCATCGTCGAGCAGGCCGGGGGCGCGGCGACCGACGGCACGAGGCGGATCCTGGAGATCCAGCCCGGGAAGCTCCACCAGCGCGTCCCCCTCGTCATCGGCAGCCGCGACGACGTGGCCGAGGCCACGCGCTTCCTCCAGGGAGAGGCGGGCTGATGCGCGGGCGCGGCCTCCTCCCCCTTCTCGCCTCCCTCCTCCTCCTCGGCGGCTGCGTGAGCCTGGACGAGTTCGAGCGCAAGACGAGCGAGGCGGCCTCCCTCCGCCGCCAGCTCGATGACGCCCAGGCCCGCATCGGCTCCCTCGCCCACGACGCCCAGAACCTCCGCCAGCAGCTCGAGCAGAAGCGGGTCGAGAACGAGGAGCTGACCCAGTCCCTCTCCATGGCGAGGCGCTACAGCCAGCAGACCGAGAGCCGGGTGGCCGACCTGCGCGCCCAGGTCTCCACCCAGAAGCAGGAGTCCGAGACGACCGGCGAGAAGCTCGTCCGGATCCAGAAGGAGTTCGAGGACAACCTCCAGAAGACGCGCCAGCTGGAGGCCTCCCTGAACGACACGCGGGCGCGGCTCGCCCGCTTCGAGGACCGGGTGCGGCTCCAGGCCCAGCTCGAGAAGGACCTCGAGGCCCAGCTCGCGGCCGAGGCCAAGGCCAAATCCGTCGAGGTCAAGCGCGAGGGAGAGGTCGTCGTCATCACCGTCGCGAGCGGCATCCTCTTCGCCCCGGGCAGCGTCGCCATCAAGAGCCAGGGCAACAAGGTGCTCGCCAAGATCGCCGCCGCGCTGCGCCGCTACCCCAACCGGGAGGTCCAGGTGCGCGGCAACACCGACAACCAGCGCATCAGCGAGCGGCTCGCCGAGCGGTGGGAGACGAACTGGGAGCTCTCGGCCGGCCGCGCCACCCGCGTCCTGCGCTACCTGGTCGAGGGGGGGGGCCTCGACCCCCGCCACGTCTCGGCGGCGGGCCAGGGCGAGTTCCGCCCCACCGGGGACAACGCCACCCCCGAGGGCCGGGAGCGGAACCGCCGGGTCGAGATCGCCGTCTTCCCCCCCGAGGCGAAGTAGGCGGGCGCCTCCCGGGGCCTGTCCAGACCGCCAGCGCACCCGCCGGCGGGAGGGGCCTCCCCCCTCCCGCCGGTTTCCTTGCGACCCGAGGAGCGGCCGTGATCGTCGAGCGCATCCCCGTCGGCCCCTTCCAGATGAACAGCTACCTCGTCGGGTGCGGGGAGCGGCGCGAGGCCCTCTACCTCGACCCCGGGGCCGAGGTGGACGCCGTCATCGCCGAGGCCCGGCGCCTCGGCCTCGCCATCGTCCGCCTCGTGGGCACCCACGCCCACCTCGACCACGCCGAGGGCGTGGCCGAGGCCAAGGCCAAGCTCGGCGTCCCCTACTGGCTCCACGAGGCCGAGCTCTTCAACCTGCGGCGCATGCCCGAGGCCGCCCGGATGTACGGCTTCCCGCCGCCCGAGGTGCCCGAGGTGGACGGCTACCTCCTCCCCGGCGGGACCGTGGAGGTGGGGACGCTCCGCTTCGAGGTCCGCCTCACGGACGGCCACGCGCCGGGGAACGTCACCCTCTACCGCCCGGGCGCGGACGGGGAGCCCGGCCACGCCTTCGTGGGGGACGCCCTCTTCGCCGGCTCGGTGGGGCGCACCGACCTCTACATGGGGGACGCGGCCGCCCTCCTGCGGAGCATCCGCACCCAGCTCCTCACCCTCCCGCCCGACACCGTCGTCCACCCGGGCCACGGCCCCGAGACCACCATCGGGCGCGAGATGGCCGCCAACCCCTTCTGCCAGCCGGGCGCGGAGGCCCTCTTCGCATGAGCCTCCTCCCGCCCGCCGGAGGGCATCCCCCCCGTGCCCACCCCCACCTCGGGGGGCGGATCCGCTTCTGCGTGGCGTGCGGGGCGGAGCTCGTCTTCGGGAAATGGGAGCGGGGGGACGGCTCCATGCAGCTCCTCTGTCCCCGGCCCGGCTGCGGCCACGTGCACTTCCTCGACCCCAAGCTCGCGGCCGGGGTGATCGCCTCGCGCGGGGGGAAGGCCCTCCTCGTCCAGCGCAAGCACAACCCGGGCAAGGGGCTCTGGACCTTCCCGGGCGGCTTCGTGAACCGGGGGGAGGTGGTGAGCGAGGCCGCCGCCCGCGAGGCCCTGGAGGAGACCGGGGTCGAGGTGCGGGTGGGGCCCCTGCTGGGGGTGTACTCCTTCCCGGAGAACCCGATCGTCCTGGTGGCCTACCTGGGCGAGATTCTCCGCGGGGAGCCCCGGCCGCTCGACGAGACCGCGGCCGTGAAGCTCGCGGGGCCGGAGGAGATCGTCCCCGCCGAGCTCGCCTTCGACACCACCCGCGCGGCCCTCGCGGACTGGCAGGCGTGGGCGCAGGACGGCAGAATCCCCTCGGCGCATCCCGGAGAAGGCGGGCGCTAGCATCGGCGGTGGAGAATGCCGGTTCGCCGGGTGACTCCGTAGGGGCGAACCTTGTGTTCGCCCCGGGCGGGTGTCCGCTCAAGAAGGGCGATGACAAGCATCGCCCCTACGGAATTAGGATTTCGTTCTGCACGGCCGAGGAGAACCCATGCTCAGCGAAGAGACGCTCCGGGCGCTCCGCGCCCTCGACACCCCCACGGTCTCGAACGCCATCGAGTCCTTCGGCGTCCGCCCCCGCACCATGGGCCACGCCGACGCCCGCATCCGCTGCCTGTTCCCCGAGCTGGGGGCGGCGGTGGGCTACGCCGTCACCTTCACCTCGGGGGAGTACGGCCCCGGCGAGAAGCGCACCCACGCCGCCCGGCTCCGGCTCTACGAGGCGGTCGGGCGCGCCCCCAAGCCCTGCGTCGTCGTCCAGCAGGACACCGGCTCCCGGCCCCTCTCGGCCTGCTTCTGGGGGGAGGTGATGGCCAACCTCTTCCGCCGCCTCGGGGCGGAGGGGGTGGTGGCCGACGGGGTGGTGCGCGACACCGAGGCCATGCGGGCGGCCGGCTTCAAGACCTGGGCGGCGGGGACGACGCCCTCGCGCGGGGACGTGCGGGTGGTGGACGTGAACGTGCCGGTCTCGGTGGGGGGGCTGAGCGTGCTCCCGGGCGACCTCATCCACGCCGACCCGAACGGAGCCCTCATCATCCCCCGGGAGGCCGCGGCCGAGGTGCCCGCCGCGGCCAAGAAGATCATGGACCGCGAGGCGGGGATGCTCGAGTTCTTCCGCTCCGGGGCGTTCAGCCTCGAGGAGCTCCGCCAGCGGTACTACTCCTAGCGGGGCCGCCGTGATCCTGGCGCTGCTCTGGACCGGGGATCCCAGCCCCTCGGGCGCCGAGCGCCAGGCCCTCGCCCAGGCGGGGCGCTACCTCGCGGCGGGAGGGCACGCCCTCCTCCTCGCCGCGCCGGGCGGGCCGGCCCTCCTCGCCGGGGAGGCCTACCAGGAGGCCGGGGGCGCGGACCTCTCCCATCTCCCGGCGGAGGGATCGCCCGAGGCGATCGCCCGGCGCGCCGGCGCCCTGCTCTTTCTCGGCCCGCCCGAGCCCGCCCACCTCGCCGCCGCGCGCGCGGCCGGCAAGCCCGCCTACGCCATCGCCTCGCTCATCCACGGGCCCGCCCCCGATGACGAGGGCCTCCGCCTCCTCCCGGACATGGAGAGCTTCGCGCGCGAGCTGGCCAAGCTCTTCAGCCGTTCCATCGTGAGCCGCCCGGACCCCACGGATAGGCGCCTTCGGGGACGGGGGCACAACACCTAGCATTTTTTCCATTTTGCCCCTTTTCCGTGCGGGATTTTACAAATAAATCGTTTAAATTCAAATATTTATAAATAGAATTACATGCACTAGGTGAGATTTATCCCCTCATCTGAAAATTTTTAAACTTTCAAATCATTAAAAATCAATAAGATATAGTTATGACTTAAAAAATCACTTGAGTCTAAAACTTCCTTTGCTAAGATCCCCCTTGTTCCCCATCCGCCCCGCCCCAGGGTGGCTTGATGACCAACCTCGAACGGGATCTGTTCTCCCTGGTCACGCTGGTCAGCAACGTCACGGACGCCTACTCGGCGTGCCTCTTCCTCGAGAACCGGCGGCGCAAGGTCTTCCAGCTGACGAGCTACCACAGCCTGAGCCCCCACATCCTCCCCGAGGCCACGGTCGAGACCGGCCAGGGCTTCCTCGGCTGGGTGCTCGAGAACAACGAGGCGCTCAGCGTCAACGAGTTCGACAAGGACACCATCGTCCTCGGCTACTACGCCCGCAGCGAGGACATCAAGTCCTTCATGGCGGCCCCGCTGCCCTCCTCCCTCACCAAGGGGGCGCTGGCCATCGACAGCAAGAAGAGCTGGTGCTTCACCGCCAAGTCCCAGAAAATCCTCGCGGGGTTCGCCCAACAATTCGCCTATCTGGCGGACGGCGCCCTGGCGTCGGCGCAAATGGAGCGGCGCTCCATCGACGTCGGCGCCTACAGCGGCTACCTGGCCTCCTTGCGCTCCTGCGAGAGCGAGGACCAGCTGCTGAACGCCGTCTGCCTGGTTCCGCGCGAATTGCTCCCCTTCGACGCCTGCTTCCTCGTCCTCCGGGACGAGGAAGCAGGCACCCCCCGCCTCGTCCGCACCTCGGGCTTCGGCGAGCTCTTCCTGAGCGGGCTCGCCGTGAACGAGCGGGCCAGCGTGGCGGGCTACGTCCTCAAGAAGGGGGAGCCCCTGCGCCTGCCGGACCTCCGGGGCCCGAGCGGGAACCGGCCCCTCTTCCATCCCGACGAGCCCAACATCGGCGCGCGCTCGGCCGTGGCCGTCCCCCTCGCGGCGGGCGGCGAGGCGTTCGGCGTGCTCGGCTTCACCAGCCGCCGCCGGGGGGAGTTCGACGCGGCCTCCCTCAAGCGGGCCGAGGTCGCCGCCGCCCCCGCCACGGAGGCCCTGCTGCGCCTCCGGGCCGAGCGGCGGCTCAGCCGCCAGGCCGAGCTCGACCCGCTGACCGGCGGGCGCAGCATGGCCGGCCTCCGCGCCAGGCTGGGCGAGGTCCTCCGCGACGCCGGCGCGCGCGGCCGCCACGCGGCGCTCCTGTGCATCGCCCCGGACGAGATGGGGGACGACCCCTCGGCGGCCGAGGAGGCCGCCCTCCACCTCCACCGGCTCCTCGCCCCCGCGGCCCAGGGCGGGGACGTCCTGGCCCGGCACGAGGGGGCGCGCTTCTTCCTCCTGCTCCAGGGCTCCTCGCACGAGCACGCCGAGGCGGCCGCGGAGAAGCTCATCCAACTCATCAACGAGACCCCCTGCCGCATCGGGGGGAAGACGGCCGACCTGACGGCCTCGGCGGGGGTGGCGTGCTTCCCCGAGCACGCCCGCGACCCCCAGGGCCTGGTCTCGGCATCCCTCGGCGCGCTCGTGGGGGCGCGCGCGGCGGGGATCAACCAGCTGTGCTTCCACGGGGGGGGATGAAGCGATGTGGCTCCTGGACAAGATCCACGGCCTGATGGGCCAGCAGCTCGCCATGGACCTGGGCACCGCCAACACCCTCATCTACACCAAGGAGGGGGGCATCGTCCTCGACGAGCCCTCGGTGGTCGCCCTGAACTCGCGGAACGGGGGCAGCGTCCTCGCCGTGGGCAAGCGCGCCAAGGAGATGTACGGCCGCACCCCGGAGAGCATCCGCACCATCCGCCCCATGAAGGACGGCGTCATCGCCGACTTCGACGTGACCAACGCCATGATCCGCCACTTCATCAAGGCCACCCTGCCCCGCCGCGTCTTCGCCCGGCCCACCATGATGATCTGCGTCCCGGCCGGCATCACCAGCGTGGAGATGAAGGCCGTCATCGACTCGGCCGCCCAGTGCGGGGCCGCCAAGGTGCACCTCATCGAGGAGCCCATGGCCGCCGCCATCGGGAGCAAGCTCCCCATCCACGAGGTGGCGGGCTCCATGGTGGTGGACATCGGAGGCGGCACCACCGAGGTGGCCGTCATCAGCCAGTACGCCGTGGCCTACGCGGAGTCGCTGCGCATCGCCGGGGACGCCATGGACGACTGCATCCAGCGCTACGTGCGGCGGGAGCACGGGCTCGCGATCGGCTCCTTCGAGGCCGAGCGGGTGAAGATCGAGATCGGCTCGGCCGCCCCCCTGGCCGAGCCCATGGAGACCGAGTGCTGCGGCAGCGACGTCTCGACCGGCATCCCCCGGGTCATCAAGCTCAACGACGGGATGGTGCGCGAGGCCCTGGACGCCCCGGTGCGGGCCATCGTCGAGTCCATCCGCAAGGCCCTCTCCAAGACCAGCCCCGAGCTGGCGGCCGACATCCAGCGGCGCGGCATCGTCCTCGCGGGCGGAGGGGCGCTCCTCAAGGGCCTGGGCGCCCGGCTCCACGCCGAGACGAGCCTCCCCATCTACCGCGTCAAGGACCCGCTCACCGCCGTGGTGCGCGGCACGGGCTACGTGCTCGACCACTTCAAGGAGCTCCGCCAGGTCTGCCTGAACTAGCCCCCCCAGCCGGGGGCCCGGTCCCCATGCGTTTTTGCCGGGCCCCCGGCTCCTTCCTTCTCGGGACAGCGTTTCCCATCCCCGACGAATCGGGTAAAATAAGACCCGTGGGCCGATGGGCCCTTTCGCGTCCCAAGGGATTCGTGAGGAAAACCGAATGGCTTTTCAGGTGAATTCAGGGACCTTCCGCTTCGAGGCCTCGATCGGGGACGCCAAGCTCGTCTACCGCACCCTCCACCGCCACCTCGCCGAGAACCTCGACCTCATGGACTGCGCCTTCCTCGACGACCTCCAGGGCGCCCTCCAGCGGAAGGCCCAGGAGGAGGGGGTGGACATCGGCCACCACACCGCCTGGGACCTCTGGCTCGGCAACGACGCCCCCCTCCCCTGCGAGGAGCGGTTGAAGGGGAGGAAAAGGCTGGGGTAGGGGGGGATTATTCTGCTAGCATTCGCCGGAGTTCGTCGTGTTTCGTTTGAAGATGCTCATAGAATGGATACAGCGTCTCCTCCTCGTGACCTATCATTTCAAGAACCTCTGCGGGAAGAGATTTGTCCAACCAACGATCCCAAATCTCCACAAATGCAATCAAAGTATCGAAATGTACCCTACTTGCAGGATCGGCTAGCCAATATTTGTCTCGGTAAATCTCAATCATCTTTCGGTAGGAGGGCAATAGCTCCTCAACAAGCTGTCGGTTATCGTATTCGGTCATTTTTTTAAAAGTCGGCCACCGGTGCTCTTCCAAATCCCCCAACGCATCTACACCGCCTCGCTCCCTAGCTTCTTGGCATAATCGAGGCCAAACTTGAAGTGCAATATCATGCACTCGAACACGCAACTCACTACGAGCTCGAATTTCCTTCCGCAGAGCAAATAGCGGCGAATAGAAATCCTGAAGTTGCATAGCCACAAAATCGTGTCGTCGCTGAGCTCTGTCACGCTTTATCGTTAGCCATCCCCCTGCAAAAACACCTACGAAGGCAGTGATCGCGGGGAACACGCTCGGGAAGACCCATCGAACAAAGTTCCAAAAGCCTGCCACGTCCTATCCCCACCCTCTAATGTTTCTTGTCTCTCGGCGGATTCGGGTCGCTCGCCGGCGGGACAGTATCCGAATCGCGCCACTTCCTGTCGCGGCCCTGAATGCGCACCTCGCCGCCGCCGAGATTGCTGACGATATCTTTGGCGCGACGCTCTGCTTCGCGCTGGGTAGAAAGAATGTCGCTTGCCCTTTCCGCCTTCGGACCCTTCACCGCCCAACCACCACCAGGGTGCTTCACCACGTACCGATCATTCTTCTTGCTCATCTTCTTAAACCTCTACGGGCGGAAAAATTCTACGATGATCTGTCGCACAAATTTTCGTTTTTGTAAATAGCCGTGTAACATATTGAAATATAATTATTTAAATTACTTAAACGAGGAGAATGGGAAGGAAGCTACTTACAGACTGGCTACTTATCCGGCTCTTCCGCCTGAATGCTTCTGAGGATGTGCCCGTCCATCTCCCACTTGACGGTGCGGACGTGGCTCCCCTCGCAGAGCACGAGGAGGGCCGCGCCGCGCCGCCACTCGTCCCGGTGGGGGTGCCGCTCCCAGGCGAGGAGCCCCCGGCAGCCGTTCAGCCAGACCGGGGTGAGGCGCGGGTCCGCCCCCAGCTCGCCCAGGGTGTCGGCGCAGGCGGTGGCGACGAAGTCCTGCCCGCTCTCGCGGCGGCCGGCGTTCATCACCATCTCGGCCTCGGGGAGGAGGGCGGCCTGGAGGAGCGCCTTGTCGCGGAGCCCGAGGGCCTCGGTGAAGCGGGCGAAGACGCGGGCAGAGGCCGGGTCGTCCTGGAGGGGGGAGAAGGGGACGTGCCGGCCCCAGCGGCGGCGCACCTCGGCCCGGCGCCGCCCGGCGGCCTCGGCGAGCTGGAAGACCTCGGGCAGGGTGGCCGAGAGGGCGGCGGCGGCCAGGCGGTCGCCGTCCTCCATCGCGTCCCGCAGGACGGCCACGGCGCGCTGCTCGGGCTCCGTGTACTGGAGGGGGAAGAGGAAGGGGAGGTCCACCCCGGGCCAGCCCTCCTCGCCGGCGAGGGCCCCGGCGCCGGGCCCGGCCGTCTGGACGAGGTCGGGGAGCTCCAGGGTCTCCAGGGAGAGGGAGGGCTGCTCGTGGAGGAGGGCGAGGGCGGCCTCGGTGGCCGCGACGTGGAGCCACTCGACGGGGTCCCCGACGCTGTCCAGGGCGGGGCCCATCTCGACGGCGCGGAGCATGGTCTCCTGCACGGCGTCCTCGGCGTCGACGATGCTGCCGGTGAGCCGGTAGGTGTGGCGGCGCAGGGGGCCCCAGTGGTCGCGGGAGAACTGCTCGAGGTCGATCATCGGGGGAGGGCGGCCTTCATGCGGCGGCGAACATTTCCTTGAGGCCGGGGGCGGCCCGGAGCGGGGCGGCGGTCTTCTGGCGCACCTCCTCCTCGGAGACGCCGGGGGCCAGCTCGCGGAGGAGGAGGCCCCCCTTCGCGACCTCGATGAGGGCCAGGTCGGTGACGATGAGGTTGACGACGCCCTTCCCGGTCAGGGGGAGGGCGCAGCGCTCCTTGATCTTGGGCTCCCCCTTGCGGGTGACGTGCTCCATGGTGACGATGACCTTCTTGGCCCCCGCCACGAGGTCCATCGCCCCGCCCATGCCCGAGATCTTCTGGCCGGGCACGGCCCAGTTGGCGAGGTCCCCGTTCGCGGCCACCTCCATGGCGCCCAGGATGGTCACGTCCACGTGCCCCCCGCGCACCATGGCGAAGGAGGTGGCGCTGTCGAAGAAGGCGGCGCCGGGGAGGATGGTCACCGTCTCCTTGCTCGCGTTCACGAGGTCGGCGTCCTCCTCCCCCGCGTAGGGGTAGGGCCCCACCCCCAGGATGCCGTTCTCGGAGTGGACGGTCACGCCCCAGCCCTCGGGGATGAAGTTGCCCACCAAGGTGGGGATGCCGATCCCCAGGTTGACGTAGCCCCCCCTCGGCACCTCCTGCGCCGCCCGGCGCGCGATCTCCTCCCGCGTGAGCGCCATGCTCAGCCCCTCCCTCTAGCCCTGGCGGGGCCGCGTGGTGCGGATCTCGATGGGCTTGCCGGGATCCTCCCCCGCCACGATCCGCCGGACGAAGATGCCCGGCGTGTGGACCTGCCCGGGCGGGATGGCCCCGAGGGGGACGACCTCCTCCACCTCGGCGATGGTCAGGTCCGCCGCCATGGCCATGACGTGGTTGAAGTTCCCCGCGCTCAGGCGGTAGACCAGGTTTCCCGCCGGGTCGGCCTTCCAGGCGCGGACGAAGGCCACGTCCCCCCGGATGGGCTTCTCCAGGATGTGCTCGCGCCCGCCGATGATCCGGCTCTCCTTCCCCTCGGCCACCACCGTGCCCGCCCCGGCCGGGGTGAAGAACCCCCCCAGGCCCGCCCCGCCCGCCCGGATGCGCTCGGCGAGGGTGCCCTGGGGCACCATCTCCAGCTCGACCTCCCCGGCCATCACCTGGCTCTCGTAGGCCTTGCAGGCGGGCCCCACGCGCGAGGCCATCATGGCCTTCACCTTCCGCGCCTCGAAGAGGAGGCCCGCCCCCCAGCCGTCCACCCCGCCCGCGTTGCTCACCAGGCGCAGGCCCGTCACCTCCGCCCGCTCGGCGAGCGCCTTGCAGAGGTTGTGGGGCATCCCGCAGATGCCGAAGCCCCCCACGAGGAGGGTGACGCCGGAGGGGATGTCCGCCACCGCGGCCTTCGAGCTGGGAAAGACCTTGGACACGAAGCGCCCTCACAGGTGGATGAGACCGGCATGCCGGGGAGCGGCGCCGCGCACGGGGGGCCGGGGCGGATCATACCCGCGCCAGGGGGGGCGCACAACGCGGGGAGGGGGGGGTCACAGGCGCGGGAGATGATCTTCTGTAGGGGCGTTCCATGGAACGCCCCTACGAACGGCGCCGCGGACGGAACACCCGGCGGCTGCCTGCCCCGTCCGTAGGGGCGAGGCACCCGGCTCCGCCGAAGGCTACGCCGGAGGCAGCTGCCTCGCCCCTACAGATTTGGCGTGGTCCCTACCTCGTCCCCGCCAGGAACTTCCGCAGGGCGTCGTGGAAGCGCTTGGGCTCGCTCACCGAGGGGAAGTGCCCGCTCTT
>MGDP01000047.1:16306-16641 GCA_001790955.1 Candidatus Tectomicrobia bacterium RIFCSPLOWO2_12_FULL_69_37
TCTTCCGGCAGAGCACGCTCTGGGCCCCGTCCGGGAGGGCCTTCCGCAGCCGCCGCTCGGCCTCGGCCGAGAGCCGCTTGCTCACCGCCCCCCGGAAGATGAGGACGGGGCACTTCACCCCCCGGGCGCCCTCGATGCCGTAGTCGCTCCCCGGGGAGGCCTGGAAGGCCCGCAGGCGCAGGAGGCGCTCCGGCGCGTAGGGGGCGCGGCAGGGCCCGCCGTTCTTCTCCTGGATCAGCACCTCCCGCAGGAAGCGCTTGAGCTCCGCCCCGGGCCAGGCGCCCTCCTCGTTCGCGCGCCACCAGCGCACCGCCTCGGCGAAGGAGGGGAAGGAG
>MGDP01000048.1 GCA_001790955.1 Candidatus Tectomicrobia bacterium RIFCSPLOWO2_12_FULL_69_37
TGGCGTTCGTCTACTTCGTCAACGAGAAGTGGAAGAAGGAAAAAGCTGCTTGAGCGTCAAGATCCAGGTGGGTAATTCGTTCCAAGGGTCCGAGAGGGCCCCAAAATGGACTAGAATTTAGATTCATGTCACATATATAAATAACTGTAGTTACAGCTGTTATCTCTTATACATATTCCTCACTCCGAACCGCTTCCCCTGGCACATCTCTTGCTTTAAGCACCGGCGACGCCCCGGGACCGCCACCGGGGGGGTCATTTCCTGCTGTGGGAGGAGAGGACAGTGCAGCCAGGAGCCTACAGCGTGGTCGCGGCCGCCCTCCTGCGGCAGCGCCACCTGGAGATCGCCACCAACAACCTGGCGAACGCCAGCACGGTGGGCTTCAAGGCCGAGCGGCCTTATTTCGACCTCTACCGCGAGGCCCAGTCACCCGACGAGCTCCGCCCCCTGGGCGACGACCTTGTGCGGCAGTCCCGCTGGGCCGGCACCAACGTCGACTACAAGGGCGGCAAGATCCAGCACACCACGAACCCCCTCGACCTCTCCCTGGTGGGCCCCGGCTTCTTCGTGCTCCAGAGCCCGCAGGGACCCCGCTACACCCGGGCCGGGCAGTTCACCCTGAGCGTGAACCGCGAGATCGTCTCCCAGGACGGCTGGCCCGTCCTCGGCGAGGGCGGCGCGCCCATCCGCGTCCCCGCGGGGGGGGAGGGGGAGAAGATCGTCATCGGTCTGACCGGCGAAGTGAGGATGGGGGACCAGCCGGTCGGCCGGTTCCAGGTGGTGGACTTCCCCCAGCCCTACCGCCTCTTCAAGCAGCACGGGGCTTCCTTTTCCACGGTCGACGCCCGCGAGACGGGCGCGGCCGTCGCGAACCCCCAGATGGTCCAGGGCACGCTGGAGCTTTCGAACGTCTCGCCCATCGCCGAGATGGTCGGCCTCGTCGAGACCGCCCGCCTCTACGAGGCGTACCAGAAGATCCTTCAATCGTTCGATTCGATGAGCGACCGGGCAATCAACGACATGGGCCGGACCCAGCCGATCGCCTGACCCAGTCTCTGAGGAGGCCGAACCTTGATCCGGGCACTTTTCAGCGCCGCAACCGGCATGCAGGCCCAGCAGATCAACATCGACGTCATCGCCAACAACCTCGCGAACGTGAGCACGGTGGGCTTCAAGAAGCACCGGGCCGATTTCCAGGAGCTGCTCTACGAGACCATCATCCCCCCGGGCTCGCCCTCCGCCCAGGGGAACCAGATCCCCACCGGCCTCCAGATCGGCACGGGCGTCCGCCCCGCGGCCACCCAGAAGATCTTCACCGAGGGCGAGTTCAAGCGCACCGACAACGAGCTCGACCTGGCCGTCGAGGGCGAGGGCTTCTTCGTCATCACCCGGCCCAACGGCGACACCGCCTACACCCGCTCGGGCGCCTTCAAGCTCAACAGCACGGGCCAGTTCGTGACGAGCGAGGGCTTCCTGCTCTCGCCCAACATCGCCATCCCGACCACCGCCCTCAAGATCAACGTCGGGACGGACGGCACCGTCTCCGTCCTCACGGCGGGGGCCACCGCCGCGACCCAGGCCGGCCAGATCACCCTGGCCCGCTTCCCGAACCCGGCGGGCCTCAACTCCCTGGGGCGCAACCTCTACGGGGAGACCGTGGCCTCCGGCGCGGCCACCACGGGCAACCCCGGCGTCAACGGCCTGGGGACGCTCGTCCAGGGCTTCCTGGAGAACTCCAACGTCAGCGTGGTGGACGAGCTCGTGGCCCTCATCGAGGCCCAGCGGGCCTACGAAATCAACAGCAAGGCCATCCAGACCAGCGACGAGATGCTCCAGGTGGTGAACAACCTCAAGCGGTAGGGAGCGTCCCATGCGGAAGATGCTGCTCGCGGCTGTGCTTCTCCTCTCGGTGGCCCTCCCGCCCCGGGCCGAAGGGCAGGCCCGCTTCCTCGATCCCGGGGAGGTGGCGGCCGAGGTCCGCCGCTTCGTCGCGGCCCAGCTCGGCCTGGACCCCGGCGGGGCCGAGGTCCGCTCGATCCAGCTGCCCCCCCAGGCTGTTCTGCTTCCGGCCGGGCCGATCGCCCTCCACGTCGAGATGCCGGCCGGCGGGCGCCTTCTGGGCCGCACCCCCCTGATGGTGGTGGCGCGGGACGGGGCCGGCGCCGAAGTGCGCAGGCTCTGGGTGACGGCCGAGGTGGCGGTCTACACCGAGGTCCCCGTCGCCCGGACCCCGCTCCGGGCGAACCAGTCCGTCGGCCCCGGCTCGTTCCAGATGCGCCGCAAGGATCTGGCCTCCCTGCCTCCGGACGCGGTGACCCGCCTGGAGGACCTGGAGGGGGCCCGCCTGCGGCGGGCGCTGGCGCCGGGCGAGATCGTGCGCCGGCACGAGATGGAGCTTCCCTACCTCGTCCGCCAGGGGAGCCTGGTGCGCATCTTCGCCCGCCGCGGCGCCCTGTTCATCACCGCCGTGGGCAAGGCCCTCGACTCGGGCCGCAAGGGCGAGGCGATCCGGATCCTCAACATCGACTCCAACAAGACGGTCCAGGGCCGGGTGGTGGAGAAGGCGGCCGTGGAGGTCCTTTTCTGATGCGGGGGGGGATATGCGGAATGGGGCGGGCAAGGCGCTGCTGATTCTCGCCATCTCGGCTCCCATGGGCGGATGCGCCCTGGGGAGCCTGTTCTCCGCCGACCCGGCGGGGACGAAGCCGGCCGCCCCCGCGGGGGCCGCCGCCGCGCCCGTGCGGAGGGCGGAGCCCTTCCGCCGCGAGCTCTCGCCCCTGCCCTACATCCCGCCGGTTTCCCCCGAGATGGCGGTGGCGAGCCGCAGCTCCCTCTGGAGCGACACGAGCCCCTTCCTCTTCCATGACCGCCGGGCCATGCGGGTGGGGGACGTCATCACCGTGGTGATCAGCGAGTCCTCCAACGCCAAGAAGGAAGCCGACACCGAGACCAACAAGACCGGGAGCCTGACCTACACGGCCCCCTCGATCCCGGGCTACGGGCGCATCCTCGCCACCCCCACCACCGGGCGGGGGCGGCGCTTCAACCAGGACGACACCCTCCGCACCACCTCCTCGAACCAGCACTCGGCCGAGACCGAGATCGAGCGGACCGACACCCTGAACGCCACCATCGGCGCCCGGGTGGTCGAGATCTTCCCGAACGGGAACCTCTTCATCGAGGGGCGGCGCGAGCTGACCACCCACAAGGAGACCCTCATCGTCACGGTGAGCGGCATCGTCCGCCCCGAGGACATCGACACCAACAACACCGTCTTGTCCAAGAGCCTCGCGGACGCCAAGATCGTCTACACCGGCGACGGCATCCTGGCCGAGGCCCAGCAGCCCGGCTGGCTCAGCCGGGTGGTGAACGTCCTGTGGCCGTTCTAGGGGGAGGCGCGATGAAGAAGCTCGTGATCCGGGGGAGCCTGCCGCTCGCGGCCCTCCTCGCCGCCGCGCTCCTGCTCCCAGGCGGGGCGCAGGCCGTGCGCCTCAAGGACGTCGCTTCCGTCTCCGGCGTGCGCGCGAACCAGCTCCTCGGCTACGGCCTGGTGGTGGGCCTGGACGGCACGGGGGACGGCAACGACCCTTCCTTCACCGCCCAGAGCCTCGCCAATCTACTCAAGAAGCTCGGCATCAACGTGCTCGCCACCGCCTTCAAGGTGAAGAACGTGGCCGCCGTGATGGTGACGGCGGACTTCCCTCCCTTCGGGCGCAGCGGCTCGCGGCTCGACGTCACGGTCTCGGCCGTGGGCGACTCCAAGAGCCTCCTCGGCGGGACCCTCCTCCTCACCCCCCTGCGCGGGGCGGACGGGGAGGTCTACGCCGTGGCCCAGGGGCCCGTCTCTCTGGGCGGCGGCTTCGCCTTCGAGGGCGGGACCGGCACGACCGTCAAGCGCAACCACCCCACCGTCGGGGTCATCACGGGCGGGGCGACGGTGGAGCGGGAGATCCCCATCAACTTCTCCCTCCAGACGCGCATCCGGCTCGCCCTCCACCAGCCCGACTTCACGACCGCGGCCCGGGTGGTGAGCGCCATCAACCAGGCCTTCGGCGACGGCATCGCCACGGCCCGGGACTCCGGCACGGTGGACGTGAACATCGCCAAGGTCACGGGCGGGGCGGTGAGCGCCATGGCCCAGCTCGAGCGGATCGAGGTGACCACCGACCAGCGGGCCCGCGTGGTGATCAACGAGCGGACGGGCACCATCGTGATGGGCGAGAACGTCCGCATCGCCACGGTGGCCATCAGCCACGGCAACCTGAACATCGTGATCAAGGAGGAGTCCCTGGTCTCCCAGCCGGGCGCGTTCGCTCCCGAGGGGGCCCAGACGGTGGTGGTGCCCAGGAGCGAGGTCACCGTCAAGCAGGAGAAGCGGAACATGGTCGTCATCCCGAAGACGGTGAGCATCGGCGACGTGGTGCGGGGCCTCAACGCCATCGGCGTCGCGCCGCGCGACCTGATCGCCATCCTCCAGGCGCTCAAGGCGGCGGGCGCTCTCGACGCGGAGATCGCGCTCCTCTAGGCGGAGCGCGAGGGAGGGAGGCGCCATGCCCATCGAATTCCCGAACCTCCAGGGGCCCCAGCTCCTCATGCTCCAGCAGGGGAGGGGGGACCTGGAGCGGGTGCGGCGGGCGGCGGGGATGAAGGGGGACGAAGCCTCCCTGCGCCAGGCGAGCCAGGACTTCGAGGCCATCTTCGTCAACCTGCTCCTCAAGGAGATGCGCAAATCCCTCCCCAAGGACGGTCTCTTCAAGCAGAGCATGGCCCGCGAATGGTTCGAGGGGATGCTGGACGAGGCGGTGGCCAAGGAGGTGAGCAAGGGGCCCGGCCTCGGACTCGCCGCTCCCCTCCTCGAGCAGATGCAGCAGGCGGCGGCGAAGGCCGGCAAGCCGGCGGCGCCGGGTGCCCTCCCGGCCCCGAAGACCGAGGAGAAGAAGCCATGACGAAGGCGATTGCCCGTCTCGTGGAAGTGCTGGAGCAGGAGGCCCGTCTCTACGAGGACCTCTCCGCCCTGCTGGAGAAGGAGCGCGCGGCCATCCGGGCGCTCGACATGGCCGCCCTGGAGGAGCGCCTCGGGGCCAAGGCGATCCTCATCGGGCGCCTCCAGAAGCTCGAGGGCGAGCGTGGAGGCCTGACCGCCACGATCGCCCGCGAGCAGGGCGTCCCGGGCGGGGCGGCCGTCCGCCTCCTCGACCTGGTGCGCCGGGCGCCGGCCCCCTGGGCCGGCCGGATCATGGAGGTCCGCCTGCGGCTGCGAGAGGCGGTGGAGCGGGCGACCGAGCGCAACGACTCGAACCGCCTCTTCGCCGACGGCCTGCTGGGCGTGATGAACGGCGTGATGGACCAGCTCAAGCAGCTCATCGCGGGCCCCTCGGTCTACGGGCGTGGGGGCCAGATGGGCGCGCCGGCCATGGCGCCGGGAGATTTCCTCCGCCAGGCGATCTAGGCGGAGAGGGAGGAGCCGATGGGTCTTCAGTCCGTCCTGAACCTGGGGAAGAACTCCCTCGCCCAGAATCAGGTGGCGCTCCAGACCATCGCCCACAACATCGCCAACGCGGGCGTCGAGGGGTATTCGCGGCAAGAGTCCATCGCCGTCAACACTCCGCCGACCCAGCACGGCTTCGGCTTCCTGGGCACCGGCGTGCGGGTGGATACCATCCGCCAGGCGGCGGACCGCTTCCTGAACGGGCAGATCGTGGGCATCAAGGCCGAGTTCGAGGCCTTCAAGGCCCGCAGCGAGGCCATGAAGCTGGCCGAGACCTTCCTGAACGAAGGCGCCTCGAACACGGGGATCAGCAGCTCCCTCGTGCGCTTCTTCCAGGCGGCGGAAGCCCTCTCGGCCCGCCCCGAGGGGGCGCCCGAGCGGACGGACTTCGTCAACGCGGCGTCGAACCTGGCCCGGGTCTTCAACACCACGGCCGCCTCCCTCCAGGATCTCCAGGTGCAGGCCGACCGGAACATCGTGCGCGGGGTCGCCGAGATGAACGACCTCGTCGGCCGCATGTCCGACCTGAACGCGCGTATCCAGGTGTCCGAGGCGGGCGGCCACACCGCGAACGACCTGCGGGACGAGCGCCAGCGCGTCCTGGAGCGCATGAGCGAGCTGGGCGGGGTCGACGCGATCGAGGACAAGGAGGGCGCGTTCCTCGTCATCGCGGGGAGGAGCTTTCCCATCGTGCAGAAGGGCGAGGGCGCCTCGCTCGTCGCCGTCGACAACCCCGACAACGTGGTGGGCACGGTACCGCCGGTCGCCCTCAAGCAGGTGTACTTCAAGAGCCTGGGCGGGGAGCTCACCGACATCACCGCGCGCATCACCGACGGGCAGATCGGAGGCTTGCTCCAGTTCCGCGACGGGACGATCAACCGCCTCCTGGACGACCTCAACAACCTGGCGGCGACCATCGTCAACGAAGTCAACATCATCCACCGGCAGGGCTACGGCCTGGACGGCAGCACCAGCCTGGACCTCTTCAACCCCCTGAAGATCAGCGTGGACGCCTCGAGCGCGAACAGCCGGGACCCGGGCACGAAGTCCCCGAACATCCAGGCCGTCCTCTCCGACTCTCGGATATTCGACCCGACGGCGCTCAGCGGTGCGAAGTACACCATCCGGTTCGCCTCGCCGACGAGCTTCAATGTGCTCGACGCGGAGACCGGCCTCAAGCTCGACGCCACGAAGGTCTCGGTCAACGGCGGGCCCTTCGGCACCGACGCCACGGTGGTGGACTTCGCCTACGCGGGGACCCAGGTGTCGGTCGAGTTCGAGGGGCTCCGGGTGACCATCCAGAACTTCGCGGGCGTCCCCCAGAAGGACGACTCCTTCACCGTCTCCATCCGGAAGGACGCCGCCCGCAACATCGCGGTCAGCACGGTGATCCTGGGGGACATCAGCAAGGTGGCCGCCTCGGGCCAGCCGGGCGTCCCCGCCGACAACTCCGGCATCCTGGCGATCGCCGACCTCCGGGGGCGGCCCGTGGCGCAGCGGCGCTCCTCGACCTTGGGCGATTTTCTCAGCTCGATCCTCTCGACCTTCGGCACCGAGGCGCGGGACGTGCGGGGGAGGGAGAGCCTGACGGACCAGTTCGCCCAGACCCTCAAGGAGGCCCGCGAGGGCGTGGCCGGCGTCTCGATCGACGAGGAGATGGCCAACGTCGTGCGCTACCAGCAGAACTTCGGGGCGACGGCCCGGATGATGGCGATCACCACGCAGCTGCTGAACGACATCATCGACATCGTGTAGCCGCGCTCGCGGCGGGAGACTGAGGCATGGTGGCCCGGGTGACGACATCGCAGCGCTTCTCCGTGGCGCTGCGCAACATTCAGGCGAGCCTCGCGCGCACCCAGCAGGTGCAGGAGCAGGTCGTCACCGGGAAGCAGATCCTCCGCCCCTCGGACGACCCGGCCGGCTTCTCCAAGATCACGAGCCTGCGGGCCCTGCTCCAGGACAGCATCCAGTTCCGCAAGAACATCAACGCCTCGACCGGCGCGCTGAACGTCACCGACCAGACCCTGGCCAGCATCGGGTCCCTCGTGAAGGAGGCGCGCACCCTGGCCATCGGCCAGGCGGGCGCGCCCGCCGACGCGACCACGCGCGCGGCCACGGCCGCCCAGGTGGCGCGGATCCGCGAGAGCATCCTGGAGCTGGGCAACACCCAGGTGGGCGGGCGCTACATCTTCGCCGGCACGGCCGTGAACACCCGGGCCTTCACCCCGGACGGCATCTACCGCGGCAACGGGGAGAGCCTCAAGATCAACCTGGGGATCGCCACCCCCAGCACTCTCAACGTGACGGGCTCGGAGTTCCTTACCACGGGCCTGAGCCCCGACCTCTACCGCACGGCCTCCTACGTGAAGAGCACGGCGCCCCTGACCGACCGCTTCGTCATCGACGCCTCGAACAACGTCCTCGTCCTGCAGGAGTTCCCCTCCGGGACCCCCTTCAACGTGACCCTGAACGCGGGCACCTACACGGGCGACCAGCTTGCCGCCGAGCTCCAGAGCCAGCTCACCAACTTCGCCGCCGTCGCCGGGACCTACGAGGTCACCTACGGCGAGGATACCGACCGCTTCCGCATCCGGGTGACGGGGGGGACCGCGGCCGAGTTCAAGGTGGTCAGCGCCGGCACGAACCCGGCGAGCACGGCCGCGGCCGTCTTCGGCTTCACCGCCGACTCGGTCCAGAAGTCCGAGACGTTCTCGGGCTCCGAGACGGCCTTCAACATCATCGCGGGGGTGAACGACACCTTCTCGCTCCAGGTCGACGGCAGCGCCTCGGTGGCCGTGACCGTCGACGCGGGCGTCTACACCGCCGAAACCCTGGCCAGCCGGATTCAGCTTCGGATCAACAACAACCTCAAGCTGGTCACGGCCTCGGGCAACTCCATACGCATCCTGGAGGATGGGGGGGTCCGCTCGGCCACCGTCACCGTCCCCGCGGGCACGAAGAGCGGCGCCGTCCTGGCGGCGGACCTCCAGGCGTCGCTCAACGCCTCGACCGTCCTCAAGGGCTCGACCTCCGCGGTTCCGCCGGGGCCGGGCTACACCGTCGTCTACAACGCCGCGGCCGACAAGTTCACCATCACGGTCCCGGGCGGGCCGCCCCCGGCCAACTTGGCCGTGGACACCTCCCTGGGCGGCCTCGCCGCCCTCATGGGCTACACCGAGGCGGTCCCCTTCGCGTCCGTGGCCACCTCCGACACGGGCATCACGGGGGCGAAGGTGGACTTCAACGTCTCGTTCAAGGACGCCTTCACCATCACTTCCCCCACGGTCGGATCGGGTTCCTCCGTCGTTGTCACGGGGGGGGCCGCCAGCATCCTGCCGACGCTCAGCCTGGCCGGGGCGGTGACGGTTGCCTCCCGCTCCACCCGGCTCGTGGACCTCAACAAGGGCAAGGGCGTCACCGCGGGCTCGATCTCGGTCACCAACCGGGCGGGCCAGACCGTCACCGTGGACCTCTCCACGGCCGTGAGCCTGAACGACGTCTTCGCCCAGATCGAGGCCGCCGTGACGGGCGTGAAGGCCTCCATCTCCTCCGACGGCAAGCGGATCGTCCTGACCGACACCAACTCCCCCAAGACGTCCAACCTGATCGTCCGCGAGGTGGGCACCTCCACCACCGCCGCCGGCCTGGGCATCAAGGCGGACGTGCCCGGCAACCTCACCGGCCTGGATCTGGACCCCTCCGTCTCGGCGGACACCCTGGTCTCCGCCCTGCGCGGGGGAGCGGGCGTCAGCCTGGGCACGGTGGGCATCGGGAGCGCCTCGATCGACCTCGCCATCGGGTCGGAGGTGACTGTGGGCGACGTCCTCGCGGCCGTCAACGCGAACACCACCACCGGCGCGCGCGCCTCCATCAGCGCCGACGGCAGCCACCTGCGGCTCGATTCGACGGATCCCGCCAAGAGCGTTCTCATCACCGACCTCAGCGGGAGCGCCGCCAAGGAGCTGGGCTTCCAGGGGGCGAACAACGTGCTCGGCCTCTTGAGCACCTTCGAGGAGGCCCTGCGGCGGAACGACGGGGACACGGTGGGCAAGACCCTCGACGCCTTCACCGAGGCCCTGGAGAGGATCGGCCTCGCCCGGGTCAAGGTGGGCCAGGTGACCCAGCAGTTCGACCGCTTCAAGGCCCAGCAGGAGGAGATCGAGGTTTCCTTCACCGAGGTGCTCTCGAAGGTCGAGGACACGGACATCGTCGAGGCCATGACGCGCTTCTCCATCTTCCAGAACTCCCTCCAGGCGGCGCTGGCCTCGACCGCCCAGATCCTCCAGGTCCAGCTCCTTGATTTCCTCCGCTAGCAGGGGGAGGGAAAGGGGCCGCCTTGTGCGGGAGAAGCGCCTTGTGTCATCTTGCGTAACGGTTTCGCCGGCCGGGAGGCCCGGGGCGCGCCTCCTCCTGGCGGAGGGAGAAGGGCGGCTTGCTCATCCTGACGCGAAAGACAGGCGAAAGCATTATGGTCGGCGACCACGTGCGCGTGGTCGTCGTCGAGGTGAAGGGGCGGCAGGTTCGCCTCGGCGTCGAGGCGCCCGGCGACACCAAGATCTACCGCGGCGAGATCTTCGAGCGCATCCAGGAGGAGAACCGCCGCGCCTCGCAGGTGCCCGCCGATGCGCTCAGTAAGGTTTCCAGCCTCTGGACCCGCATCCGCTCTGAGGGAGCCGGAGATGCAGGTTGAAACGACGCGCTTCGGCCCCCTGGAGTTCGCATCCGGCCAGCTCTACGAGCTCACCGAGGGCCTGCTGGGCTTTCCCCTCCTGAAGCGCTTCATCCTGATCGGGAACGAGGCGGACGGGGGGCCCTTCAGGTGGCTCCAGTCGCTGGAGGAGCCCGCGCTCGCCTTCGTGGTCATCGACCCGGACTGGCTCGCGCCCGGCTACCGGAGCGAGCTGCCCCGCGCGGCCCTCGAGGCGGCCGGCCTGGACCGGCCGGAGGAGGGGACCGTCCTGGCCCTCGTCACCATTCCCGAGAACCCCCAGGAGATGACGGCGAACCTCAAGGGGCCTCTCCTGTTCAACTCGAAGACCCGCCAGGGATTGCAGCTGGTCCTGGACGAGGAGCGCCACTCCCTCCGCTGTCCCATCCTCTCCGCCCTGGCCCGCCGGTAAAAAAATCCCCCCGCCGGGGCGGGGGGACCGTTCCTCTCCTTCTCTCTTTCCGCTATACCGCCGCGGCCGCGCCGGGGGAGAGCTGCGCCTCGCACTCCTCCAGGCGGCGGCGCGC
>MGDP01000049.1 GCA_001790955.1 Candidatus Tectomicrobia bacterium RIFCSPLOWO2_12_FULL_69_37
CGCATGAGGTCGCGCATGCGGCCGGTGCCGGTCAGCTTGGCGTAGGTGACGCGGATGCCCGCCGCCCGCAGGGCGACAGCGGCCGAGGCGGCGCAGGTAGTCTTGCCCACTTCCATCTCCGATCCCACGACGAGCACCAGGGAGCTGAAGGGGGCCCCGTCCTCGTACACTGGCGCGCTCCCGCCCGGGATGGAAGGGAGGTCGCGCATGAGGGCCGGCCGACCGTCCCGATCCACCCCGCCCAGGATGCGGAGCTTGACCACCGGGCGCTGGGGGTCGTTGCTCAGGCCCGTCACCCCGCCCACGTTGAGCAGGTCGAGCGTCGCGCCGGGCGGCACGGGGCGGTCCGGCCCCCGGCCCGGGACGCCCCGGTTCGCGAAGCGCCCGCCGAGCGCCACCGCCACCCGCATGCCCGGCTTGAGGGGGACTTCCCGGGTCTGCCAGGCGTCGGTCGAGCCGGGGAGGGGCTCGATCACCTCCAGGCGGTCCACGGCGCAACCCGCGGGTGCCGAGGCCACCTCCGCCACGGCCACGGCACCGCTGGAAAGGGGAGCGTCCAGGAGGGAGACTTCCGGCATCTCCCGGGTGATGGGGTCCGGTCCGAGAAACAGGCCTCGCACCGTGGTGGCGAAATGGTCAATTCTGGCTGTCATGGCTGCCTTCCCCCTGGATTGCCCGGACTGGCTTGCCTCGGCCAAATGCCCGGACGTAAATCAGACTGTTTAATCCGCAATTCTATAGACATAGACGGGCCGGGTTCCCTGAGTTGAAGGGGCCGATAAGCGACAGAGGTGACTCGCAATGTCCATTTCAGTTTCGGTAATGAGGATGGCGGGGCAATTCGCGCTTTGTATTTTTTCACGTGTTGATTTGCCATGGCCGACTCCCGATAATTTCTTTTTCATTGGGCACAGCTAATGGGCGGCGCGGGACCGGCCGATTAAGTTCCTTCTCTTCCCCGGCGGCGGCCACAAGCAGGCCAGGAACCCCCGGGCGCGCGAGCTCATCCGCGCCTTCCTGAGGCGCCACACTCAGTCCGCAGGGAAGAAGGGCCATGAGGGGCTTTCCATGAAGCGCGGGGCGTGCGCGGCGGCGCTGGCGGCCCTTCTCCTCGGCGGATGCGCGGAGGTTCAGGTTCCGGAGGGGGCAGGGGCGGAAATCACCTGGGAGCGGGCCTACGTGATGCTTCCCGTGGCGGCGGACCGCCTCGTCGGCGGGCGGATGAACGGGGTCCTCGTCCGCGAGGAGCTGGCCGCGCTGCCTCCCGGGAGGAAGCTCCCCGCCGTGCTCTACCTGCACGGGTGCTCGGGCCTGGCCCCCGGGAACTTCGACTACATGCACCTGCTGGCGGACCAGGGCTTCGCCGTTCTCGCGCCGGACAGCTTCGCGCGGCCGGGGCGGCCCAAGACCTGCGACTCCCGCCTCCACCGGGGCATCCCCGGGGCGCCCTTCGCCCGGGTGGCGGCCATGCGCCAGGAGGAGATACGCTTCGCCCAGGACCGCCTCCGGGGGCTGGCCTGGGTGGACCAGCGCAACGTTTTTCTCATGGGCCACAGCCAGGGGGGCGCCGCCGTGGCGGCCTATCCCAACCGGGGCTTCAACGGCGTCATCGTGAGCGGCTCGACCTGCCAGTACGGCCTGAACGCCCCCGAGGGGACGCCGGTGCTCTCCGTCTACTCCGAGAGCGACCCCTGGCGGAACAAACGCTCCGCCCGGGGCTGCGGGGAGTGGGGGACGGTGTACCAGAGGCCGGTCGAGTTCCACCTCTTCCCGGGAAACGCCCACAACCTGGCCGGGAACGAGAAGGCGCGCGGGCTCATCCGCGATTTCCTGAGAAAGCATTCCATCCCATCGCGCTGAGGGCCCCGGCCCCGGCGGTTCAAGGAGGAAGGCACATGCGGATCTGCACGTTCAGCCTGGGCGGCGAGGCGCGGGTGGGCGTCCTCGCGGGCGGGCGGATCGCGGACCTGAAGCTCGCCTGCGCCCTCTCGATCGCCGACCTTCCCCCGGCGGAGGCCCGGGCCCGCGCCGAGGCCGAGGCGCCCTCAAGCTGCGCGGAGTTCATCGCCAGCCCGGAGACGGGGCGGAAGCTGGCCGAGGACGCCCTCGCGGCCCTGCGCCCCCGGGGCCGCCGCGGCGGCGAGGCCCGCTTCGAGGGGGCCCGCGTGGTCTTCGGCGCGGAGGAGGTGAAGGTCCTCCCCCCGGTTGAGCCCCGGACGCTCTTCTGCATGGCGCGGAACTACGCCGCCCACGCGGCGGAGATGGCCGGCAAGAAGCCCGCGGACTTCAAGGAGGAGCTCCCCCTCTACTGCTTCCTCAAGCCCTCGACCTGCGTGAACGGGCCCTACGACCCGGTCGTCATCCCCCCCGCGATGAAGAAGCTCGACTACGAGCTGGAGCTCGGCGTGGTGATCGGGCGGGGCGGGAAGAACATCCCCGAGGAAAAGGCCATGAGCCACGTGGGGGGGTACACCCTCATCAACGACATGAGCGACCGCGAGACGCTGGGCTCGGGAAAGTTCGTGGACTGGTACCACATGAAGGCGCCCGACGGCTTCGCCCCGCTGGGGCCCTACCTCCTCCTCCCGGAGAAGGGCCTCGACCCGCACGCCCTGAGGCTCAAGCTGTGGGTGAACGGGGAGCTGCGCCAGAGCGCGGGCACGGGGGAGATGGTGTGGCGGATCGCGGAGCAAATCGCCTACCTCTCCACCATCGCCACCCTGCGGACGGGCGACGTCATCGCCACCGGCTCCCCCTCCGGGAACGCCGCCGTCTGGGGGAAGTACCTGAAGCCCGGGGACGTCGTCGAGGGCGAGATCCAGAAGATCGGGCGCCAGCGCTTCGAGGTCCGGGCGGAGAAGCCCCGCTACATGCTCCGCTGACCCGGGGCGCGGGGTTTGCGCGCCCGCCGCCCGGGGGCCTATGATCCAGGGCGCTTCAGCGAAGCGGCATCCTGGCGCCCGGCCCCTTTGCCGGGCCGATTGATGGGGGAGGACGCATGAATCCCGCAACCGCGTGGGCCGAGCGGGAGGTGGCCGCTCTCCGGGAGCAGGACGCCGCGCACGTCTGGCACCCGCTCCTCAACCACCGCTCCCTGGCCAAGAGCCCGCTCAGCGTCATGGTCCAGGCGCGCGGGTGCACCGTCACCGACGCCGGCGGCAAGAGCTACATCGACGCCATGGCGGGCCTCTGGTGCGTGAACATCGGCTACGGCCGCAAGGAGGTGGCCGAGGCCGCCTACCGGCAGCTCCTCGAGCTCCCCTACTACCCCCTCACCCAGATCAACCCGCCCGCCGCCCGGCTCGCGGCCAAGCTGGCGGAGATCCTCCCCAAGGGGGTGAGCCGGGTCTGGTTCGTGAACAGCGGCTCGGAGGCGGTGGACACCGCCCTCAAGATCGCCCGCGCCTGGGGCAAGCTGAGGGGGGGCCGCCACAAGATCATCGCCCGCTACCAGGGCTACCACGGGGCCACCATCGGCGGGGCGAGCCTGACCGGCCAGACCCACCGGCGGCGGCAGTTCGAGCCCCTGCTGCCGGGCATCATCCACGTCCAGGCCCCCTACTTCTACCGCAGCGGGGCCAGGACCGAGGAGGAGCTCGCCGCGCGCTGCGCCGAGGAGCTCGACGCCGTCATCCGCTACCAGGGGCCCGATACGGTGGCGGCCTTCATCGCCGAGCCCGTCATCGGGGGAGGGGGGGTCATCCCGCCCCCGGCGGACTACCTGAAGCGCATGCGCGAGGTCTGCACCCGCTACGGGGTGCTCATGATCTGCGACGAGGTGATCACCGGCTTCGGGCGCACGGGGGAGATGTTCGCCTCCGACCTCTACGGGGTGCGGCCGGACGTCATGACCCTGGCCAAGGGGCTCTCCAGCGCCTACCTCCCCATCGGGGCCACGGCGGTGACGGAGGAGGTCTTCCAGGCCCTTAACGCCGAGGGCGACCCGGGCTTTCTCCAGATCAACACCTACGGCGGCCACCCTGCCTCCTGCGCGGCGGCCCTCAAGAACCTGGAGATCCTCGCCGGGGAGGACCTCTGCGCCAACGCCCGCAAGGTGGGCGCCCGGCTGGGCGCGGCCTTGGCCCGGCTGCGCGACATCCCCTCGGTGGGGGACGTGCGCGGGGTGGGCCTCATCTGGGGGGTGGAGCTCGTCGAGGAGGACGGCGCCCCCCTCGGCAACGACGCGGTGGGCCGCATCCTCCGCTACGCGAGGGAGGAGGGCGTCATCCTCGGCAAGAACGCGGGCATCGCGGACGGCCCCTCCAACACCATCACCATCAGCCCCCCCCTCGTGATCACCGGGGCCGAGGCGGACCGGGTGGTGGAGGTGCTCGGGGCGGCCCTGCGGCGGCACATGTCGGAGCGGACCGGCGGGTGAAGCTCATCGGCCTGACGCCCAAGGCGCTGGACCTGATGGAGCGGACCTACGCGGAGCTCGACGCCATCAACGCGCGTCTCATGGCGGTCTTGACCGGCGAGGAGAAGCGGGAGCTCCTCCGGCTCGCCGGGAAGCTCGGCGGGGCGGCGGAGGCCAAGAAGCGTGTCTTCCCGGCGCGCGCCTGAGCGGTGAGCGGATCGGGGCGCCGAGCGGCGGCCCCGGGAGGAGGGATCGGCCCATGCCGAACATCACCATGCTGGACATCGAGGACCTGAAGAAGACCAAGCTCGCCCCCTTCATCCACAAGTGCCTCAAGCACCGGGCGCCGGATCCGGCCTTCCACGCCATGCAGGGCCACAACGAGGACCTCTCGAAGGCGATGTACGTCGCCTGGGGGGCGGTCTTCAGCACGGGCGCGGTGGACCACAAGCTCAAGGAGATCATCCGGGTGCAGCTCTCCCGGATGGCCGACTGCAACTACTGAGGGAACGTCCGATCCGCTTCGGCGAAGCGGATGGGGCTGACGGAGGAGATGATCGACGAGGGCGTCGAGCGCTACCGGGAGAGCGGCAAGTTCACCGAGGCCGAGAAGCTGGCGTTCCGCTACAGCGAGCTCATGGCCACCGACCCCGGGGCCATCGGCGAGGAGTTCTACGGCGCCCTGCGCGAGCATTACTCCGAGGCGGAGATCGTCGAGCTGGGCGTCTTCATCGGCTTCAACGCGGGCTACCACACCTTCTTCGGCACCCTCGACTTCTACCCCATGTTCTCCCCCGACGGCCGCCTGGTGAGCCAGGAGGAGAGCCGCCGCATCTACGGCGACCGGCCGGTCTCCCACCTGCGCGGGCCCCTCGCGCGCGCCCAGGCCGGGGCTCCGGAGGGCGGGGCCCGGGCCGCCGCCGCGCCCAGGAGGTGACGCCATGCCCATCATCCAGCCGCTGGACCGCGACAAAGTCGAGGAGAAGGGCTGGGAGCGCATCCTCCGCCGCTGCGAGGAGGTCCAGGCGCCGGACGACCTCTTCGTCCGCATCCTGGCCCGCGCCCCCGGCTACGCGAAGGCCATCCACGACGCCATGCACATGTCCCACGCCGAGGGGAACGTCCCCCACACGCTCAAGGAGATCATCCGCGTCCAGCTCGCCCGCCGGGCCGGGGACACCTACTTCGCCAACCTGCGCTCCCGGAAGGCCATCGAAGAGGGCCTGACCGAGGAGCTCGTCGAGGCGGGCTGCGGGGACTTCGAGGCCGACCCCCGCTTCACCCCCGCCGAGAAGTGGGCCCTGCGCTACGCCTGGCTCATGTACCGCGAGCCCAAGAAGATCGGCAAGGCCTTCTACGACGAGGGCAAGAGGCACTGGAGCGAGGCCCAGATCATGGAGCTGGGCGGGATGATCGCCCTCCACTACGGCATGCAGGTCTTCATGCGCACCCTCGGGGCCTTCCCCCTGCGGGACCCGCGGGGCCGCCCCGTGGACGAGGCGGAGGCCCGCCAGATCTACGGGCCCAGGGTGGGGGACGGGCTGGGCGGGTAGCAACCCCTCGCGAAAAAAAACGGGGAAGTATCCGGTATTACCCGCAACTATCCGCAAAATCCCTGGACGGCCTCCCAAGGCCCGGCCCCCCCCCGCGCCCCGCGCGCGTTTTTCCCCGGCGGAACCTCCCGGAAGAGATCGGAACTTTCATCTCGCCTCCACGGACCCCTCCCGCCACGGAAATCCCTCCCCCCGCCGGGCGTAGGGGCGAACCTTGTGTTCGCCCATCCACACGCACGAGGGCGATGACCCGCCTTCGCGAAACCCGCTTCCACCCTCCGCAGCGGCAGCTCCGCTGCTGCGGAGGACGGGTCGGCGGGCGAAGGAAGGCAAGCATCGCCCCTACAGACTCCGTCCCCCTCGGCAAGGGGGGGTCATTCCGTCCCTGAGCCCCTTTTCGATTGCGCCCAACACACCTTCCATATTTTGTTGAACCTCGTCATTCCGAAATCGAAGAAAACGGATTCCGTATGACTCGATGAGGCGTTGCCGTTCTTCGTCGCGCACATCAGCCCCGGGGCGGAAGTGGGTATCCCCATCCAGCTCGATCGCCAATCTCATTTCCGGGCAGTAAAAATCCAAGACATATCTGCCCACGCTGTACTGACGGCGAAATTTGACGCCGCCCAGCTTCCGCTCTTTCAGCTTCGACCAAAGCCGCACCTCCGCCCGGGGCATGTTCCGGCGCAGTTGCCGCCGCTTCTGCTTTTCTTCTGAGCGGTTGTAGATGCGGGCCACGCCATATCCTTTCGTTGGTGGTGAACTGCCGGGCACGGATGAGCATACCCCCCCTTGCCCCCCCTTGTTCAAGGGGGGGATGGGGGGGGTGGTTTGCCACGTTAGCGAGGAGGATGAGCCACCCCCTCCCCCCCGTCCCGCGGAGCGGGTATGACCCGGCCTGCTTTTCTCTTCCACTCTCTTCCACGTTCCACACTTTACGGGGGCGCGGAGGGTTCGTCCGCCCGCCCGCGGGCGGGGCTTCGGATTTTTCTTCCCGGCCATTCCGTGGAGGTGGGGCGGCATTCCCCATCCGGGCGAAATTGCCTCTGGGAAGCAATTCCGCCCCACTTCACGCAATGCTCTTCCGTTGAAGGGAATGCGCCTCCGCGCATCCCCTTTTCCTTGTCTTCTCACGACAATCCCGGCTGCTTCTGCCCCGCTTTTAGCGGACGGCACGGCGATTGCCTTTCCACCCGCCGGCTGACCTCGTGTTCTCTCACTCTTCTTGGGGGCGGGGTGCTTGGGCCGGGCGGGGGAACCCGCCGCGTCTATGTCATTGTGGAGTGAATGGTCTTTTATTGCCCCGGGCTCGCGAGGAAGAACCCAGGTCCGGGCGATTCAGGGAGAGGGGCGCATGAGCCTGGTCACCGCGGAGAACCTGAGCAAGACCTACAAGACGGACGGCATCGAGGTGCGGGCCGTCCGGGAGGTGAGCTTCGAGATCGAGCCGGGCGCCTTCGTCTCCTTCGTGGGGCCCTCGGGGAGCGGGAAGACCACCCTCCTGAACCTCCTGGGCTGC
>MGDP01000050.1:0-11170 GCA_001790955.1 Candidatus Tectomicrobia bacterium RIFCSPLOWO2_12_FULL_69_37
GACCGAGTTCTACCAGAAGGCCGCGAAGGAGCGCATCGAGATGCAGGCCATCCGCCTGGAGATCCAGAAGCTCTATCTCGCGGATAAGCTGGACGTGGCCGGGGTCGAGAAGCACCTCCGCGCCATGGAGAAGAGGCGGACCGACCTCCAGATCGAGCGCCTCAAGGCCATCGAGCAGGCCAAGGAAGTGCTCACCCCCGAGCAGCTCAAGCAGCTCCAGACCCTTCCCTTCGGCCGCGGGCCGCGCTTCGGGCGCGGCGGCTTCGGCCCCGGCCAGGGCATGGGCCCGGGCGGCGGCATGATGGGCCCCCGCGGTGGGATGATGGGTCCCGGCGGCGGCATGGGCCCCGGGATGACGGGCCAGGGCTATGGACCCGGCTACGGGCGCGGCATGGGCCCCGGCTGGGGATGGGGCCCGCAGGCGCAGCCCCCGACCACGCAGCAGTAACGCACAGGACGCTTGATTGACGGGAGGGCTCTCCTCCGGGGGAGCCCTCCCTCAGCACCTGGGAGCCGAGAAGCGCAGCGGCTAGAGGCGGCCAACTCCCTGAAGGAGGAACGCAGATGAAGCGCTCGATTTTCGCTGCCGGCTCCCTCGGCAGTATCCTGTCCTCTCCCTTTCCCGCAGTCGCTCAGCCGTGGAGAGGCTATTACGGCCCAGGGATGATGTGGGATTACGGCTGGCATGGCTGGTTTTGGGGCCCCTTCACCATGATCATCTTTTGGGGGCTGCTCATCGCGGGCGTCGTTCTGGCGGTGCGCTGGATCAGTGGCCCGGGCACCGGTCCCCGGGCCGCCAGGACCCCCCTCGACTCCCTCAAGGAGCGCTTCGCGCGCGGCGAGATCGGCAAGGATGAGTTCGAGGAGAGCCGGCGGATCCTGGAGAATTAGTCCTTTTCTCCCGGGATGGATATGCGCTCGTCCCATCCGGGCGGAACCCCCGCAGGATAGCGGAGGCGGCGATGGCCATCTTCCAGGCGCTTCAGGAGCTGAGCGACGCGTGGCTCATCTTCATCCTGATCCTCAATCTGGTATTCTTTGCCTATCTCGCATTCCGGCTCGGCCGGGATGGGGACCTCTTCGGCCTGGACCGGGAGAATCGCACGCTGGAGCCGAGCGCCGTCCGCGTGGATCCACCCGGCTTCTGGAGGGAAAGAGAATGACCCGCCATCGCGCAGTCAAGTGGTTCCTGCCGGCCGTCCTGGCCGCCCTGCTCCTCCCGGCCGCCGGGGCCCTCGTGGAGCTAGCCGAGGCCCAGTCCCGCCGCCTCCGCCACGGGGAGACCGTGATCGTCCTGCCCCCGGGCAACCGCACGTTCGCCCACCGGGGCATCACCTACTACTACCACGGGGGGACCTACTACCGGCGCGCCCCCCGGGGCTGGGTGGTGGTCGCGGCCCCCTTCGGGGCGGTCGTCCCCGTCATCCCCACGGGCTACCGCACCGTGATCGCGGGCGGCGCAACCTACTACGTGGACGACGGGGTGTACTACCGGCGGGTGATCGTGCAAAACCAGCCGCAGTACGAGGTGGTCCAGGCGCCCGCCCCCGCGCCGGCCGCGCCGGTGCCGCAGCAGGCGCAGGGCGCCTCCTACTGCCGCGAGGCCCAGATCGTGATCTCTGTCGGGGGCAAGGACGAGACGGCCTTCACCACCGCCTGCCGGGAGCCGGACGGGAGCTGGCGGCTGAAGCCGTAAGGGAATCTCCACACCACCCGTAGGGGCGAGGCATGCCTCGCCCCTACAGACGCGCAAGACGGTGGACAAGAACCGCAGGGGCGGGCTTGAAACCCGCCCCTGCTTTTTTTCCGAACCGGATGGGCGTCCCTTGCAGGGGCGTATGACAACACGCCCCTAGAGCGACGCCTCTTCGGTCATCTCGCCCTCGTAGACGAGGCGGGTGTCGCCTTCCATGTGGACCTCCCGGACCTCCGATCCCCGCCCGGTGAAGTGGATGGTCAGGACCTCGCCGCTCCGCACCTGGACATCCACCGGGGGCTCGACGAGCCCCCGCGTGGCGGCCAGGACGGCCGAAGCGACGGCGCCGGTGCCGCAGGCGAGGGTCTCGTCCTCCACCCCCCGCTCGTAGGTGCGGAGCCTGAGGAGGCGCGGCCCGGCGGCCTGGCAGAAGTTGGCGTTGGCCCCGGCGGGCGCGAAGACCGGGTGGAAGCGGATCCGGCGGCCGTCCTCCCGGACGGCAGCCCTCTCCACGTCGGGGACGAACTCCACCGCGTGGGGCACCCCGGTGTTGAGGAAGTCGAGCACCGCGGTGCGACCCGGGAGCTCCGCCCGGATGCCCTGGCGGAAATCCGCCGGCGGGGTGAGGCGCACCTTCACCCGGTTTCCCGTGATGACCGCCTCGACCACCCCCGCGAGGGTCTCGATGGAGGCCCGGTCCTTCACCATCCCCAGCTCGCGGGCGAAGCGCACGGCGCAGCGGCTGCCGTTGCCGCACATCTCGGCCTCGGAGCCGTCCGAGTTGAAGAAGCGCCACTTGAAATCGGCTCTCCGGCTCGGCTCGATGAACATCAGGCCGTCCGCCCCGACCGAGAGCCCCCGGCGGCAGACCTTGCGGACGAAATCGGCCATCTTGTCGGCGTCGAAGCGGCGGTCGCGGTTGTCGATGAAGATGAAGTCGTTGCCGCTCCCGCTCAGCTTGGTGAAGCGGATCCTCCCGCCCATGCCTACCGGCCCCCCTCGGCGATGAAGGCCGGGATGCTCTCCCCCAGGATGAGGTCGTCGTAGCTCTCCCGCCGGCGGATCACATGGTACTCGTCCCCGCGGACGAGGACCTCGGGCGGCCGGGGCCGGGAGTTGTAGTTCGAGGACATGGCGAAGCCGTAGGCCCCGGCGCTCATGATGGCGACCAGGTCCCCGCGCCGGTACTCGGGGAGGAGGCGGTCCTTGGCCAGGTAGTCCCCGCTCTCGCAGACCGGGCCCACGAGGTCGGTCTTGTGCTTCGGGCGCAGGGCGGCGGCCTCCTCGACCGGCCTGGCCTCCTGGTAGGACTCGTAGAGGGCGGGCCGGATGAGGTCGTTCATCCCCGCGTCGATGATGACGAAGCGCTTCTCCTCCTTGCTCTTGGCGTAGAGCACCCGGGTCACGAGCACCCCCGCGTTCCCCACGATGACGCGCCCGGGCTCGAAGAGGAGGGTGCACCCGAGGTCCCGCACCCCGGGGAGGATGGCGGCGGCGTAATCGCACGGGAGCGGCGGGGCCTCGTCGCGGTAGGTGATGCCGAGCCCCCCGCCCAGGTTCAGGTAGCGGATGCCGTGGCCGTCCGCCCGGAGCGCCCGCACGAGGGCGGCCACCTTCTCGACCGCCTCGACGAAGGGGCTGCTCTGGGTGATCTGGCTCCCGATGTGGCAGTGCACCCCGCAGGCGTCGAGGTGGGGCAGCGCGGCGGCGGTCTTGTACTGGGCCCGGGCCTTGGCGATGTCGATGCCGAACTTGCTCTTCTTCATCCCGGTCGAGATGTAGGGGTGGGTGGCCGGGTCCACGTCCGGGTTCACCCGAACGGCCACCCGGGCCCTCTTCCCGAGGCGCCCCGCCACGGCGTCGACGTTGGCCAGCTCCTCCTCGCTCTCGACGTTGAACATGAGGACGCCCTGCTCGAGGGCGTAGGCGATCTCCTCGTCGGATTTCCCCACTCCGGCGAACACCACCCGGTCGGCGGGCACGCCCGCCTTGAGGCCCCGGAAGAGCTCCCCCCCCGAGACGATGTCGAGCCCCCCGCCCATCCCCGCGAAGAGGCGCAGGATGGCGATGTTGGAGTTGCTCTTCATGGCGAAGCAGACGAGGTGGGGCACCGAGGCGAAGGCCTCGTCGAACACCCGGAAGTGGCGCACCAGGGTCCGGTGGCTGTAGACGTAGAAGGGAGTGCCCACCTCCCGGGCCAGCCGGGAGAGGGAAACCCCCTCGGCGTGCAGCTCCCCGCCCTTGTACTCGAAATAGTGCATCGGCTTTCCCCGCTCTCCCTACGTTCAGCCGCCCCTGGAATCTGTAGGGGCGGGTCTTGTACCCGCCCGCATTTGGGCAGCCGCAAGGGCCGCCCCTACACCCCCCACCCCCTCCGGGGGAGAGTTGGGGTGGGGGAGCGCCCATGCTCCTTGCCTCCCCCTGCCCCCTCCCGCCTGCGGGCCGAAGCCCTTCGGCAGGCGAAGGCCCGGCGGGAGGGAGGCCGGTGCGGCCGCCCGGGTCACCGGCCGATGACTACAGCCCCGGGATGACGGGCCGCTCGGGGGGCTTCGGGGGACCCTTCATCCCGCAGCCCGCCGCCCCCGCGCCCAGGACGAGCAGGAGGAGGAGGGCCGCCGCCCGCCTGAGCCAGCGCCGCCTAGCCACGGAGGCGTTTCCGCTCCGCCTGGATCTGGCGCAGCACGCTCGCCCGCGAGGGCCCCCCCTCGCTCCGCCGCGAGGCCACCGAGCGCGCGAGCGCCGTGGCCTTGAGGTCGGCGGGGCGGAGCCTCGGGTCGGCCTTCTTGAGGTCGGCCGCCCGCAGCCCCGAGAGGGGGACGCCCTTCGAGGAGGCCAGCCGCACCGCGCGCCCGGCGGCCTCGTGGGCCTCCCGGAAGGGGACGCCCCGGCGCACCATGGCGTCGGCGAGGTCCGTGGCCGTCATGTAGCCGCCTTCCGCGGCCTCGGCCATCCGCTCCGGCCGGGGGCGCATCGCTTCGATCAGCCCGGCCATCACGCCGAGGGAGGCGCGCAGGGTGCCGGCCGCGTCGAAGAGGGGCTCCTTGTCCTCTTGCATGTCCCGGTTATAGGTCAGCGGCAATCCCTTCATCAAGGTCAGGAGGGCCACGAGGTCGCCGACCACCCGGCCGCTCTTGCCCCTCGCCAGCTCGGCCGGGTCGGGGTTCCTCTTCTGGGGCATGAGGGAGCTGCCCGTGGCGAAGGCGTCGGGCAGCTCCACGAAGCCGAACTCGGCGCTCGCCCAGAGCACGACCTCCTCCCCCAGCCGGCTCAGGTGGATCATGGCCAGGGCCGCCGCCGAGGCGAACTCCACGGCGAAGTCGCGGTCGCTCACCGCGTCCATGCTATTCCCAGCGATCCCGGCGAAGCCCAGCTTGCGGGCCACCATCCGCCGGTCGATGGGGTGGGCGGTGCCGGCGAGCGCCCCCGCCCCCAAGGGCAGCACGTTCACCCGCCCCCGCACCTCCTCCAGCCGCTCGGCGTCCCGGTGGAGCATCTGGCTGTAGGCCAGCAGGTGGTGGGCGAAGGTGACGGGCTGGGCCCGCTGGAGGTGGGTGTAGCCCGGCATCACCCAGTCCACTCCCCGCTCGGCCTGGGCGAGGAGGGCCCGGCGCAGCCCCCGGAGGGCGGCCTGGATGTGGCCGATCTCCTCCCGCAGCCAGAGGCGCAGGGCGGTGGCCACCTGGTCGTTGCGGCTGCGGGCGGTGTGGAGCCTCCCCCCGGCCGGGCCGATGCGGCGGGTGAGGGCCGCCTCGACGTTCATGTGAACGTCCTCGAGCGCCGGGTCGAAGCGGAACTTCCCCGCCTCCACCTCGCGGAGGATGGCCCTGAGGCCCCGGACGATCTTCACCGCGTCCGCGCGCGGGATGATCCGCCGGGCCCCCAGCATCTCGGCGTGGGCGATGGAGCCCCGGATGTCCCAGGGGGCGAGCCTGTGATCGAAGGAGACGCTCTGGGTGAAGGCCTCGACGCGCGGGTCCGTCCGCCCGGCGAAGCGCCCCCCCCAGGGCTTGGGACTCTTGGTCTTGGCGCTGCGCCTGGCGGCCATCCCCCACTCCCCTGCCCGGGCCGGGACACCGGCCGAGGCGCAAAGAAACCCGATACTTACACGAAGACCTCCCTCCCAGGCAACTCCGCCGCGCGGGGGAGGGGCGCGGAGAGAGCGGCGCCGGCCCGGCGGGGGAGCGGGATGGGGCTCCGCGTTTGTGCCGCCTCCCCGGAAAGGATAGGATCGCGCCCGATTTCTCCACCCGCCCGCCGCGGGACCGCTCCGGGGAGTCCCTCCATGCGCAAGTTCACCCCCCATCAGTGGGGCGTCATCGCGGCCTGCTTCATCCTGCTGGGGCTTTTCTTCGGCTTCAACTTCATGTTCGGCATCTTCATGAAGCCGCTCATCGCGGAGTTCGGCTGGACGGTCTCGGCCACCTCGGCCGCCTACACGATCTACATGGCCATGGTCGCGGTGTGCGGGGTCTTGATGGGGGGGCTGGCCGACCGGTACGGCTGCCGCCCCGTCATCCTGGCGGGGAGCCTCCTGGCGGGGGGGAGCGTCGCCCTCGCCGGCTCCGTCCAGAACCTCTGGCAGTTCTACCTCCTGACGGGCGTGCTGGCCGGCCTGGGCCGGAGCGCCCTCCAGGCCCCCGTCTCAGCCTACCTCCAGCGCGCCTTCACGGCGAACCGCGGGCTCGCGACCGGGCTCGCGGGCTCGGGCAGCGGGATGGGCCTCATCCTCATCTCCCCGCTCGCGGGCTGGGCCATCGCCTCCCACGGCTGGCGGACGGCCTACCTCCTCCTGGGGCTGCTCTTCGCCGCCCTGGCCGTCCCGGTCGCCATGCTCCTGCGGCCCACCGACGAGCAGAGGGAGGAGGCGCCCCGGCCCGGAAAACCCCTGGCCGCGTACGAGCCGTCCGACGCCCTCCTGCCCGAGGCCTCGCTCGGGATGAGCGAGATCGTGAAGCGGCGGCCCTTCTGGGCCATCCTGGGGAGCCACACGACCGACTGCCTGTGCCACTCGGTCCTCATCCTCCACATCGTCCCCATGGCCATCGAGGCGGGGGTGAACCAGGTCCAGGCCGCCAGCCTGGTGGGGGCGATGGGGATCGGCCAGTTCCTGGGGCGGGTGCTCATCGGCGTGCTCTCGGACCGCGCCGGGGCCAAGCGCGCCCTCCTCACGGCCCTCCTCCTCCAGACCCTGCCCGTCCCCCTGCTGTGGGTCTCCCCCACCCTTCCCGCCTTTTTCGTGGTGGCGGCGATGGTGGGGCTGGGGCTGGGCGGCCACGGCACGATGTACCCCCTCGTGACACGGGAGTTCTACGGCCCCAAGCGGGTGGGCCTGCTCTTCGGCACCTTCACCTCGGGGGCCAGCGTGGGGATGGCCCTGGGGGGCCTCATGGGCGGCCTGCTCTACGACCTGAGCGGCGACTACAGCCTCGCCATCGGCTTCAGCTTCGGGATGGGGGTCGTCTCCCTCCTCTTCGTCCTGCTCTACCCGGGCCGGAGGGCGCAGGCCGCCCCCGCGCCGCAGGGCGCCGTCCAGCCGGCCGGCTGAAGAAATCCTCCCGCCCCGGGACGAAAAAAGCGGCCCCCCGGGGCTCCCGGAGGGCCGCTTTCGATCTCTGGAGCGGGGCGCCCGCGCTAGCCCAGCTTCTCCCGGACGCGCTCGAAACCCTCCCGCATGAGAGCGACGTGGTAGCCCAGGTCGTGGACCAGGATGTCCTTGAGCCCGCTCAGCTCCCCGCGGCCCATCGCGTCTCCCATCCGCTGGATGGTCTCGCGCAGGTCCCGGGCGACGGCGGCCAGCGACCGCCCCTCCAGCTCGACCGCCGAGGGGTCGGTGCCGACGAAGCGGAGCATGTCGCGCAAGGACTGGAGGACGAAGCTCCACCCCTCGGCGCAGTCCCGCACGCCCATCAGCGTCTTCTCCCGCTCGCCCGCCTCCGCCGCGCCCGCCGTCTCCTCGGCCCGGGCGGCCAGCCGGTCGAGCAGGCCCAGCATGTCCGCGCAGGTCCGCCAGGCCAGGGCGCGGGGCTCGGCCGAGAGGAACTCCAGCGTGCCGAACTCGCCCAGCGCGCGGCCCTGCCACCGGCCGGCCTCGTCGCGCGTCACGCCGGCCTCCCCGTGCAAGGCGCCGAGGAGGACGCGCCCCCGCCCGCGCAGGCGCTCCGTCACCCAGCCCTCGAGGTCGCCGTAGGTGGCGACCTTGCCGGGGGCCTCGCACCATTCCTCGTCCATCTTGAACCGGAAGCCTTCGGCCGCCTGCTGCGTCATGAGCCGCCTCCTATGCAGCGCCCTGCGTGAGCTGCCGCCAGGCCGACCCCAGCGACTCCAGGATGCCGGCCGCCTCGGGGAGGGTCTCGGGGTCGCGCTCGCGCAGCGCCTGGCTGAGCAGTCCGATGATGTGCTGATAGATGCCCGAAAGGTTGCGGGCCAGATCGGGAGAGGCCTGCGGGTTCAGGATCCCGGCCAGCTCGGTCACGATGCACATGGCCCGGAGCACGTGCTCCGCGCCCGCGTGGAAGGAGTCCTCCCCCTGGAGGAGCGCCTCGCCCTTGCGGATGTGCTTGACGGCGCCCTCGTAGAGGAGGACGACGAGCTGGACGGGCGAGGCCGTCTTCGCCTCGACGTTCTTGTAGGCGGCGTAGGTGTTGCGGGCCTTCGGGTTCGCCATCCTCCCCTCCCCTTCCGCTATCTGCCCTTGGCGATCGAAGCGGAATTGGCCGCGAGCTGGGCGAGCTGGCCGCTCAGGAACTGGCTCGTGGTCTGGAGCGCGCCGAGGGCCTGCTCGAGGCGCGCGAACTGCTCGTTGAGGCGGGTCCGCTCCCGGGCGACGCGCGCCTCCACCGACGCGATCTGGTTCTGGAGGTCCTCGACCCGCTTGTTCGCCTCCTCGATGGCGCCCTGGATGGGGCCGCTCTCGCTCGCGTCGGTGAGGAAGGAGAGGTACTTCTTGAGCTCCGAGGCGAGGCCGCCCGTCACGACGACGTTGCCCTGATCCTCACCCTGCGCGGCGAGCTGGTCGGGCGTGATCGTCACCTGGATCTGGAGCCCGTCGGTGTTGGCGTTGCCGGCGTTCCCGGTGAGGGTCTGCCCCTTGCCCGTGGCCGCCTCGCTATTGATCGTGCCCGCCACGTCCTGGCCGGTGAAGACGGACTCGACGCTCGCCGTCGCGTTGCCCAGGCCCGAGCCGCCCGCGGTGCCGCTGGCCAGGGTGGACTTGACCGAGAAGGAGTGCTCCGCGCCGTAGCTGTTGTGCTGGATGGAGATCTTCCCCGTCGCGGAGTTGAACGACGCGGTCAGGGTCGAGATGCCCCCTCCCTGGAGGGCCGTGTTGATGGCGGAGGCGGCCGCCTGGGCGGTCATGCCGTTGGTCAGGTTCACGCTGACCGAGAAGCCGCCGGTGGTGATGGTCAGGGTCTCGTCCTGCGTGATGCCGGCCGAGACGTCCTGCGCCCCCGTGTCGGTGGCGCGGGTGGCCGCCTGGGTGATCCGCACGGCGTAGCCCACGGAGGTGCTCGTCTTGGTGTCGCTCGTGAAGGTGAGGGCCTTGACGTCGATGTCGGTGGCCTCCGCCACCGAGGCGAAGAGGCCGCGCACCTCGTCGGGCTTGGTGCTGAGCAGGGCGCTGAGCTCCGACGTGGCGATGGAGAAGTTCCCCGTGCTGGGGTTGAGCGAGACGCCCGCATCGCTCAGGGACCGGAGCTTTCCGGGCGGCACGCTGCTCACCACCCCCGTGAGGATCTCGCTCACGCGGGAGCGGACGAGGAAGAGGTTGAAGTCGGAGAAGAGCGCGCCGGTCTCGTTGGTATCGGAGTCGAAGAAGGTGTTTTCCTGGATGAAGGACTCGGTCGCGTTGAGGGCCGAGACCAGGGCGCTGACGGCGCTGCTCACGCCCAGCGTGTTGCGGCTCACGTCCACGATGACGGTGGCGGCCGCGTCCGCCTTCTTGAGGCTGAGGGTGACGCCCTCGATCACGTCGGTGATCGTGTTGGTGCTCTTGCGGACGGTGATGGCGTTCGCGCCCGCGCCAAACTCGAGGATGGCGTCCTGAGCGGCCTCGCTCTGCTTGAACTCCAGGTCGTACTCGTAGTTGGCCGTGACGGCCTCGGTCTGGCTCTGCCGGAAGACCACGGCGCCGGTCGTCTCGGTCAGGGTGTAGCCCTGGGTGGAGGCCGCCAGGGCGCGCTGGCCGGCCTGCTGGGCCTGGCCGGTGTCCCGGAAGGTGTAGCTCCCCGCGCCGGTGTCGGTGACGGTGCCGATCAGGCTGTCCTGCTGCTGGAAGTCCGCCGCCTCCAGCCCCGCCCCGCCGGTGGCCGCGTACTCGGTGTCGTCCAGCCGGTAGACGCGGTAGGATGTCGCCCCGACGACCCGGTCGAAGGAGAAGTCGATGGCTTCGTTCCCAGCCCCCACCGTGCGGCTCGTGATGGCGCTCTGGAGCGTCTCCCCCGAGGCGTCCACGGCCGAGACGACGTAGGAGTACTCCCGCCCCACGGTCAGGGTTCCCGCGGCGTCGTCCACGTCCACGGCGGAGAGGCCCGTGGAGGGCGGCCCCAGGGTGGCCGTGATGGTGGCCCCGTCCAGCTTGATGGTGGTGGTCCCGGCGTTGGGCAGGTGGCGGAGGGCGTAGGTGGCGCCGTTGGCGTCGTCGATGTCCTGGGTGGCGGTGGCCGCGCCCGCCCCGAGGATCTCGCCGGTCACGGTGCTCTTGATGTCCGAGGTCTGGCTGAGGGTGACGGCGTTGCCCTCGCCCGCCTCCTTGGCGGTGACGGTGAGCTGGTAGGGGGTGGAGCTGCTGTCCACCTTGATGATGGCGGCCGTCACGGCGGCGCCGGACTGGTTGATGGCGTTGGCGATGCCGGCGAGGGTGTTGTTCGTGCTGTCGATGGTGACGTTGGTCGCGACGGCCGAGGAACCGCTCCCGAGGGTGATGGTCAGGGTGCCCGACCCCAGCGTCGTGACGCCGGTGTCCGAGAAGCGGTTGCTCACGTACTGGTTCTTCTTCGCCAGCTGCTTCACCACCAGCTGGTGGGAGCCGGTCGCCGCCGTGGAGGAAGCGATGACCGAGAGGATGTCGGTATTGCTGCTCGAGGCGGTCTTCTGGCCGTACAGGGAGGAATCGGCGAGCGAGCTGGCCGCCGTCAGGACGCCGAGGTAATTGCCTTGGAGGGTCTGGAAGAGGGTGGCCTTGTCCGTCTGCTCTTTCTGCTTGGCCTGGAGCTGGGTGACGCGGTTGCTCTGGATCGCCACCAACTGCTCGATGATGTTGTTGGTGTCGAGGCCGGAGACCAGCCCTCCGATCGAGACGTTGCTCGCCATCGTGCCCATCCCCCGTCGAAGCCTTCAACCTCGGGACTTAATGCACTTTTTGTGCCGAAAGGCTGTGCTGGCTGCGGCCCGGGTGCGGCCGCCGGAATCCCTCGGGGGCGCGGTGTGAGGCTGGCTGCATAACTTGCATTATTTCAGCCGGTTGTGGCGGGAGCG
>MGDP01000050.1:11188-11942 GCA_001790955.1 Candidatus Tectomicrobia bacterium RIFCSPLOWO2_12_FULL_69_37
CACTTCAGGCCTGCGCGTCGAGAAGCAGGCCGTTCGACTGGGCCGCCAGCAGCCGCTGGGCCATGAGCAAAATGCCCTCCGGCGGGAACTGGCGGATCAATTTGCCGGTGCTCCGGTGGTAGATCGCGAAGACGAAGGAACGTGTCGGCTCGTCCACCGAAACCTCCACCCGGAACTTATTCACATCCAGCCGCTCGTTCAACTCCTTGGCCAGGTCCCTCGCCTGCTCCACCGTCATCTGGGGGGCGGGAGGGGCTGCTTTCTCCTCCTGAACGGGAGGGCTCTCTTGCCGCCCTCCCCCGGCCGGGAGTGGAACAGCGGCCGCGGGTGCGGGTCTGGGCTCACCGGAGGCAACCGGGGTAATGACGTTGCCCTCGAACATGGCTTATTCCCCCCGGATGGCCGCCCCCTGGGGGCCGGGGCCTGTCCCTGGCCCCGGCCCCCGGAGGAGGCGCGCGTGCTGCCTTGTTACCTACGTGGCCCTCCTCTCCTTACCGGAGGAGCTGGAGCACCGCCTGCGGGATGGCGTTCGCCTGCGTGAGAATCGCCGTGCCCGCCTGGAGCAGGATCTGGTTGCGCGTGAACTGCACCGTCTCGTCCGCGAAGTCCGCGTCCCGCACCGCGCTCTCGGCTGCCGCCAGGTTCTCCTGGGCGACGCCCAAGCTCGCGATGGTGGATTCGAGGACGTTCGCCTGGAACGCTCCCAGGTTGCCTCGGGCCGTGGTCACCTGGTCGATGGCCGCGTCCACGAGCC
>MGDP01000051.1 GCA_001790955.1 Candidatus Tectomicrobia bacterium RIFCSPLOWO2_12_FULL_69_37
GAGTTCGAGTTCTTCTTCGAGAAGCCCTGGTCGGACGGCCTGCCGGTCGTGGCCCCCACCGAGGCGCGGGTGGAGCGCATGCTCGGGGGCGCCCGGCGCGATCCGGGGGAGCTGATCGGCCTCATCCCCCCGGCCATGGGGGAGTGCACCGTGCGGGACGCCGCCGTCCACGCCGTCATGGCGGGCTGCAAGCCCGAGTACCTGCCCGTGGTGCTTGCGGGCCTCGAAGCCGTGCTGGTGGAGGAGTTCGCCCTGAACGGCATCCAGGCCACCATGCACAGCTGCGCGCCGCTCTTGATCGTGAACGGCCCCTACGGGAAGCGGATCGGCCTCCACGGCGGGAGCGGCTGCTTCGGCCCCTGCTTCCGGGCGAACGCGACCATCGGCCGGGCGCTCCGGCTCATCCTCCTCAACCTCGGCGCGGGCATCCCGGGGGTCGTCTCGATGACCACCTTCTCCCAGCCCTCGCGCTTCACCTACTGCATCCGGGAGAACGAGGAAGAGAGCCCCTGGGAGCCCCTCTCCGCCTCGCGCGGCCTCGCGCCCGATCAGGACGCCGTCACCGTCGTGGCCTGCGAGAACCCCAAGCTCGTCTTCGACGACATGAGCCGGGAGCCCGAGGGGATTCTCACGGCCGTCGCGGACGCCATGGCCCACCTCGGCGGCATGAACGCCCTGCGCAAGACCGACATGGTGCTGGCCGTGGGGCCCGAGCACGGGAACGTCTTGAAGAAGGCGGGGTGGAGCCGTGAGGACGTGAGCGGCTGGCTCTGCAAGAACGCCGGGCGCACCCTGGGCCAGCTCAAGCGGGGCGGGGGCTGGCACGCGGACCGGGTCAGCGCGCTGCCCATGAAGGTGGACCTCGCGGACGACGGCTTCTTCGTCCCCACCATCAAGGACCCGGGGGACCTGGTGATCCTGTGCGCCGGGGGCATCCCCGGGCCCATCAGCGCCGTCATGCACGGCTGGAACGGCGCGAGCAAGAATTTGACGCGGGCGTATCAACCGTAGACACGGAAAAACGTAGGGGCGACCGGCCGGCCTTCGCCGGCCGAAAGCCGGCTTCGGCCCGCTGAAGGCCGGTCGCCCCTACGGATTCACACGGATGACAGGTTCTGTAGGGGCGAGGCATGCCTCGCCCCTACATAGGATTCGTCTCGATATCCGTTCCTCCCCCCTCACGCCGCCTTGCCGTGGCCGTTCTTCCGGACCGCCATCGCCGCCCGGGCCACCCTCTCGGGGGTGACGGGGAGGTCGAGGAGGCGCGTCCCGACCGCGTCCCCGACCGCGAGGGCCACCGCCGCGGGGGCGTTGTTGCAGGGGGGCTCCCCCACCCCGCGCGCCCCCCAGGGGCCCTCCCCCTCCCCGCACTCCAGGATGATGGACTGGAACTCCCCGATGTCGGAGGAGGTGGGGATCAGGTACTCGTGGAAGCTCTGGGAGCGGCAGACGCCCTTCTGCATCGTGACTTCCTCGTGCAGGGCGTAGCCGATGCCCATGACCGCGCCGCCCTCGAACTGGCCCTCGACGCTGACGGGGTTGAGGGCCCGGCCCACGTCGTGGCAGGCCACGTGGCGGAGCACCTGCACCTCGCCGGTCTCGGGGTCCACCTCCACGTCCGTGGCGTGCACCCCGAAGGTGTAGTCCGACCAGCCGCCCAGCCCCCCCAGGTAGCGCTGGGGGTCCGCGTAGACGTGGGGCGGGAGGTTCAGCCCCTCGGTGCAGTGGAGGGTCTGCTTGAGCTCTTTCGCTTTCGCGACGACGAGGTTCATCTTCACCCGGCGCTCGGGGGCGGAGGACACCCAGGCCTCGCCGCCTCCCAGGCGCACGTCCTCGGCCGCAGCCTCCAGCAGCGCCCCCGCGCCCTTGAGGAGCCCCTCGCGGATCTTCCCCGCCGCCGCGCGCACCGAGTTCCCCGCCATCAGGGTCTGGCGGCTCCCCGCCGTGATGCCCGAGAGCGGCGTGGTGGCCGAGTCGGAGAGGTGGATGGAGACCTGGCCGAGCCCCAGGCCCAGCTCCTCGGCGGCCACCGAGAGGAGGGTCGCCCCCTGGCCCGCCCCGATGTCCGGGGCGCTCACCCGCACCACCGCGCTCCCGTCGTTCTCCATGTGGACGGCGGCCTCGGCCGCGTCGAAGGGCCGGCCGTAGCCGGTGATGTTGGCGGCGACCCCGCGCCCCACCCGCTTGCCGGGCCGGGCCTTGGGCCTGGGCCCGAGGGCCGTGAGCACGCTGCCCAGGCAGCCCTCCAGGTTCGGGGTGTGGGGGATGGGCTGGCCGGTGGGGAGCTTGCCCCCCTTCTGGATGAAGTTGCGGCGCCGCAGCTCCGTCGCGTCCATCCCGAGGGCCTGGGCGGCCAGCTCGATCTGGCTCTCGTAGGCGAAGCACACCTGGTTCGAGCCCACCCCGCGCATGGCGTTGGTGATGGGGTTGTTCGTGAGGTAGCCGTGGGCGCGCACCCGCACGTTCTCGATCTCGTAGGGCCCCGCCGCGATGCACATGGCGCCCAGGAGGAAGAGGTTCGTCTTGTGGGGGTAGGCCCCGGCGTCCCCGACGATGTCGGCGTCCACCCCGACGATCTTCCCGTCGCGGTTCACCCCCGTGCGGTAGCGCATCTCGAAGGGATGCTTCTTCATGGTGGAGCGGATGCCGTGCTCCCGGCCGATGACCATGACGGCGGGGCGCTTGGTCTTCCAGGTCAGGAGGGCGAGGTAGGGCTCCACCGTCATCACGCCCTTGGCCCCGAAGCCCCCGCCCACGAAGGTGCCGAGCACCCGCACCTTGCTGTGGGGGAGCCCCAGCACCGCCGCCACGGCGCGGTAGTTCTCGATGAGCTGGGTGCCCACCCGGATGGTCACCACCCCGTCCGCGTCGATCCAGGAGGTGCCCGAAGCCGGCTCCAGGAAGGCGTGCTCGGCGAGCTGGGTGCGGTAGGTGCGCTCGATCACCACGTCGGCCCCGGCGAGGGCCGCCTCGGCGTCTCCCCGCTTCACCTCGAAGTCGCACACCTTGCGCTCCTGGGCGGAGGGCTCGGTGTGGCGGGTGGTCCACACGCCCTCCTTGGCCTCGATCTCGACCCGGATGGCGGCCATGGCGGCGTCGAGGGCCTCGCGCGTCTCGGCCCCCACGAGGGCCAGCACGTCCCCGGTGTAGCGGATCTCCTCCTTCGCGAAGATGGGCTGGGAGGCGTGGGGCGGGTAGCCCGAGCCGTAGTGCTCGTTCTTGCCCGGGACGTCCTTGGCCGTCAGGACGGCGGCGACGCCCGGGACGCGCAGGGCATCCGAGGCGTCGAGCCGCTTGATCCGGCCGCAGGGCACCGGGCTGTAGAGGAGCCCGCAGTGCAGGGCGTTCGCGGGGACTTGGTCCTCCCCGTAGGGCAGCGAGCCGTCCGCCTTGGGGACGGCGTCGAAGCGCGGGTTGGGCTTGCCGACGATGGCGAAGTCGCTCATGCGTTCCTCCGGAAAGGTTCGTTCGCGGCCGAGGCAAACCGGACCGTTTGGGCCGAAATCGGCCGGTCCGGCGCGTCCGGTAGTTTTACCCATTCCCGGCCCCGCCGGAAAGCCCGGCCTGTGGACAGCCTCTCCGGGGGGGCGATAAGATGGCCGGAATCCCGTTTTTCCGCGGACCATGAGAAGGAGTCGCGCATGTCAGCCAGCCTCGGCTTCGTGGACCCCTCGGCGGGGGGGAGCAAGAAGGCGGTCCAGCCCGCCCCCCGGCCGGCCTCCCTCTCCGGCAAGGTGGTCGGCCTCCTCGACAACACCAAGGAGCAGGCCGACATCATCCTCCGGACCCTCGGCGACCTCCTCCGCGAGCGCTACGACGTCTCCCGGGTGGTGATGCGCCGCAAGGAGCACTACTCGAAGCCCGCTCCCGACGCGATGATCGAGGAGATGGCCCGGGAGGTGGACGTCGCCATCGCCGCCCTGGGGGGGTGAGGGTCCTGCACGTTGTGCAGTGTGCACGACACCGTCGAGTTCGAGAAACGGGGCATCCCCTCCACCACCATCATCACCGAGGCCTTCAAGAACGCCGCGGACTTCCAGTTCAAGGGCAAGGGCATGGCGGGGCACCCCTACGTCCAGCTCCCCCATCCCGTGAGCAACCTCAAGCCCGAGGAGATGAAGGCGGTCGCCGCCCGCTGCCTCGACGAGGTGGCGAGCCACCTGAAGGCGTAGGGGGCAATGAATTTCCCCCTCCCTCCGGCCTGCGACGAGCTCAGTCGAGCGCAGGGGGTAGGGGGAGGGAGAGCGCGACGTTCCCCCACCCCAACCCTCCCCCGGAGGGGGAGGGAGAAGAATCCCCGATGAGGGGATGATCTTGTGCAGGGGCGTTCCATGGAACGCCCCTATATGTTTCGGTTGATCGGGAGGAATGCCCGTGCGCGCCTTCAAGGAGATCCGCTACGAGGAGGAGAGCGGCCTCGCCGCCGTCACCCTGAGCCGCCCCGAGCGCCTGAACGCCCTCGGGATGAACCTGGCCGAGGAGATCTGCGCCCTCTCCCGGGAGCTCGCGGGGGAGAAGGACGTGCGCGCCGTCCTCCTCACGGGCGAGGGCCGGGCCTTCTGCACCGGGCGGGACCTCAAGGAGAGCGCCGCTCACACCAAGGAGCAGGCCGACCGCTACCAGCTCATCGGGATGGAGTGCGTCACCCTCTGGGAGGCCCTCCCCATGCCCACCGTCGCCGCCATCAACGGCCCCTGCTTCGGCTTCGGGATGGAGATCGCGCTCGCCTGTGACATCCGCCTGGCCGCCGAGGACGCGACGCTCTGCTTCCCCGAGTGCGCCCTCGGCATCTTCCCCGGTGCGGGGGGCACCGTGCGCCTCCCCCGGGCCATCCCGCCCGGGCTGGCCATGGAGCTCATCTTCACCGCCAAGCGCCTCGACGGGCGGGAGGCCGAGCGCATCGGCTTCGTGAGCCGCGCCCACCCGAAGGAGCGCCTCATGGCGGAGGCCCGTTCGCTCGCCGGCCAGATCCGGGACAACGGCCCCCTGGGCGTCCGCGCGGCGAAGAAGGTCATCCGGCACGCCGCCGAGATGCCGCTCCCCCAGGCCATCGAGTTCTCGAACGCGAACCGGCTGCCCCTCAACTACACCCAGGACTTCGCCGAGGCCCTCGCCGCCTTCCGCGAGAAGCGCAAGCCCGTGTTCAGGGGGGAGTAGGGGAGGCCGGTAGCTCGACTAAGCTCGCCGAAGTCCGGCCGCCCCACGGAGTCCCTTTCACCAGAGACTTCCTGCCATGAAGCTCCGCGAGTGCTTCCTCCATGCCGTGGCCCTCGTGCGGGCCGATGACGACGCCCGCGAGGCCTGGGCCGCCATGAACCGGAAGAACGCCCCCTGGGCGGCGGTCTTCGATGGGGAGAGACTGGTGGGGCTGCTGGACAGGGAGGACCTGGCGGCCGTCCGCGCGCCCGAGGTCTTCGTGACGGCGGGGGAGCTGGCGGCGGTGGAGAAGGCCGCCCGCCGGGCCATCCGCCTCTCCCCGGACGACAAGCGGGAGGAGGCCCTCGCCCGGCTGGAGCTGGCCGGGGCGGACGCCGCCTTCGTCGAGGGCCGGGGCCGCCCGCCCGGGGTGCTGGTTCGGGGAAGGGGAAAGCCTCTCTGGCCCGCTCTTTATTAAAGTGCTAGATTCCCGCCCCGTGCCCGCCGGGAGGGTGTGCGGCCCTCCCCCGGCGGAGGGAAGAGCCAGGGCCCGCGCCCGCGCGCCCTGGGTTTTTTTCGCGCTGCCCCCCCCGGAGGAACACTCCCCCCATGCTGACGGTCGTCCTGCTCATCGGCTCCAACATCTTCATGACCCTGGCCTGGTACGGCCACCTCAAGTTCAAGCAGACCGACCTGTGGAAGGTGGTGCTCCTGAGCTGGCTGCTTGCCTTCTTCGAGTACTGCCTCCAGGTGCCCGCCAACCGCTGGGGGCACGGCACCTTCACCGCGGCCCAGCTCAAGATCCTCCAGGAGGCGATCACCCTCACGGTGTTCATCGGCTTCGCCAAGGTCTACCTGAACGAGCTGCCCCGCTGGAACGAGGCCGTGGCGGTGGGGCTGGTGTTCCTCGCCGTGGTGGTGGCGACGCTGCCCGCGGCCTCCGCGCCCGGCCCGCACGCGCTACTCGCGCAGGCGGCGGAGACGCTCCCCCCGCGCTAGCGGGGGCCCTCCACCCCGCCTTGCCCGCGCGGGCGGGCTCCACTATGATGGAAGGATCGATCCAGGGATTTTGCGGCGCGGCGCGCCCCCGAGGGACAGGAGAGCCGTCATGGAGTGGGTGAAGAAGCTCGGTTTCATCGTTCCTTCCTGGAACACCGTCATGGAGTACGAGTGCGCCCGCATGGCGCCGGAGGGCGTCTCGGTGCACTTCACCCGCATCAAGCACACCGACGACGAGGAGGAGACCCTCCTCCACATGATCACCAAGGTGCCCGAGCTGGCCGAGCTCCTGGGCCACGCCAGGCTCGACGCCATCTGCTTCGGCTGCACGGGCGGGAGCTTCGTGCGCCCCGGCATGGACCGGGAGATCACCCGGGCCATCCAGGAGAAGACCGGCATCCCCGCCACCACCACGGCCAGCGCCCTCGTCGAGGCCATGCGCGAGATGGGGGTCGCCCGGGTCGCCGTCGCCTCCCCCTACCCCCAGTGGCTGAACGACCGCCTGGGCGCCTACCTCAAGGCCCACGGCATCGCGGTGGTGCGGGAGAAGGGCCAGAACGTCGAGTGCCCCGCCTTCCTCCCCCCCGGGAACGCCGAAGCCCTGGCCCGCGAGGTGGACGCCAAGGAGGCCGACGGCATCTTCATCAGCTGCACCAACTTCCGCTCGCTCGAGGTGATCGACCGGCTCGAGAGGGACCTCGGCAAGCCCGTCCTCACCAGCAACACCACGGCGATGTGGCACACCCTGCGCGCGGCCGGCTTCGAGGGCGCGGGGGCGCTCGGCGGCTCGCTCCTGCGCGGCCACCTCGCCGGGGCGCGGCGGTAGGGGATTGTCCGGCGTGGGGGCTTGGCGTCCGTAGGGGCGACCGGCCTTCAGTGGGCCGAAGCCGGCTTTCGGCCGGCGAAGGCCGGCCGGCCGCCCCTACAGGGCCGGATCGGAAAACGATGAAACCTTCCTCGGCATCCACCGCCTCCCGCGATCATCAGAAGCGGCTCGCCCGCCTGCGGCGGGAGCTCTCCGTCCGCGCCACCGGCCGGGGCGTCGCCGAGATCCGGATGCGCCGGGAGGCGGGCGGGAAGCCGCCCGCGGCGGAGGGCGGGGACGATCCCGCCCTGGTCCGGCGGGCGCGGGCCCAGCTCGCCGAGTACCTCGAGGGGCGCCGGACCTCCTTCAGCCTGCCGCTCGACCTCTCCGGCCTCACCCCCTTCATGCGCGGCGCCCTGCGCGCGGCCGCGCGCATCCCCTACGGCGAGACCCGCTCCTACGCCTGGGTGGCGAGGGAGGCCGGCCGCCCCCGGGCCTTCCGGGCGGCGGGCCAGGCCATGCACCGCAACCCCCTCCCCCTCGTCGTGCCCTGACACCGCGTCATCGCGAGCTCGGGCGAGCTCGGCGGCTTCGGCAGCGGCCTCCCCCTCAAGCGGGCCCTCCTCGCCCACGAGCAGGGGCGCAAGAAGAAGGGAGGCCGGGCATGACCTCCCCCGCCATGACGCGCTTCGTCGAGGAGGTGGCCGCCATCGTCCGCGCCGGGGGCACCGAGGAGGAGGTCACCCGGAAGGTGGCCGGGCGCATGAAGGAGATCATGAAGGAGCCCGGCCTCCTCGCGCCCGGGCACCTGCGCACCAAGGGCAAGGGCTACGCCCTCTGGCCCGTCCACGTGGCGGCGGACGGCAGCTTCTCCGTCGCCGCCGCCGTCTGGGACGTGGGCCAGATCACCCCCATCCACGACCACGGCACCTGGGGCGTCATCGGCATCTGCCAGGGCGCCGAGCACGAGGAGCGCTTCGCCCCGCCCGCCGGGAAGGCCCCCCTGCGGAAACTCAAGGAGTGGGACGCGGGCGAGGGCGCGGTCTTCATCTGCTGCACCTCGGACGCCGACATCCACCGCGTCTCCTGCGGCTCGAAGGTCCCCT
>MGDP01000052.1 GCA_001790955.1 Candidatus Tectomicrobia bacterium RIFCSPLOWO2_12_FULL_69_37
GGACGACCCCATCATCCTCTGCTGCGAGGTCTCGGGCGAGGGCCCGTGGGCCATCCTCGTGCCGGGGCTGGGGGACACCGTCTGGGCTTGGCGCAAGGTCGTGCCCTTCCTGGAGACGGGCCACCGCGTGGCCGCCGTCGAGCCGCGCGGGCACGGCCGCTCGGCGAGCCCCGAGGGACCCTACACCCTGGAGGAGATGGCGGGCGACCTGGGCCGCCTGGCGGACGCACTGGGAACCGGGCGGCCCCTCCTCATCGGCCAGGGGCTCGGGGGCCGGGCGGCTCTCCTGCTTGCCCTGGAGCGGCCGGAGCTTCCCGCCGCCCTCATCCTGATCGGGACCGACCCGGCTCCGCCTGAGGGGGCGGCCCGGCAAGCCCTCCTCGCCCAGCGCCCTCACGCCGCCCGGGGGGACATACAAGCCGCCTACAAGGCCCGCAAAGCGGCGGGCTCGGTTCCTCGCGGAATGACCCCCAGGGAGCGGGCCGAGCACCACCGGCTCTTCCTGCGGAACATCCCCCGGGGCTACGCCGCCGCCCTGGAGGCGGCGCTGGGGGGGGAAGACCTGACCGGGCGGCTGGAGGCGCTCCGCTGCCCCGTCCTCGCGGTGGCGGGGGAGAAGGAAGCCGGGGGACCGGAGGCCGCCCGCCGGCTGGCCGGGGCCATCCCCGGCGGGGAGGCGGTCGTGGTCGAGGGCGCGGGACCCTTCGTGCAGCTCGACCGCCCCGAGGCCCTCCGGGCTCTCCTGGAGGAGTTCTTCCGCAAGCACCGGCTGTCGGTCCCCGCCGGAGGCCCGCTCTCGTCTTCTTGAAGGAGGCTCCGACCGTGGCACGCTTGATCGATCTCACCGCCCCTCTGGGCCACCCGGACCTGTGCCTGGTCCCCACTTTCCCGCCGGTGGAGTTCTGGCGCTTCCACGAGCACCCGACCCACGGCCGCCAGAACAGCGCTGTGCGCATGGCCATCCACCAGGGCACCCACCTCGACTCCCCCAACCACTTCTACGCCGACGGCCCGACCATCGACGAGATGCCCCTCGAGACCTTCTGCGGCCGGGCGGTCAAGATCGACGTGCGCGCCACCACCAAGCCCCAGAGCCCCATCACGAAAGAGCATATCCTGAACTCCTCCGGCTTCGAGCCTCAGCGCCTCAAGGGCGCCATCGCCGTGAGCTGGAGCGGGTGGTCCAGGCAGGCCCTCTTCACCCCGGACTACTTCCCCCGGAACCCCTACCTCGACAAGGAAGCCTGCGAGTTCCTGTGCGCGTGCGGCATGAAGGCCCTCTGCATGGACCACCCCATCGACCCCGGCATGAGGCCCGGCGGCACCGCCCAGAAGGGGGACTCCCCCGGCCACCGCACCGTCCTGGGCCGGGGCATCCCCCTCATCGAGCACGTCATCAACCTCGACGCCTTCCCGGAGACCGAGTTCGAGATGTTCGCCTTCCCCATGAAGCTCTACCGGGTCGAAGGCGCCCCCGCGCGCGTCGTGGCCCGGGTGGACTGAGCGGGCGAAAGGAGGCGACGGTGCCCTTCTACAAGATCAGCGAGATGGACAAGCAGGTCGTGAGCGCCCGCAAGGTGGAGATGAAGACCGTGGCCGGGGAGCTCATGAAGGCGGGCGTGGTCACCTACCCGCTGGACGGCGCCCCGCTCCCCCACTTCCACCCGAACGAGGAGCAGTTCGTCCTCGTCATGAGCGGAAAGGCCAACATGGTCCTGGGGGATGAGACCCGCGTCATCGGGCCGGGCGACCTCGTCCACATCCCCCGCAACGCGCGCCACGGCATCCGCGTCGTCGAGGCCCCCTACGTCTTCTTCACCGTCAAGAGCCCCGCGGGCGACGGCGACCTGAACCAGGACTACAACCTGAACGTGGACGCCGAGAACATGAAGCAAAGGCTCCAGGCGCACCGCTGAGGGAGGCTCCTGATTGACACGCGCCCCCGGAACTGGCTTAGTTGGCGCACGGAATGGAGGGGAAAAATGAAGGCCAAACAGTCCTGGAAAATGCTCTGGCTGGCTGGCGCTGGCCTGGCATTGCTGGCGGTGGCCGTCGTCCTGCTCGGGCGGCCCAGCCAGGGGGCTCCGGTGGCGACCGTCTACAAGAGCCCGACGTGAGGGTGCTGCGGCGCGTGGGTGGTTCACCTGCGCTCAGCGGGCTTCAGTGTCAAGACGAGGGACCTATCGAACTCCTCCCTCGACGCGGTGAAGGATCAGCACAGCGTGCCGCTGGGCTTGCGTGCGTGCCACACCGCTCAGGTGGGAGACTACGTGATCGAGGGCCACGTCCCTGCGGAAACCATCTTCCGGTTGCTGAAAGAGAAGCCCGACGTGAAGGGCCTCGGGGTGCCGGGGATGCCCGTCGGTTCTCCCGGAATGGAAGGCCCTGGCGCTCAGCCCTACACGGTCTACTCATATGACCGGGACGGCCGCACCCAGGTCTACCAGCAGATGAATCCCTAGCGACAGCTATCTAGATAAAGTTGTAAACAATCGCGTCGTGAACCCCCGCTAGCAGAAATACTCCTCCCGCCAGCCGGCGGAATGCCGCGTTCCATCGCGGCAGGCTTCGCGTCCACCCCGCCACGAGGCTGCCTCCTAGCACAAGGGCGCCCACGGAGAGCAGGAGCGGAATTGCCGTCCCGAAGCCGAAGATGAGGGGAAAGGCGAGTCCTCCCCCGCTCTTCAGGCTGAGCGGCAACACCCATCCGAAGAAAAGCAGAAAGAGCGTGGGGCAGAAAGAAAAAGAAACCGCGAACCCCAAAAATCCGGCGCCCCAAGCGCTGTTTCCCGCGTCCATCCCTTGCAGCCTTTGCGCAAACCCGCCCCCCAACTGAAAGCGCAGCCGGAACGCGCCCAGGAAATACAGCCCCGCCAAAATAAACGCGGGGCCGAGGAGCCTCCGGTAGAGGATGACGATGGGGACCGACTTGGCTTCGAGGGCGGAGCCCAGCGCGAAGGCGAGCGCGCCGAAGAGCCCGTAGGCCAGCATCTTGCCTCCGGTAAAGAAGGCTCCCGCCTGGAGGGCGAAGGTGGGCTCGCCCGGCCGCTGGGCGGCGTAGGAGGCCGCCGTCAGGTTGCCCGTCATCTGGCAGGGGGAGAGCGAGCCCATCACCCCGAAGAGGAAGGCGCTCAGGACGGGGATCTGGAGCGCGTCAATCCAGCTATTGATCGGACCGTACAGGGAATAAGCCACCTGCGAGAGCAGGATGTACCACTGGCCGATGAGGTCTCGCATCGCAACACCCTTTTGCTGTCTCTCACCAGCACTCCCAACCTATCCCTCACGCAGAACGCTCCGGATGTCCTCCCGCAGCCGCCGCAGGACTTCTTCCTCGTAGATGGGGACGAACTCACCTTTCGGTCCCTTCGCCTCCGCCGAGGGGGCCACGATGCCCATGTAGGTGCCCCGCACCCGGGCCTCCCGGTCCACCAGCACGAAGCGGGAGCTGTGGATGTAGGGCTGCGTGGGGCCGGGGTGATGAGCATAAGCCGGGAGTGGCGACAGCCATTTCAAGAATGAACCGGGGCCGGACTTGCCTGCGCCTCCCTTCGGTTCCGCAGCGCTCAGGTGGAAACCCTTCTGGGCGAGTTCGTAAATGTCCTCCTTCTTTCCCGTCAGGAAGAGCCATCTCTCCTTGTCCGCGCCGAATTTTTTGGCGTACTCGGCCAACACTTCGGTCGTGTCCCTCTCCGGGTCCACCGTTACTGTGACCAAGCGGAAGTTCTTTTCTCCCAAGAATTCCTTCTGGAGCTTCGCCATCTCCGCCGTCTGAAAGGGGCAGGTATCGGGGCAATGGGTGTAGACGAGGTTGGCGACCCAGACCTTCCCCTTGAGATCGGCGAGTGTCACCTTGCGGCCGCCCCGCTCGGTGAGGGAGAAATCGGGCACCTTCCAGTAGACGGGTAGCTTCTCCCGGCCCAGGAGCACCCAAGCGGCGACCGCGCCCGCCAGCACGGCGAGCAGCCACAGGGCAAGCCCCGCGTAAAACGCCGCGCTCCTTCCGCGGCCCTTCTCTTGAAGCCGGCTTTGCGCCACGAAAATCCCTTCCACGATAACCGGTAGCCCTGCCCTACAGCCGCAGGTACGCCCCCGGATTCCCCCACTGCCCCCTCTCCTGGCGGAAGCTCACCGACTTGTCGACGAGGATCTGGCCGTCCTCGGCGAGGACGATCTTCAGCCGCTCCAGGGGGCGCGGAGCGGGGCCCTCGAAGTTGACCCCGCTCCTGTAGAAGCCGCTCCCGTGGCAGGGGCACTTGAACTTGTTCTCCTGGGCGAGCCAGTTGGGGGTGCAGCCCAGGTGGGTGCAGACGGCCAGGAGGGCGTAGAAGCCCCCTTCCTCGCGCACGATCCACACCCGCTGGCTTCCCTTGAACCGCTCGTCCACCACCCCCGCGATGTAGTCGGCGGGAGGACCGGCCTTGAACACCGGGGTAGGCTCGAAGAGGACGCGCGGGAAGAGGAAGCGGAGGAAGCCCAGCAAAGCCACCCCCAGCGAGCCCAAGACGCCCACCCAGCCCGCCCAGTTCATGAAACGCCGCCGGTCCATGCCCCCGGGAGGGGGCGTTACCATCTCCTGGGGCAGCTGAATTCGAATTCGAGGCTTTTCTCTGAGCGTTGCCATCTCGAAAGCCTCCTCATCCAGAGAGGGGAAAGACGGCTTTCCCCTCCGAGGATGTCCTCAATTCCGCGCTTTGTTCTGCTTCTTCCAGGACTTTCCTCCGTCCAGACTTTGATAGATGGCCCCTTCCGTCGTTGAGACGAATATCTCCTCGGGGCGCTTGGGGTTCACCGCCACGCTGGCGAGGTCCTTCAGCTCGGGCGACAGGGAAGTCCATGTGCGCCCCCCATCCCCGGAGCGGAGGAGCCCCTGGAGCATGGCCGCGTACATGACCTGCGCGTCCTTGGGGTCCGTCGTGAATCCATGCACCGTCCGTCTCGCGGGCAGACCGCCCACGACCTGGAACCCTCAGAATCAGTCCGGGCTGCGGAACAAGCCCTCCGTCGTCCCCGCGTAGAGGTAGATGCCCCCCATGCCCGTCGAGATGTTCACCGAGGCGAGGACCTTCACCTCCCCCTTGGGGCCGTCCGCCACGCGCTCCCAGTTCTTCCCGCCGTCCCGGGTCCGGTAGATGCCGTCCGCCCCGTCCCGGACGGCGGCGTGGAGCTTCTCCGTGGAATTGGGGTCGAACGCCAAGCCGTGGATGTCCATGCCGCCGAGGTTCTTGTTCATCCGGACCCAGGTGGCGCCCCCGTCCGTGGTCTTGAACACGCCCGCCTCGTGCGTCCCGAGGTAGACGACTTTCGGGTTCCTCATGTCCGGGGCGATGGACATGATCTCCAGCTTGGGATGCTGGGATGAAACCTTGACCTCCTTCCAGGTCTTCCCCGCGTCATCGCTCCGCAGGAGGGTGTGGTGCGTCCCCATCCAAAGCGTCTTGCCCTCGGCGTCCGCTGCCAGGGCATGGACATGCTCATAGGCAAAGCCGCCCACTTCGCCCTGAGGCGAAGAGGCAGCTAAGCTACGTGAGGGAACGAATCCGCTCAGCAGCACGAAAAGCGCTGCCACAACGGATGTGCCCATCAAACTTTTCAATCCGAATACCCGTTTCACGAGCGGGCCTCCTTTGTGAGTTCCTGAGAGATTTCCGCCTCCAGGAGAACCGGGGGGCTGGCCTGATTGGATGCGGCCATAGGGGCTTCCGCCCCCAGGGAAACCGGCGGGTTGGCCTGTCTGGCCACAGCCGCTTGTTGGCGCGACATCCGCCACATCATCCAACCCATCCCGAGTGGGCAGATGAGCAGGGCCGCCGTCGAAAGGAGCGTGGAGCCGCCCGCTCCAAGCGTACCGCCCAGGAATGGCAGCGCCGCCAGGACCAGGATCGGCGCGGCGCAGCAGGCAGCCATCTTCAGGAGCCCCGTGAGCCCGCCGCCTTGATGGCAGCTGGCACTCGCGTCTCCCGGTGTGGGCGTGGCAGTGCCTCGGCTTGATGGATCAGCTCCCTGGACTTCGGCGGGAACGTTTTGCCGGCTGTCATTCGTCATGGACTTATGCCTCCCAAAGGTCTTTCTGTTTCCGGAAACCCTCCCCCTCCCCTAAGAGGAGAGGGAGGGGCCGGAAAAAACTCAATAGATGGAGCGGGCATGCCCCGTGCGCTTGTCCACGACGATCTTGTCCACGAGCGCGCCGTCCTTCGTCGTGACTTCCACGACAAAGCCCGCCGTCTCTTCCACGACCTTGCCCGTCTTGAGGTTCGGGTTGCGAAGGTTCGTCAAGTATTGCTTGACGATGGCCTCGGCACGCTCCTTGGTGACGGGCTCGGCGGAGACGGGCGAGGCTTCCATCATGCGGCCGCACTCGCTCATCATCCGCATCATGCCCATCATGCCGCCCATCCCACCGCCCGAACCGCCCATCATCCCGCCTTGACCCATCATGCCGGGCCCCATCATCCCTCCGCCCTGGCCGCCCATCATCCCGCCCTGGGCGAAGGCGTAGCCGGCAGCGGCGAGAACAAGGACGGCCGTCAAGCTTGCAATCTTGCGTCTCATCCGAAATCCCTCCACGCGCGCGCCACCTGAGAAAGCGCGCACTCCATGTGCACGGGGCTTCTTGCGCCTGGACGTGCCTGGACGCGCGCAACGCGCCTCAGGTCATCGTCCGTCGAGGCTACGTAAAGAAAGAAACTAAGCGGAGCGTTTGGGAGGAGGGAAATCCGGAAGGGGGATATGCTCTTTGCGCGGATGCTCGTGCGTCCAGGCGGCCTGACGCCCTGTTTGAAGGGATGGAAACGAAACCTTCGCTTCGGCGATAGTCGAACAATTCAGCGAGGCGGAGCAGGAAACCGTCACGGCGCAGGGGGGGCTCCCCATGGAGCCGCACTCCATGGCGAGGGCGGCGGCGCTGATAAGAACCCAGAATACCGCCGCTATCAACAGGACAGGTTTCACCATCTTGCTCATGAAGCCCCCTCGTGAATCTTCATGGTCACGATACAGCTACTTCCCTAACCCCGTCAAAAGCAGGGATATTCCTGCCGCCCTCCAAGGCTCCCAGCCCGTCCCTCGGAACCCCCCTCCGTCTAATCCTGGCAAGGGAAATTTAGGGGTATAATCCCCTGTTGGGGTGAGGATGCATCCCCCTTCTCTGGGGGTAAGGCCGATGCGGCGGCGCTACCTGTTGATGGCTCTGGCGGGACTGATCGTTGCGGGCGGGGCTTACGCTCTCCTGGGCTCCCGGGATGGGAATGGGCCGGGCTTCCGGCTCGCCAAGGTGGAGCGGGGGACCCTCACCGCCGCCGTCTCGGCCACCGGCACCCTCAACGCCGTGACCAGCGTCATCGTGGGCTCCCAGGTCTCGGGCCAGATCAAGGAGCTCCTCGCCGACTTCAACACCCCCGTGCGCACCGGGCAGGTGGTCGCCCGCATCGCGCCCGAGATCTTCGAGGCCAAGGTGAACCAGGCGGCCGCCGAGCTCGAGGCCGCCCGGGCGACCATCCTCAACCAGCAGGCCGGCCTCGAGCGCGCCCGGGCCGACCTCCAGAACGCCAAGGCCGCCGCCGCCGCCGCCGCCGCCCAGACCGTCAAGGCCCGGGTGACCCTCCTCGACGCCAAGCGCAACCTCGACCGCCAGCGGCAGCTCTTCCGGGAGAAGCTCATCCCCCAGAGCACGATCGACTCGGCCGAGGCCGCGCACGACACGTCGGCCGCCCAGCTCGAGGCCACCCGGGCTCAGGAAGAAGCCCAGCGGAGCGGGATCCGGGCCTCCCAGGCCCAGCTCCGGGTGACCGAGGCCATGCTCCAGAACGCCCGGGCGATGCTGAAGCAGAAAGAAGCCTCCCTGAGCCAGACCAAGGTGGACCTGGAGAACACCATCATCCGCGCGCCGGTGGACGGGGTGGTCGTCTCGCGCAACGTGGACGTGGGCCAGACCGTGGCAGCCAGCCTCCAGGCCCCTACCCTCTTCACCATCGCCCAGGACCTCTCCCGGATGCAGGTGAACACCAGCGTGGACGAGGCCGACATCAGCCGCATCCGCCCCAGCATGCCGGCCGCCTTCACGGTGGACGCCTTCCCGGGCCAGTCCTTCCGCGGCGAGGTGGTCCAGATCCGGAAGGCGCCTCAGGTCGTCCAGAACGTGGTGACCTACGACGTCGTCGTCTCGGCCCCGAACCCGAGCCTACGGCTCCTCCCCGGGATGACGGCCAACGTGCGGCTCGTGGTGGATCACAAGGAGAACATCCTCAGGATCCCCAACTCAGCCCTCCGCTTCAACCCGGACGGCGCGGCGCCCGCTTCATCCCCGGGCGGGGGCGCAACCGCGGCGGGCAACGCCTCCCGGGGCAGCTCCGGGGGCGAAGGCGCCGGGGGCAACGCCCGGCAGTTCCGCGAACGCCTCGTGAAGGAGCTCGGCCTGAGCGCCGGGCAGCAGGCCCGGCTCGACGCCATCTTCCAGGCGCAGCGGCAGGCGTTCATGGCGCTGCGAAGCGAGAACCTCACCGAGCGCGCCCGCGAGGCCCGCTTGCAGGAACTCCGCCAGGCCAGCCGGGTCAAGATCGCCGCTCTCCTCTCCCCGGATCAGAAGGAGAATTACGAGCGGCTCTTCGGCGGTGGCGGGGGAGGCACGACGAGCCGCGTGTGGGTGCAAGACCGCGGCGGCAAGCCCCTGGCCGTCTCCGTGCGGATCGGGAACACCGACGGGAGCTTCACCGAGGTCCTCTCGGGCGGCCTGCGGGAAGGGCAGGACATCATCGTGGGCACGGCCCCCGCCGGCTCCGCCGCGGGCCGGGCCGGAAGCCGCGGGCTGCGGCTGGGGTTCTAGCATGGCGCCCTTGATCGAGACCCGCGGCCTGAGCAAGGACTACGTGCTGGGGAGCTACACCATCCGCGCCCTCCGCGACGTCTCCGCGCAGATCCACCCGGGGGAGTTCGTGGCGGTCATGGGTCCCTCGGGCTCGGGCAAATCCACCTTCATGAACCTCCTGGGCTGCCTCGACGCGCCGACATCAGGCACGTACCTGCTGGAGGGGCGCGACATCTCCAGCCTCAGCCCGGACGATCTGGCGGGCATCCGGAACGTCAAGCTCGGCTTCGTGTTCCAGAGCTTCAACCTCCTTCCCCGCACCAGCGCCCTGGAGAACGTAGCCCTCCCCCTCATCTACGCGGGGACGGGCCGCAAGGACCGGTTCAAGCAAGCATGGGCGAAGCTCGAGGCGGTGAGTCTCTCGGACCGGGCCGACCATCACCCCTCCCAGCTCTCCGGCGGGCAGCAGCAGCGCGTGGCCATCGCCCGGGCGCTGGTGAACGAGCCCGTCCTCCTCCTGGCCGACGAGCCCACGGGCAACCTGGACTCCCGCACCAGCGTGGAGATCATGGCGCTCTTCCAGGAGCTGAACGCGCAGGGCCTCACCATCGTCGTCGTCACGCATGAGCCCGACATCGCCCAGTACGCAACGCGCATCGTCACCTTCCGGGACGGGCGCATCTTGCGCGACGAGGCCGTAGCCAGCCGCCGCCGGGCGAGCGACGTTCTCGCCGGGATGCCGCTCGAGGAGGTGGAGGCATGAACCTCTTCGCCACGCTTCCCATCGCCTTCCGCGCCCTGCTGGTGAACAAGCTGAGGAGCGTCCTCACCATGCTCGGCGTCATCATCGGGGTGGGGGCGGTGATCGCGATGGTCTCGGTGGGCGCGGGGGCGCAGGCGCGCGTGGCCGCGCAGATCCAGAGCTTGGGCTCGAATCTCATCGTGATTCTCTCGGGTTCCGTCACCTCCGGCGGAGTACGCCTCGGCCATGGCAGCCGCCTGACTCTCACCGAGGGGGATTCCCAGGCCATCCAGCGGGAGATCTCCTCCGTCCAGGCTTCCGCCCCCGCGGTGCGGGGCGGGGCCCAGGTGATCTACGGGAACCTCAACTGGTCCACCGCGGTCCACGGGGTGACACCCGAGTACTTCACCGCCCGCGACTGGGAGGTCGCCGAGGGCAGGGCCATCAGCGCCCAGGAGGCCTCCGGGTCGGCCAAGGTGGCCATCCTCGGGCAGACCGTGATGCAGAACCTCTTCGCGGGGACCGACCCGATCGGCCAGATCATCCGCATCAAGAAGGTGCCCTTCACCGTGATCGGGGTGCTCGCCGCGAAGGGCCAGACCGGCTGGGGCCAGGACCAGGACGACACCATCCTCGTCCCGCTCTCCACGGCGAAGACCAAGGTGCTCGGGACCAGCCTGGCGAACGCCCGCTCGGTGGGCTCAATCTCGGTCAAGGTCCGGGAGGCGGTGCTGATGAAGGAGGCCGAAGCCCAGATCCGCGCCCTCCTCCGACAGCGCCACAGCCTCCAGCCGAGCCAGGACGACGACTTCATGATCCGCAACCTCGCGGACGTGCTCCAGGCGCGGGAGGAATCCTCCAAGGTGATGACCTTCCTCCTCGCGGCTATCGCCTCGGTCTCCCTACTGGTCGGGGGGATCGGCATCATGAACATCATGCTGGTCTCGGTGACGGAGCGGACGCGCGAGATCGGCCTGCGCATGGCGGTGGGGGCGAGGAAGCGGGACATCCTCTCCCAGTTCCTGGTCGAGGCCCTCGCCCTCTCTCTGGCGGGGGGGCTCATCGGCGTGATCCTGGGGCTGGGGGGCTCGGGGGCCATCGCCCGCTTCGCCGGCTGGCCCGTCCTCATCCTGCCGGACTCCATCCTCATCGCCTTCGGCTTCGCCGGGGCGGTGGGAATCTTCTTCGGCTTCTACCCGGCCCGGAAGGCCGCCCGCCTCAACCCCATCGACGCCCTGCGATACGAATAGGGGCAGAGCCCTCTCCCCCGGCCGTGCAACCTCCGCCGGGGGAGAAGGAGGGCCCGCCCTTCAAAGCTCCTCAGCGGCCATCGGTCCTAGTGCCCGGGACCGCGCATGGACCCACCTTGGCCCATGGGCATCTCCCCATGCGGCTGTCCTCCTTCCATGGGTTTCCCGGGCGTCATGCCCATGCCGGAGTGGTCGCCTCCTTTTGCCAGGCTCTTCAGATAGGCCACCAGGTTCACCGCTTCCTCCAGGGTCATGGTGTCGTTGTAGTTCGGCATGGTGGAGAGCCCCTGCTTGTCGGTATAGCCGGTGCCCTGGATGGTCACCCGGTTGGGGTTGAGGATAGCCTCGAAGAAATACTCCGGGGGGTGGGCTCCTCCGATTCCCGTAAGCTCGGGCCCCTTGCCCGGCTCCCGCGTGCTGCTGGTGGGGAAGTTCTCCCCCTTGACGACATGGCAGGAGTAGCACTCCATCTTCACGAAAACCTCGCGGCCCGCCGGGGCGTCACCCTTCGGGAGGAGGAACTTCCAGCCCTTGGGGACCCCTCCCTGCCGGTGGAGCTCCTCCATGGTCATCCGTATGGGAGCCTCTTCTTGCATAGCGGGAGCCGAGCTCCCGTGCGGCTGCTGAGCCCCTGCCCATCGGGCGGGAAGGCCCACGACACCCGCCGCCAAGCCGGCCGCCGCCAGCGCACTGCCCATCAACCACGCCATCACCCTGCGATTGACGCACTGCCCGAACATGCACCGCACCTCCCAAGCGCGCACAGGCGCCACCCGCGGTCGGGTGCCCCGGCGCTCACCGGCGGAATCTCCCTGCTGGAAACCCGCGCGACCGTGAAAACCCAGGCCGTTTCTAGAAGAGGCGTGCGGCGCCTTCAGGAGGAGGAGACTCAGGGACGAAAGAAGCAGCGGCGAGTCCCATCTTCCCAGGAGGGAACGGTTCACTGCCGGAATCATACCGCGAGGACCCGCCGGCCAGGGGAACCACGGCGCAGCAGGACAGGCCAGCGGCGCAGAAGGCTTTCCCGTGGGAAGGCTCTTCCATCACGGCGGAATGGCGGGCGCGGCCGTCCCCAGCGAGAGAGTGCAAAGGGTGCCCCATCGCCAGCAGGGCACCTACTGCAAGGCAAGCACTCAGGCGCTTCACGGGTCTCCCACCGGAAAAGGCAACGTCATCAAGACAGCAAAGACAGTCAAAATATAGCCCCTTTTCACGCGCCTTGGAAAATGCGGCAAGGCCAGGAACCTCCTGGCCTTGCCGCATGACACCCCTCTCCATCAGGATTTCTTCGCTTCCGCCAGCATCTTCTTGCGGTACTGGACGGCCTGGAGCACGTCCTGCCAGACGAGCCTCCCGAGCGGCCCGGAGCTGTAGACGGCGATGTTCACCTTGCCGTCCGGCGACAGGAGGAAATTAGTCGTGTGGAGGTAGGACCGGGGCCGGTTGGGAGGATCCGGCTGATAGAAGGCTCCCGTGACCTCGGAAACCTTCACCGGATCCACGCTGTACCCCACCGGGAAATTGACCTCGCTGTGGGCGATGGTTTTCCTGGCCTCATCCTCGGGATCCGTGGAGGCGGCCACCACCTTGATGCCTTCGGCTGCGAGCTTTTCTCCCGCCCGGGAGAATGCGGCGAGCTGCACCAGTCAGTAGGGTCACCAATGGCTGCGGTAGAGGAGGACGGCCCCCCAGGAGCCCTTGAGGTCGTCCGGCAGGGCGATCTTCCCCCCACCTATCTTGGAGAACTCCAGGCGGGGGAACATGTCGCCCGTGTCCAGGAACTTCGCGTTCGCCTTCGCCATCGCGCCCTCCAGGCTGGAAAGAAGAAGCCGGCCGGAACCATTTTATCGGCAATCGCGGAAAAAAGCGCCCCCGCGGGGTGCCGCGGGGGCGCTCCGCAACCGGCGCTTACTTCTGCTGGGCCGCCATCTTCTTGTAGAACTGGACCAGCCCGAGCACGTCCTGCCACACGAGCCGGCCGATGGGGCCCGTGCTGTAGACCGCGACGGCGATAGTGCCGTCGGGCTTCAGGACGTAACCCGTGCTGTGGAGGATCTGGCGCTTCTCCTCGTAGAAGCAGCCCGTCAGCTCGGAAACCTTCTTGTTGTCGAGCCCGTAGCCCACCGGGAAATCAATCCCGCACTCCTCGACCGTCTTCTTGGCGTTCTCCTCGGTGTCCACCGAGGCCGCAACAACCTTGACGCCCTCCTCCGCGAGCTTGCCCGCCCGGGAGAAGGCCGTCAGCTGCTGCTTGCAG
>MGDP01000053.1 GCA_001790955.1 Candidatus Tectomicrobia bacterium RIFCSPLOWO2_12_FULL_69_37
AGGAGCCCCACCGGCTTGGCGTGGTAGCCGAGCTGGGCCCAGGTGATCATCTCCATGGTCTCCTCGACGGTGCCGAGCCCGCCGGGGAGGGCGATGAAGCCGTCCGAGAGCTTTTCCATGAGCGCCTTGCGGGCGTGCATGGACCTCACGATGCGCAGCTCGGTCACCCCCTCGTGCGGGGGCTCCACGTCCATCAGGCTCTCGGGGATGACGCCGATGACTTTCCCGCCCGCCGCGAGGGCGGCGTCCGCCAGGGCGCCCATCAGGCCGTTCCGCCCGGCGCCGTAGACCACCCCGACGCCCTCCCCCGCGAGCCGCCGGCCCAGCTCCGCCGCCGCCTCCCGGTAGAGGGGGTTCCCGCCCGCCTTCGAGCCGGCGAAGACGCATATCCGTTTCAACCAAATCCCTCCCGTTGCGCCGCCCGCGCCTCCCCCGGTTACAATACCGGAACGCACCGCCCAGGCGAAGCGTCCGAGCGCAGGAGAGGAGGGAGCCCGTGCCAGGCCCGCTCGATGGGGTGAGGGTGCTCGACCTGACCCGGCTGGTCTCGGGCGGCCTCTTCGGCATGCTCCTGGCCGACGCCGGGGCCGAGGTGGCCAAGGTGGAGGCCCCCGGCCGGGGGGACACGCTCCGCGCGCTGGCCGCGGGGGCGGACGTGCTCGCGGAGAACTTCTTCGCCGGGAAGCTCGAAACCTGGGGGCTCTCCCCCGGGGCGCTCCTCCAGGTGAACCCCCGCCTCGTCATCCTGCGCATCTCGGGCTGGGGGCAGGCGGGCCCCTACCGGGGCCGCCCCGGCTTCGGCACCATGGTAGAGGGGATGTCGGGCTTCGCCGCCATGAACGGCACCCCGGACTCGCCCCCCCTCCTCCCCCCCTTCCCCATGGCCGACATGGTGGCCGCTCTCTACGGCGTCTCCGCCGCCATGTTCGCCCTCTATAATCGGGACGCGCGGGGAGGCGCGGGCCAGGTCATCGACCTCGCCCTCCACGAGCCCCTCTTCAGCATCCTGGGGCCCTTGGCGGCGGACTTCCTCCTCAACGGCAAGAAGCGCACCCGCACCGGGAACCGTTCCCTCACCTCCGCCCCCCGCAACCTCTACCCCACCCGGGACGGCCGCTGGGTCGCCATCTCGGCCTCCACCCAGCCCATGGCCGAGCGGCTCTTCCGCGCCATCGGGCGGGAGGACCTGATCGCCGACCCGCGCTTCAAGGACAACGCCGCCCGCCTCGCCCACGTGGAGGCGCTGGACGCCCTCCTCGCCGGGGAGATCGGCGCGCGCGCCTTCGGGGAGAACATGCGGCGCTTCGAGGCGGGGGGGGTGACGGCCAGCCCCGTCTACGACATCGAGGACGTCCTCGCCGACCCGCACTTCCGGGCCCGCGAGCTCATCCGCCACGTGCCCGACCCGGACCTGGGCTCGGTCCCCATGCACGGGGCCTTCCCCCGGATGTCCGGCACCCCGCTCGACATCCGCTGGGCGGGCCCGGCCCTGGGGGCCCACACGGGGGAGGTGCTCGAAGGATGGGCGGGGCTCTCCCCGGGGCGCGTCGAGGAGCTGCGCCGGCTGAAGGTGGTGTAACTGGAACCCGCTCCTGCAAGCTTCCCCTCACCCCGGCCCTCTCCCAGAGGGAGAGGGCCTTCGCCCTCCGAAGGGGCTACGGCCTCCGACCTTCAGTCGGCCAAAGCCGACTTTCGGTCGGCGAAGGCCGAAGGAGGGAGAAGCAGCCCTCTGGATCCGCGGCAAGAGCGTCTGCGTGCCACGCCGCCCCTCTCCCCTTGGGAGAGGGGAAGGGGGTTGAGGGAAAAGCTGTCGGGGAATAACCGTCTCTTCCCCGGATGCTCTCGCGCCTGGCGGGAAGGCCGCCGCCGTTTCGGGTATACTTTCCCCATCCGAATCCGCCAGGGAATGAGCCCCGTGAATTCCCGGGGGCTGTTTTCATCCGCATCGCTCGGGAGGGTATCCCATGAGTCCGGACGCAAGAGCCGTCCCGGCCGCGAGGACGGGGAAGACGAACGTCGCCCCGGTGACCGTCATCCGCTTCGCCGAGCTGGCGCCCAACTGGGGCCTCGTCCCCCTCAACATGAAGGAGGGCTGCCACCGGGCTTCCTTCCGTTACATCGGCGGGCCGCCGGGCGCGAATCCCCCCGCCCCGCTGCCGGGCTGGGACTTCGCCAACGGGGTGGTGATGGCCCCTCCCGGGAACGGGGAGCCCCTCCACGACCACCACTGCGAAGAGTGCTTCATGGTCTGGGACGGCCGGTTCGAGGTCTTCTGGGAGGACGCGAAGACCCGGGCGCGCAGGAGCGTCGTCCTGGGGAAGTACGACGTCATCCGCTTCCCCGCCGGGGTCATGCGGGGCTTCCGCAACGCGGGCCAGGCGGACGGCTACATCTACTTCATCCACGGGGACGGGGAGTACCGCCCCCCCGTCTTCCACGAGAGCCTGCGGGAGGACCTCCCGCCGGGCGCCCGCCTGGATCCCTACGTCCGCGCGCCCGCCTACGACCCGGCCACCCAGGTCGTGCGCTACGAGGACTGCCCGATGAACTGGAACGTCTACCACGAGGCCAAGCTGCCCCAGGGCAAGCGGGGCATCCGCCGCTACGTGGGCGCCGTGGGGGGGGAGCGCGAGGACGAGGGCCCGCCCCCCTCCCTGGCGGACGGCGAGGTCTCCTTCGTCATCAACGAGAACCGGGCGGGCTCGGGGGCGCCGCTCCACGATCACCCCGACCTCGAGGAGATGTTCATCCCCGTCGAGGGCCGCTTCGCCGTGCAGTGGCTCGACGCCCGGGGGGAATTCCACCAGGCGGTCCTGGAGCCCTGGGACGCCTGCTGGGTCCCGCCGGGGGTGCAGCGCGGCTTCCGCAACGCGGGCCGCGAGTGGGGCAAGCTCCACGTCGTCCAGGGCCAGCCGGGCGCCCCGCCCCCGGAGTATCACCAGGACTACTCCGCCCTGCGGAAATAACCGGGCGGTGGAATCATACGGCGCGGAGAATCCGTGGGGGCGTATTGCAATACGCCCCCACGCACATGCGAGTGCCGTGGAGGGTCCGTAGGGGCGACCCTTGTGGTCGCCCGCTTTTGGCCCCGAACCAGGGCGGGCGCAAGGCCCGCCCCTACAAATTCAGGTCGGCATCATCGACCCCCTACCCCCGGGTGAAGAGGACGACCGCGAGGGCGGCGAAGAAGACGCTCGCCGCCTTCCGCGGGGTCAGGCGCTCGCCCAGGAAGAGGATCGCCAGCAGCCCCGTCAGGACGAAGCTGAGCTGGGCGATGGGGGCCACCACCACGGCCTCCCCGTAGGTGAAGGCCACCGCGAGGCAGACGTAGCTCGAGGAGGTGAGCACCCCGCACGCCAGGGGCACCCACAGCGCGGGCCCGCGCAGAGGGATGGGGTCCCGGCGCCAGAGGGCGAAGGGCACGGCGGCCAGGCTCACCCCCATGCCTTGGACGGCGGTGAGGAGGGCCGGCAGGGCGCCGAAGCGCAGTCCCAGCTTGTAGAAGAGCCCGATGACGCCGAACAGCCCCATGGCCGTGAGGGCGAAGAGGAGGGAGCGGCGGCCCCCCCGGGCGGTGAGCAGCCCGCCCCCCCCGGCGAGAATGGCCAGCGCCGCCAGCGCCAGCCCCGTCCCCTTGGCCCAGGTCAGGCTCTCCCCCAGCAGCGCGATGGTCAGCGCCGCCGTGACCGCGAAGTTGAGCCGCACGATGGGGACGAGGGCCACGGCCTCCCCCCGCCGCATGGCCAGCAGCAGGCACAGGAAGGCCGTGAAGGCCAGCAGCCCGTTCAGCGCCCCGAAGAGGAGGCCCGGCGCCAGGGCGAGGTCCCCCCGCCACCAGGCCAGGGCCAGGGCGTTCGGGACGTAAGCCAGGTTCTGGAGGAGCATGAACGGCGCCGCCCGGAGCTCCCAGCGCTGGCCCCACTTGTAGAGGAAGTCGTTCAGCCCGAGGAGGCCGAGGGCGAAGAGGGCGAAGAGCACCTCGGGCGGCACGCGACCTCCTCGGGGCGCGGCCGGGAGGCCGCGCCCGCCTCTGCCGTGGACGGTGGGAAGAGGGGTTGCCGGCCGGGACCTAGGAGCCCGATATGGAGCTCTTCAACTCCTTGCCCGGGGTGAACTTCGGGACGGCCTTGGCCGCGATGTGGATGGTCTCCCCGGTCTTGGGGTTCCGCCCCGTGCGGGCCTTCGACTCCCGGACCGAAAAGGTGCCGAAGCCGGAAATGACGACCCGTTCCCGGGACTTGAGCGCGTTGGTGACCCTCTCGAGCATGGCATTGAACATCTGCTCGGCTTTCGCCCGGGGGATCTCCCCGATCGTCGCCATCGCCGCAACGAGGTCGCTCTTGGTCACGGTGAATTCTCCTTCGGGCAAGGGTTTCGGTTTCAAAAAATACGGAAAAATGATACGGTTCGCACTTCTAGCCTGTCAACGCCCTATTTTCAAGGAATTTCCCCTCCTGGAGCCCCCGTGGGACGCGAATACCCGCTCCGCCCCATCGTCGGGGTGGGGGCGATTATCCTAAGGAATTCAGAGGTTTTAGTGGTCCGTCGGGGCCGCCCTCCCCGGCAAGGGGAGTGGAGCGTGCCGGGCGGGGCGCTCAAGCTGGGGGAGACCCTCGAGGAGGGCTGCCGCCGGGAAGTACTGGAAGAGACGGGACTTTCGGTCGAGGTCCTCGGCCGCTGCGCCGTCCTCGACCGGGTCACCCGGGACGCCTGGTCCCGGGTGTGGTACCACTATGTACTCATTGATTTCATATGCCGGCCCGCCGGCGGAACCCTCCGCGCCGGGGGGGACATCTCCGAGGCCATGTGGCACCCCCTGGAGAGCCTCCACGAGCTCCAGCCCATGACCCCGGGCACGGCCCAGGTGATCCTGGAGGCCGCCGAGCGGCACCGGCAGGGCACCCTGGCCGGATAATCCCCTCCCCGGCCCTCTTTTTGACAGCCCCCGCCGGATCGCGCAGAATCGCCGCATCTTTTCCCCCCCTCTCCCCGCGGACCGAGGAAGCGCGATGGAAACCAAAGAGCACTCGGACCTCCTGCGCCGCCTCGAGTCCCTCGGCCTGGGGGAAGGGGCCTACTCCCGGCTCAAATCCCTGGTCGAGCTCATGGAGCAGGCCGCCAGCGGCGCCCCCGGCGACCTCGCCGCCCAGGTCCAGCGCACCGCCGAGAGCAGCCGCCTCAAGACCCTCTTCCTCCAGCTCGTGAGCCGGGAGCTGGGCGGGGCCTTCGACGAGCTGCGCAAGCGGGTGGACGAGATGGCCGAGGAGCCCGACCCCTGGAAGCTGCGGGAGGGGTTGAGGGATCTCTCCGAAACCCTCTACCGGCTGAACGGCACGGTCCGGAACCTCATCGACACCTCCGGCATCGAGTCCGGCGCCGTGAAGTTCCGCCGGGAGAGCGTGGACCTCTCCTCGATGGTGAGCGACCGCATCAGCCGCCGCCTCCGGCGGCTGCGCGGCTACCGCATCCAGCCCGAGCTGCCCTCCGGCGCCCTGCGCGCCCTGGCGGACCGGGAGCGCCTCTCCCTCCTCATGGACGACCTGCTGGACGCCGCCATCCACCTCTCGCCCCAGGGGGGGACCATCCTCGTCCGCCTCGCGCGGAAGGAGGAGGAGATCGTCCTCTCCACCGAGTGCCGCACGGCCCGGCTGCCCGAGAGCCGCCCCACCTCCATCCTGGAATGGCTGGAGGAGGACATCGAGGAGGCCGGGGAGCTCGAGGGCACCGGCCTCAGCCTCTACCGCGCCCACCGCACCGCCGAGATGCTCGGCGGCCGGATGGACGTGGCCGCCCTGGAGGAGGAGGGCGGCGTCTCCTTCACCGTCCGCATCCCCTTCGCCGAGGAGAGCCCCGCGCCCCATGCCTGAGACCCGCCGCGTCCCCCCCGCCGCGCTGGCCGCCTTCACCGCCGATGCCATCCGCACCCTGGGGGCCCCGGGGGACATGGCCCGCGTCACCGCCGAGGCCCTCGTGGCCGCCGACCTGCGGGGCATCTTCAGCCACGGGGTGGCCGGGGGGACGGGGCTCCACGAGCTCATCGAGCGCGCCCGCGCCGGGGCGGTGGACCCGGCCGCGCGGCCCGGGCTGCACCACCACGAGGGCTGGGCCGCCGCGGCGATGGACGGGCGCGGGGGCATGGGGCCCGTCGCCGCCATGGAGGCCGCCCGGCTCGCGGGCGACCTCGCGGAGAAGTACGGCGCGGGCCGGGTGCACGTCTACAACGCCAACCACTTCGGGGCCGCCTGCGTCTACGCCGAGGCCCTCATCGCGCGCGGCCTGGCCGCCCGGGCCACCTGCACCGCGGGCTCCTGGCTCGTGCCCTACGGGGGCGAGCGCATCCGGCTCGGCACCAACCCCATCGCCTGGGGCTTCCCCTGCGGGGAGGAGGCGATCGTCCTCGACATGGCCACCACCCAGCGGGCGGTGAGCCCGGCCATCCGCTACGCCCGGGCGGGGGAGCCGCTGCCCGCCGACTACATGATGGACGAGCGCGGGGAGCCCCTCGAGGGCGTCGTCACCTACGAGAAGCTCATCAAGGGATCGGTCCGGGCCCTCGGGGGGGCGCGCTACGGCTACAAGGGCTCGGGGCTCGCCATGCTGGTGGACCTGGACGGGGTGATCGGCGGGGGCTCGACCCGGCGGGTGCCCACTATGCGGGAGACCCCCCACTGCCGGGTGGCCCAGACCTTCGAGGCCTGGCGGATCGACCTGCTCTTCCCAGAGCAGGACGCGCGCAAGCGCCTGGCCGAGGCGGTGGCCGACATCCGCACCTACGGGGGGCCGGAGATGCTCATGCCCGGGGAGCGGGAGGCCCGCCACAAGGCCGACGCCGAGAAGAACGGCATCCCCTACGAGCTCTCCCAGTGGGAGACGCTGAGGCGGCTGGGCGCGGACACCGGGGTGAAGCCCCCGGAGCCGGTGGGCTGAGGGCGGGGGACTACAGGCTCCGGACAGGCGCCCGTAGGAGCGAACCTCGTGTTCGCCCTCCATCCTGCAAATGCAAGATTCGACCCTACGGATTCACGCCGGGTCCTCGAGCCCCGGGGAGTCCGCCGCCTGGGGCAGGAGCTCGAGCCGGACGCTCTCGATCTGGCGCTCGGTGGCCGCCTCGATGGTGAAGACCCAGCCCTCGGCGGCGATCTGCTCGCCCGCCTTGGGGATGCGGCCGAAGCGGTCGAGGAGGAAGCCCGCGAGGGTGTTGTACTCCCCGTCGGGCACGGGGACGGCGAGCTCCTCCCGCACCGCCTCGACCTCCATCCGGGCGTCCACGACGTACTTGCGCTCGCCCACCTTCCGGAAGAGGCGAACCTCGTCCACGTCGTACTCGTCGCTGATCTCGCCGACGATCTCTTCGACCAGGTCCTCGACCGTCACCATCCCGACGCAGCCCCCGTACTCGTCCACCACGACGGCAAGCTCGTGCTTCTCCCGCTGGAGGTCAGAGAGGAGGTCGTCCGCCGGCTTGGTCTCGGGGATGTAGTAGGCCTCCCGGACGAGCCCGGGCTTGGTGAGGAGTGGCCCCCCGGCCTCGGGGCCCAGGGCGAGGATGTCCCGCGCGTGCACCACGCCCACGATGTGGTGGATCTCCTCCCGGTAGACGGGGATGTGGGAGTGGCCGTCCTTCTCGATCCGCTCGATGACCTCCTCGACCGTGCCGTCCTCGCCCACGGCCGAGAGGTCCACCAGGGGCACCATCACGTCCGTCACGTCCAGGTCCCCGAAGGTGAAGATGCGGCCGATCATCTCCCGCTCGACCGGCTGGACGTCCCCCTCGCTGGGCTCCTCGACCAGCACCTCCAGCTCGTGGCGGGTGACGAAGGGGGTGCGGG
>MGDP01000054.1 GCA_001790955.1 Candidatus Tectomicrobia bacterium RIFCSPLOWO2_12_FULL_69_37
GCCCTTCTTCCCCCCCAGCGCCTCGAGGTAGGCGCGGACGCGCTTGGCGTTGGTGCCGAAGTCGCTCCCGCCGACCCGGGACTTGGAGCGGACGTCCACCCGGTTCCGCTCCCCCTCCCGCTGGACGCGGATGACCACGTCGTCCTGGAAGCCGAACCAGAAAGTGGTGGCGACGGCCTCGATGCGGCCCGAGGCACGGTCCGAGGCGACGATGTTCCAGCCCATCGCGGCGGCGGCGGCGAGCGCCCGGTCGAAGGCGGCCTGGGGGGGGGCCTCCAGGTAGGCGGGCCGGATGTCGGGGAAGGCTTTCTTCTGGAGGGGGGCGAACTTGGCGTTGTACTCGGGCGGGTTGGCGGCCTTGGCGCTCTTGCGCAGGGCGAGGATGGCTTGGAACTGGGGTGGCTTCTCGGTGTCGGTCGAGACCTCGTGGATGCGCGGGACGCTCCGGAGGACCTGCTGCCGGGTCTGGGGCACGCTCATCATCAGGAAGCCCAGCGCCAGCCCTGCCAGGGCGGCGGCGGTCCGGGCCTTCATCTTCCCGAAGACGGCGAAGAGCCCCCCCGCCAGGGAAACCCACACCGCCCAGATCCCGATGGTCCCCACCCAGGCCATCATCAGGAAGCCCGTGCGCCAGTGCCACAGGCCCAGGCGGTGGCCGGGCCCCGAGGCGAGGAGAGTCAGCCCCGCCGCCAGGGCGAGGATCAGGCCGAGGTAGGAGAGGAGGGAGAGGCGCTGCCGGAGGGAGGCCGCCATGGCCGGATCCTTTCCAGAGAAGGGGGAGCTGCCCGCTGAGGTCCGCGCGTGGACGCGATTATAGAACAAGCAGAACAAGCGCGAGGGGGCAAAGTATCCGCGGGTTTGAGGGAAAGAGACCCGACCGCCTAGCCCGCCAGCGGCCAGATTCGCCTCAGCTGGAAGCTGCCCTCCAGGCCCCGGAGGCTCAGGGAGAGGGGCTCCTCCCGGTGGGGGGTCCCGGCGAGGAGGGCGGCGGCGCCCGGGTCCTCGAAGACGGGCGGGGTGAGGACGATGTCCCCCCCCTGGCTCGCCTCCTGGGTGCGGGCCGAGATGTTCACCATCCGGCCGAAGAAGTCGAGCCGGTCGTTCGAGTTCACCACGAGGGCGTGGCCCGCGTGGATCCCCATCTTGAGGACGAGGGGCTCCCGCCCCCGCTCGGCGTTCCAGCGCGCGATCCCCGCGTGCATGGCGAGCGCCGCCCGCACCGCCTCCTCGGGCGCCTTGAAGGAGGCCATCACCGCGTCCCCGATGGTCTTCACGAGCCCCCCGCCGTTCTCGCGGATGGCCGCCAGGAGGATGCCGAAGTGGTCGCGCACCCGGCCGTAGGCGGCGGCGTCCCCGGCCGCCTCGTACATCGCCGTCGAGCCCTTGAGGTCGGTGAAGAGGAGGACCACGTTCTGGACGGCGAGCCCCTCGCCGGGCCGGAAGGCGTCCGCCCCGAAGAGGCGGCGGTAGCGGTCGAAGAAGGCCACGTCGAGGCCCGTCGCCGCGTCGTCGGCCCAGGCCGTGCGCTCGAGGAGGAAGAGGGCCTCCCCCGCCGTCCGGTTGCGGCAGACCAGCCGGAGCCTCCCGCCGGGGAGGTCGGACTGGGGAGGCGTCAGGCCCTCGGGGCCCAGGGCGATCTCCAGCCGCTGCTCCCCGGGCGCGGCGGGGGGGAGGGCCCGGAGGGAGACGTAGGCGGGGCTCTGGGGGGAGCGCACCCGGTAGGCGCCGGGCGGGAGCTCTGCCTCCTCCTCCCGGGACTGCCCGGCGGGGACGACGACCTGGTGGAGGATGTGGGGGGTGTTCTGGGGCCCTCCGGCGCAGTAGGTCTCCGCCTCCACCCGGCGCAGGGAGGGGACGGGGGAGAAGGTGGCCTCGAGGGAGAGGTCGAACTGGGCCTCGAAGTGGACGTTGCAGGCCGGGCAGTAGCTCTCCGAGGTGATCTCCGCGAGGGAGGCCGCGCGCTGCTGCGCCCCCCGGCAGTGGGGGCAGAGGACGGCCCAGGTCAGGTCGAGGGCGCCGGCCTCCACCCCGGCGAGGCAGGCCTCGAGCATCTCCGGGCGCGGGCGGCCGAAGCGGCGGGCGAGGGCGAAGGGGCGGATCGCGCGCACCTCGTGATCCGGCGCGGCGGCGATGTGGCGGGCGAGGAGCCGCCGGACCTCCCCCTCCAGCGGGGGGCGGGCCCGCCCGAGCAGCCGCAGGGCCTTCTCCTCGGCGGTGGAGGCCCTCGGACCCGCCCCGGCGGGGGCCGCGCCCGCGCCGGCCTCCTCGGCCAGGCGGGCGTAGGCCCGGGCGAACCTGGCCCGCATCCGGGATTCCGCCAGCGGGATGAGGGGCCGGATGAACTTCCACCGGAGGCACAGGACGATGGTCTGGACGAGCCGGGTCTCCGCCCCCGCGGGGTGGAGCTCCACCGTGGCGGTGTACCAGCGCAGGGGGCCCCGGCCGAACACCCGGCGCACGGCGTAGCGCCGGTTCGCCACCCACTCGAAGGGGGCTTCCCGGTAGCGGAGGCGGAGGAGCCCCCCGAGCAGGCGGGCCTCGGCCACCGTCCGCGAGCCCCCGGCCGGGAGGGGCTCGAAGCGGAACTTGACCGGGGGCAGGCCCGCCAGCCGGTTCAGGCGGTCGGTGTCGGAGACGAGGGGCCAGAGCCGCCCGGGCGGGGCGGGGAGGGTCCACTCCCAGGCCCAGGTGCGCACGAGCCCCGCTTGCGCAGGGGGCATCTCTTCCCCTAACAATGGGGAAACCGGGGGAGGGGCGCCGGGATCGGTCAAGAGGGCGACTCCCTTTCTAGGGGCGCGGCTGCGGCACCGTAGTGTAGGAGGCGCAGGCCCCCGCTCTCAAGGGGGCGCCCGGCGGGCCCCGTCTTCTCCCGATCCGGGGGGGCACCCATGCGGCTCGACCCCACCCTCATCGTCATCACCGACCGGGCCATCCTCGCCCGGGCCTCGGGCATGCCCCTGGCCGACGCCGTGCGCGCGGCGGCGGCGGGGGGGGCCACTCTGATCCAGCTCCGGGAGAAGGAGATCGGCGGGGCGGAGTTCCTCCGCCTGGCGGACGAGCTGCGCGCCGCGTTGGAGGGCTCGGGCTGCGCCCTCACGGTGAACGACCGGGTGGACGTGGCCCTCGCCTGCGGGGCCGAGGGCGCCCACCTGGGCCAGGAGGACCTCCCCTTGCCCCGCGCGAGGGCCATCGCGGGCGCGAGGCTCGGCTTCGGGATCTCCGCCGGCCGCCCCGAGTGGGCGGCGCAGGCCGCCATGGACAGGGCGGACTACATCGGGGTGGGCCCCATCTATCCCACCGGCAGCAAGGCCACTTCGCGCGCTCCCCTCGGCCCCGAGGGGATGCGCGCGGTGCTCGCCCGCGCGGGCGGGGTGCCCGCCGTGGGGATCGGGGGCGTCACGGCGGAGAACCTTGCCCCCGTCATCGCGGCGGGGGCGCGCGGGGTGGCGGTGATCGGGGCGGTGATGGGGGCTCCGGACCCGGGCAGGGCGGCGCGCGAGATCCGCCGCTGCATCGAGGAGGCGCGCGGGTGATGGCGGCTCCGGGCGATCGGGCCGGCGGGTTCGGCGAGTTCGCCCTCATCGAGCGGCTGCGCCGGAAGCTCGCCGCCTCCGGCGGGGAGCGGCCGGACGTCGTCGTGGGGAACGGGGACGACGCCGCGGTGGTGGACGCGGGCGGGGGCAAGTGCTGGGTGCTGACCTGCGACGTCCAGGTGCAGGGGGTCCACTTTCCGGCGGCGGGGATGTCCGGCATCTCGGTCGGGCAGAAGGCCCTCTCCGTGAACGCGAGCGACGTGGCCGCGATGGGCGCCGCCCCGCTCTACGCCCTCGTCTCGCTCGGGGTGCGCGCCGACACGCCGGTCGCCTTTCTCGAGGACGTGTACGAGGGGGTGAACGCCCGGGCGGGACGCTGGAACGTGGCGGTGCTGGGCGGCAACGTCACCCGCACCGAGGGCCCCCTCTTCATCGACATCTTCATGGTGGGGGAGGTGGCGCGGGAGGAGCTCCTCCTGCGCGGCGGGGCCAGGGCGGGCGACCAGATCCTGGTGACGGGCTTCATCGGGGACGCGGCCGCGGGCCTCTACCTGGCGGGCCATCCCGAGGTGCGCCTCCGGAACGAGGCCCACACGGCCCTCACCTTCGCCCTGCTCCGCCCCATCGCCCGGGTGGAGGCGGGGCGGGCCATCGCCTCCCTGCGGCGGGCCACCTCGATGATAGACGTGAGCGACGGCCTGGCGGGGGACCTGGGCCACCTCTGCCGGGCCAGCGGGGTGGGAGCGGTCATCTGGGAGCACGAGCTCCCCGTCTCGCCCTCGGCCCTGGAGCTGGCCTCGGTCATCCGCAAGCACCGGCCGGAGGAATGGGCCCTCTACGGGGGGGAGGACTACCAACTCCTCCTCACCGCCCCCGTCGAGGCCGTGCCCGCCCTCCAGAAGGCGGCCCGGGAGGCCGGAGGCATCCCCCTCACCCTCATCGGGGAGGCCGTGCCCGCCGCCCAGGGCATCCGGCTCAAGCGGGGCGAGGATCTCCTGCCGCTGGAGGGTTCCACCTGGGACCATCTCCGGGGAGAGGGAGAATGAAATGATAAATATACAAAATACATAATCAACACAATAAAATTTTTTACAAAATTCCCTTAAGTTCCATTCAGCCCGTGCCGATAGAGTTTACGGGGACCTCCGTGGGGGAGGCAGCCCCGTAAGACGATTTTCGGGTCGGCCAAGGAGGGCCAAGGGTCAGAGCCGCGGAAGGCCTGCCGATGGAAAGTAAGCGATTTCAGTGGATTCCGTCGCGGTTGGCTATTCCGCCGTTTGGTCCTACAATAGTTAGAGGAGAGATTTCGCAGGGAAGGGTGGGGTGAGCCATGGTTGATCGGATTGAATTCAGCCCCCTGGGTGGCGTCGACCCGCGCCAGTTGTTTGCTCAGCGTGACGCGCGGGCGGCCCTCGCCAGTTCCTTGGCCACTGCCGCGCCCCAGGTCACGGCCCCCGGCCCCCGGCCCGCTCCCGAGGCTCCCCAGCCGGCCGAGCGCGCGGAGCCGGAGCCGGAAGAGGAAGAGCGCCCGCAGCGCGAGGAGAACGCCCAGCAAGCCGCCCCGGGCGCGCCGCGGGTGGAGCAGAACACCGCCCCCGCCCTGGGCGGGGCGCGGGAGACGGGCGGCGGGCCGGATCAGGCCCCGGAGCCGGCGGACGCGGCCCTGGAAGCGCGCCTGGGAGGCGATGCCTTCCAGATCAGCGTTCCGGGCACCGAGCTGGCCCGGGCGCAGGGCGCGCCCCTGTTCGGGGGGCTCGGCCCGGCGGGGCCCGAGAATCCGCTGGCCCGCGACATCGCTCCCCTCGGGGAGGGCGGCCGGGGAGAGCAGAGCCTCCCGGGGCCTAGGCCGCTGGGAGGCGGCTCAACCGGCGATCCGGCCGCCCTGGGTCCGCAGGGTCCCGGACGCGCCGAGCCGGCGCCGGCCCCCCCGGCCCCGGGGACGCAGCCGGAGCAGAACGAGCCGCGGGGCTCGGTGGTGGATGTGCTGGTGTAGGGTTTTTTTCTTGGTCCGAGGTGGGTGATGCCGGGCGCGATTGACGGTAGGCAGTTGGCGCAGCAAGGAGCCGGGCGCTCCCGCTTCTTGCCCGACCTCGGCTCCCAGGGGAAGCCCATGCCCATCCCGCCCCCGGTCGAGCAGACGAATGAGCGCTTCCCCATCTCCACCAAGAGCATCTCCGAGAGGGCGGGCCCGGGCGGGGGGATCCCTCCCACCTCGCCCGCCGTCGTCCAGGCCCTCCAGGACGCCGCCCTCAAGCCCATCCTGCTCAAGCAGGGCCACCAGCGCGGCAAGCGGGTGAACACGACCGCCTGAGCGCTTCTTGAGCTGGCTGACGCGCCGCTCCGGCCATCCGGGGCGGCGCTTTTGTCTTGCGAGGGAAATTGCACCAAACCTTGCATAACTCCTTCCAACAAAAATACTTAAAGCATTGCAATTTTTCGACTATAATGGCACCTGTCATCAATTGGGAATAATAACGAATTTGGGAAATGTTGGAATGACTCCTGATCCATTCTTGGAAGTTGTCGTCCACCGTATGGAGCCCTTACCAGGCTTGATTGGTTTTTCAGTCGGCTATGAAAACGGCCAATGGAGAACTGAGCGATTTGCCGAACACATAATTGAATGGATCCCAGATTTCGCCTTGAATCACGAGGAACTGAAACATTTTCATGCGGGCAACGCGGTAAAGTTGATCAAGAGAGCGGCCGCTCTGATATACGCGACCGAAAAATTTCAAAAACGCGGCGAGTTCGGTGAAATTTTATTGCACATGGCGATTCGCCAGGTTTTTAATACGGTGCCAGTGATTTCGAAGATTTTCTTCAAAACGGCCCCCAATGATACCGTAAAAGGTTTTGACGCTGTTCACGTTGTCGTGTCGGAACGATCTCTCGAATTATGGTTAGGAGAGGCTAAATTCTACAAAGACATAAATGCGGCTGTTAAAGATGTTACCGTCGAGCTGGATAAGCACACGGAAACGGAATATCTGCGCACCGAATTTATCGCCATCAAAAATAAAATAGACCCTAAATGGCCGCACCGACGGAGACTCAGAAAGCTCTTGGATGAAAATACATCCCTTGACAAGATTTTCGATTGCATAACGATTCCCGTATTTCTCTCGTACGAAAGTAAGGTTGTGAAATCTCACACCATGGATGATAGTGATTATAGACAAGCGATTACCGATGAACTAAACAAGCATTACGGGCTCTTTAGCAACGGCGAATTGCCGCGAAGATTGCGAATCCATTTATTTCTCCTGCCAATGTGGGACAAAGATGAATTAGTAAAGTGCCTCCATAAAAGGTTGGCGGCATGGCAGAATTAACCATTAGCCAAATCGGTCAGCAAATTTCTGATGAGCAATTCGTCAAGACCAATGCGTTTTCAATCCTGAAGGCACTATCTTACGCACTTGCAGACAACACGCGTGGCGAAGAAGCGAGAAACCTTTTGATTCGGTTGCTTGAACACAGAAGTTTATTAAACGGCCATAATTTGATCATGGATAAGTTGCTACGTGAAATTGGTTTGTTTCCATATATCGATGACGTCGAATCACTAGGGGTTAAAGATCAGATTGCATTCGAGTTTAATCGACCCCTCGGTCTAGATGCTGAAGACATAGTTTTTCATAGATCTCAAGCGGAGGTGTATCGCTCTTTGCTCGATGGTGAAAGCATTATTCTGAGTGCTCCGACTAGCTTTGGGAAAAGTCTCATCATTGACGCGATAATTGCCGCTGGTAAGTTCAGTAATATCGCAGTAGTGGTGCCGACTATATCTCTGATCGATGAAACGAGAAGACGGTTATCAAAATTTAGCAAGACCTATAAGTTGATAACGCATC
>MGDP01000055.1 GCA_001790955.1 Candidatus Tectomicrobia bacterium RIFCSPLOWO2_12_FULL_69_37
TGGGCGATGCCCGCCTCGAAGGAGACCCGGGTGCGCGTCGAGTGCTTCTCGAACAGGAGCGCCAGGGTCTTCCCGGCCAGCGAGGCGGACCCGGCCTTTCCGCCCTGCTTGCGGGCCTGCGCCTCTTTGAGGAGCCCGCGCGTCTGGGCGGCGGAGAGCTCGGTCCCGTCGAGATAGTCCCGCTTGCTCATGCCGCCAGTTCCTTCAGGGCGCCGTCGAGGAAGCCGAGCAGCCTGTCGATCATCTCCCGCTCCACCACCAGGGGGGGGATGAGGCGGATGACCTTGCCCACGGCCACGTTCAGGAGGAAGCCCGCCGCGAGCCCCTTGGTCACGACGGAGGCGGCGTCGCGGTCCACCTCCATCCCGAGGATGAGGCCCTTGCCCCGCACCTGCTTGACGATGGGGTGGCGAGCGGCCAGCGCCTGGAGGCCCTTGAGGGCGTACTCCCCCATCTCGGTCACCCGGCCGAGGAAGCCCGGCGCGAGGGTGACGTCCATGGCCGCGCAGCCGGCCGCCGTGGCCAGGGGGTTCCCCCCGAAGGTGGCCGCGTGATCCCCCGGCTCGAAGGCCATGGCCTTGTCGGTCGCCACCAGCGCGCCGATGGCGGTCCCGCCGGCCAAGCCCTTGGCCAGGCTCATGGCGTCGGGAGTCACGCCGTAGTGCTCGTGGGCCCAGAGCTTCCCGGTGCGGCCCATCCCGACCTGGACCTCGTCGAAGAGGAGGAGGAGGTTGTTCGCGTCGCAGATCTCGCGGAGCCCCTGGAGGAAGCCCCCGGGCGGGACGTTGACGCCGCCTTCGCCCTGGATGGGCTCGACCAGGATGGCGCAGGTCTTCTCGTTCACGGCAGCCGAGACCGACTCCATGTCCCCGAAGGGCAGGTAGCGGAAGCCGGGTACGAGGGGGTGGTAGCCCTTGTGGAACTTCGCCTGACCCGTCGCCGTCATGGCGGCGTAGGTGCGCCCGTGGAAGCTCATGTCGAAGCTGAGAATCTCGCCGCGCCCTTCCCCGTGGTGCTTGTAGGAGTACTTCCGGGCCAGCTTGATGGCCGCCTCGACCGCCTCGGTGCCGCTGTTGCAGAAGAAGGCCTTGTCCCCGAAGGAGTGCTTGGTGAGGCGCTCGGCGAGGCGGATCTGGGGCTCGATGTGGTAGAGGTTCGAGACGTGGAGGAGCTTCCCCGCCTGCTCCCGCAGCGCCGCCACCACGGCCGGATGGCAGTGGCCCAGGTTGCACACCGCCAGCCCCGCGACGAAGTCGAGGTACTCCTTCCCGTCCGCGTCCCACACGCGGCAGCCCTGCCCGCGGACGAGGGCGATGGGATACCGTCCGTAGGTGGGGGCCACGTGCTGGGCGGCCAGGGAAACGAGCTCGGCGTTCGTCATGGGGGTTCCTCTCTCAGGCGCGCCGCGGATCAGCGGACGATCTGGGTGCCGACGCCTTGGTCCGTGAACACTTCGAGGAGAACGGCGTGAGGGACGCGGCCGTCCACGATGTGCGTCTTCGTGACGCCGGACGCCAGGGCATCCAGGCAGGCTTCGACCTTGGGGATCATCCCGCCCCGGATGATGCCCTCCTCCCGGAGGCGCTGCACGTCGGAGGACCGCAGGGTGCTGATGAGCTTCCCCGCTTTGTCGAGGAGGCCGGGGACGTCGGTCAGGAGGATGAACTTCTCGGCGCACAGGGCTCCCGCGATGGCCCCGGCGGCCGAGTCGGCGTTGATGTTGTAGACGTTCCCGGCGTCGTCCACCCCGAGGGGGGCGATGACGGGGATGTAGTGGCCCCGGGTCAGGTGGTGGATGATGTCGGGCTGGACCTTCGTCACCTCGCCCACGTGGCCGAGGTCGATGACCTCGTCCGTCCCCTCCGCGTTCTTGCGGCTCAGGGTGAGCTTCCGGGCCTGGGTGAGGCCGGCGTCCGAGCCCGAGAGGCCCACGGCGGCCCCGCCGTGGCGGTTGATGAGCCGGACGATGCCCTTGTTGGTCGAGCCGGAGAGCACCATCTCCACCACCCCGACCGTCTCTTCGTCCGTGACCCGGAGGCCCTCGATGAACTCGGTCGCCTTGCCGATCCGCTTGAGGAGGTCCCCGATCTGGGGCCCGCCCCCGTGGACGACCACCACGTTGATGCCCACGTACTTGAGCAGCACGACGTCCTGGGCGAAGGGGGACTGGAGAGGCTTCTCCACCTGCGCCGCTCCACCGTACTTGATCACCACGGTCTTCCCGGCGAAGCGCTGGATGTAAGGGAGCGCTTCGATCAGGGTGGCCGCCCGGTCTCTGGGGTCCATCGGCTCTGCTCCCGCTCTGCCGGGGCGGGGGAAGTCCCACCAGCAGGGCGGGAAATATACACCGGGGGGAGGGCGGGGCCAAGGGGAGGGGAAGGGCCCGCGCAGGGCGGATCTAGAGGATGTAGCGGCTGAGGTCCAGGTTCTCGACGATGCCCTGGAGCTTTTCGCGGACGTAGGCGGCGTCGATGGAAATCTCCTGCCCGGCCATGTCCGGTGCCGAGAAGGAGATGTCCTCCAGGAGGCGCTCCATGATGGTGTGGAGGCGCCGGGCGCCGATGTTCTCCGTCTGCTCGTTGATGCGGGCGGCGAAGCCCGCCACCTCGCGGACGGCGTCCTCGGTGAAGGCGACCTTCACCCCCTCCGTCGCGAGGAGGGCCGGGTACTGGCGCACGAGGGCGTTCTCGGGCTCCTGGAGGATTCGCACGAAATCTTCCCGGCCCAGGGGCTTGAGCTCCACCCGGATGGGGAAGCGGCCCTGGAGCTCGGGCAGGAGGTCCGAGGGCTTGGCCATGTGGAAGGCGCCCGCCGCGATGAAGAGGATGTGGTCCGTCCGCACCGGGCCGTACTTGGTCTGGACGGTCGATCCTTCGACGATGGGGAGCAGGTCGCGCTGCACCCCCTCGCGGGAGACGTCGGGGCCGTGGCGGCCGCCCGAGCTGGAGGCGATCTTGTCGATCTCGTCGAGGAAGACGATGCCCGACTGCTCGGTGCGGTGGACGGCCTCGGAGTTCACCTTGTCCGGGTCGATGAGCTTGTCGGCCTCCTCCTGGGAGAGGAGCTTGAAGGCTTCCGGCACGCGCATGCGGCGCACCCGGTTCCGGGGAGGGAAGAGGCCGCCCATGATCTCCTTCAGGTTCAGCCCCATCTGCTCGAGCTCGGGGCCGCCGAGGAGGTGGACCTCGGGCCCCTTGTCAGTCACCTGCATCTCCACCTCGCGGTCGTCCAGCTTGCCTTCCAAGAGGAGAGCCCGGAACTTCTCCCGCGTCCGCTTGTAGCTTTCCTCGCCGAGGGGGTCGCGGAGCTGCCCCCGCTCGTCCACGGCGGCGAAGCCCGCCGGGCGCGGCAGGAGGAGGTCGAGGAGCCGCTCCTCGGCCAGCTCCTGGGCGCGCGCCTTATTGGTCTCGCGCAGCTCCTCGCGGACCATGCTCCGGGCCAGCTCGATGAGGTCGCGGATGATGCTCTCCACGTCCCTCCCGACGTAGCCCACCTCGGTGAACTTGCTGGCCTCCACCTTGATGAAGGGGCTGTTGGCGAGGCGGGCGAGGCGGCGGGCGATCTCGGTCTTCCCTACCCCCGTGGGGCCGATCATGATGATGTTCTTCGGGGCCACGTCGTCGCCGATCTCGGGGGGAAGCTGCTGGCGCCGCCAGCGGTTGCGCAGGGCGATGGCCACGGCGCGCTTCGCCTCGGCCTGTCCGATGACGTAGCGGTCGAGCTCCTCGACGATCCGGGCGGGGACGAGCTCTTCCATCAGAGGGTTTCAACCGTGATCTTGTGGTTGGTGTAGATGCAGATGTCGGCCGTGATGTCGAGGGACCTGCGCACGACCTCGGCGGCGGTGAGGTCGGGCTCCAGGCTCAGGAGCCCGCGCGCCGCCGCGGTGGCGATGGGCCCGCCGCTCCCGATGCCGAGCACGCCGTCGTCCGGCTCGATGATGTCACCGGTGCCGGAGAGGATGAGGGTGGTCTCCTGGTTGGCCACGGCGAGGAGGGCCTCCAGGCGGCGGAGAACCCGGTCCGTGCGCCAGTCCTTTCCCATCTCGACGGCCGCCCGGGCGAGGTTGCCCCGGTACTCCTCGAGCTTCCCCTCGAAGCGCTCGAAGAGCGCGATGGCGTCTGAGGCCGAGCCCGCGAAGCCGGCCAGCACCTTGCCTCCGCTCAGGCGGCGGATCTTGATCGCCCCGAGCTTCACGGCGGTCTGGCCCATGGTCACCTGGCCGTCCCCGCCCATGGCCGTCTGGCCCCGGTAGCGGACGGCGAGGATGGTGGTGGAGCGGAATTTCACGTTAGGGTCGCTCATGGGCGCTTCTCCCGCTTCCTTCCCCCTCCGCTCCCGGCCCTGGCCCGGGGATGCGAGGCGTCGTAGACGGCTCGGAGGTGATCGAAGTCCACCTGGGTGTAGCGCTGGGTAGTGGACAGGCTCGCGTGGCCCAGGAGCTCCTGGATGGACCGCAGGTCCGCCCCCATCTCCAGCAGGTGGGTCGCGGCGCTGTGGCGCAGCGCGTGCGGGGTGAAATGATAGCCGAACCCGCCCCGGGATTCATAGCCGCGCAGGATGGCCCGCGCCCGGCCCGTGGTGAGCCGCTTGCCCCGGGAGTTGCGGAAGAGGGGGCTGGCCTCCGCCTGCCTCCCTTCCGCGGGGGAGAGGGCGGGGCGGTCCGCGCAGTAGGATTCGACCGCGCGGGCGGCCTTCGCGGTCATCGGGACGATGCGCTCCTTCCTCCCCTTGCCCTTCACCCGGATGAGGCGCTCGCGCGTGTCCACGTCCCCGTCGTTCAGGGCGGCCAGCTCCCCGACGCGGAGGCCCGAGCCGTAGAGCACTTCCAGCAGGGCCCGGTCCCGCCGGCCCTCGGGGGTGGCCGCGTCGGGCAGCTCCATCAACCGCGCGGCGTCGTCCACCGGAAGGAAGGCCGGGAGCTTGCGGGACTGCTTGGGGGAGGGGAGGTCCTCGGCCGGGTTCCCCCCCGCGAGGCCCTCCCGCCGGAGGAAGCGGAAGAAGGTGCGGAGGCTCGACAAGTGGCGGTTCACGGTGGCCGCGTCCGCTTTCCGGCGGTGCAAGTGGCCGAGGTAGGCGCGCACGGCCAGGGCGTCCACCCGGCGGGGCGTCACGGGCGCCCCCGCCCACTCCCGCAGGAAGAGGTCGAAGCCGGCCAGGTCCGAGAGGTAGGCCCGCAGGGTGTGCGCCGAGGCGTTCCGCTCATCGCGGAGGTGATCCTCGAAGCGCTTGAGCGCCTGGACCAGGCCGCCGGTCAGGCGACTTGGGGCATCATCCGCTCGATCCATGGCTTGAGGTCCCGCAGGGCGCGCTCGACGATGTGCCGCTTGCGCTCCTTGCGCGGGACCCGCTTCTCCAGGGGCGGGAAGAGGCCGAAGTTGACGTTCATCGGCTGGAAGTTCTTGGGATCGGCCTCGACGATGTAGCGGTTGAGCGCCCCCAGCGCCGTGGTCGGGGGAGGAGGGGTGATGGGCTCCCCGCGGAGCAGCGCCGCCGCGTTCAGCCCCGCGAGGAGGCCGATGGCGGCGGACTCGAGATAGCCCTCCACCCCCGCGATCTGGCCCGCCACGAAGAGGTGCGGGTGGCGCTTGAGCTGGAGGGTGACCCGCATGAGGCGGGGGGCGTTGATGTAGGTGTTGCGGTGGAGGCTCCCGTAGCGGAGGAACCGCCCGTTCTGGAGGCTGGGGAGGGCGGCGAAGATGCGCTTCTGCTCCGGGTAGCGGAGGCGGGTCTGGAACCCCACCATGGAGAAGAACTCCCCGGTCAGGTCCTCGCGGCGGAGCTGGACGACGGCGTGGTAGGTCTGGCCGGTCCCGGGGTGCTCGATGCCCACGGGCTTCATGGGCCCGAAGGCCAGGGTGTCGCGCCCCCGGGCGGCCATCTCCTCGATGGGCAGGCATCCCTCGAAGTAGACGGCCTTCTCAAAGTCGCGCAAGGGGATCTTCTCCCCCTCCAGGACCATGTCGATGAAGCGGTTGTACTCCGCCTCGCTCAGGCCGATGTTCAGGTAGTCGCCCTCGCTCTCCTCCTCCATGTCCTTCCCGTAGCGGGAGGCCTGGAAGGCCACCGATGTGTCGATGCTCTCGCCGTAGAGGATGGGGGAGATGGCGTCGTAGAAATAGAGGTACTTCCCCTGGGTCAGCCGGGCCACCTCGGCCGCGAGCGCCGGGCTGGTGAGGGGCCCGGTGGCGAGGATGGTGGGGGCGTCCTCCCCGAGGGAGGTGACCTCCTCCCGGTGGAGCCGGACGCGCGGCTCCGCCAGGGTCGCCTCGGTGACCCGGCGGCTGAATGCGGCGCGGTCCACGGCCAGGGCCGTGCCAGCGGGGACGCGGCTCGCGTCCGCCGCCTGGAGGATGAGGGAGTCGAGCCGCCGCATCTCCTCCTTGAGCAGCCCCGAGGCGTTCTCCAGCGAGTTGGAGCGCAGGGAGTTCGAGCAGACCAGCTCGGCCAGGGCGTCCGACTGGTGGGCCGGGGTGGGAACCACCGGGCGCATCTCGTAGAGGTCCACCTCGACCCCCCGCTTGGCCGCCTGCCAGGCGGCCTCGCTCCCCGCGAGGCCGCCGCCGATGACGCGCAGCCGGGCGCTCACGCCGGGACCTCCTGCTCCCTCTCAAGCCCGCTGGGGCCGCCGCCCCCCAGATCGGCCAGGAGGCCGGGCGGGGCGGGCTCGGCGTGCCCGCAGGACTTGACGGGGCAGACGAGTTGGACGCCGCTCTTCTTCGTGACCTTGATCGTCATGAGGGGATGGCTGCAGTCCGGGCAGGGCCGGGCGATGGGCCGGTCCCAGGCCACGTATTTGCACGCGGGAAAGGTGTTGCAGCCGTAGAAGGGCTTCCCCGACTTCCGGGAGCGCCGCATCACCAGCTCGCCCTCGCACCCGGGCCGGCCGCATGCCACGCCCGTGGGCACTGGGGCGGCGGCGGCCGCCCCACCGGGGAGGATCTTGCGAGTCTTGTGTTCCTTGGGGGAGGCCGAGCAGACGAGGTAGGGTCCGAACGGGCCGCGCCGGGCCTGCATGGGCGCCCCGCACTCGTCGCAGGGAGGGGCCTTCTCCTCGATGAGGGCGATCTCCCCGTCCTCCTCCGGGCTCGCGCCCTCCGCCGGGAGACTCTCGGCAAACTTGCACTCCGGGTAGGCCGAGCAGGAGATGAACCAGCCGTTCTTGCTGAAGCGCTTGACGAGGGGCTGGCCGCACGAGGGGCACGCCCGCTCGACCAGCTCGGTGTGGGTCTTGAGGTTGGGCAGGGCCTTCTTCGCCGCCTGCACGGTCTCGTCGAACTTGTCGTAGAAGGAGCGGAGGATGGGCAGCCAGGGGGAGCTCCCCTTCTCGATGTCGTCGAGGTCGCTCTCCATCTTGGCGGTGAACTTGACGTCCATCACTTCGGGGAAGCCCTGCACGAGCAGCTTGTTCACCTCCCGGCCGAGGGAGGTGGGGGTGAACTGGCGCTTGCGCCGCTCGATGAGGACGTACTTCCGCTTCTCCAGGGTGTCCAGGATGCTGGCGTAGGTGCTGGGGCGGCCCACCCCGTCCTCCTCCAACTCCTTGACCAGGGTTGCCTCGGTGTAGCGGGGCGGCGGCTGGGTGAAGTGCTGCTCGGGCAGGACCCCGGTGGAGGCCGCCTCCGTCCCGCGCAGGCGCAGCGGGTCGCTTTCTTCGAGGGGGGGCAGCAGCCGGTCGCGCCCGTTCGCCGCGCGGCCATTCTCCTCTTCGTTGGTTTCCTGCGGGGGATCGGAAGCTTCTTCCGTGCGGTCCTGGTAGACGTCGAGGAAGCCCGGGAACTTGAGCACCGACCCGGCCGCGCGGAGGAGGAGCTCCTCCGCCGAGATGTCCACGCTCGTCTGGTCGTAGACGGCGGGGGCCATCTGGCTGGCGATGAAGCGCCTCCAGATGAGGGTGTAGAGGGCCATCTGCTCGGGCTTGAGGCGGCTGGCGACCCGGTCCGGGTGCAGGCGGAGGTCGGTGGGCCGGATGGCCTCGTGGGCGTCCTGGGCCATCTCCCCGGTCTTGTAGACGGGGGGCTTGTCGGGGAGGTGAGCGGTGCTGAAGTTCTCCCGAATGTAGGCCCGGGCGGCGTCCACGGCTTCGGGGGCCAGGCGGACGGAGTCGGTCCGCATGTAGGTGATGAGGCCGACAGTGCCCAGCTCGCGGCCCAGGTCCACGCCCTCGTAGAGGGTCTGGGCGATGCTCATGGTGCGCTTGGCGCTGTAGCGGAGCTTGTTGGAGCTCTCCTGCTGAAGGGTGCTCGTGATGAAGGGGGCGGGGGGACGGCGGCGGCGCTCGCGGCGCTCGACCTTGGAGACCCGCAAGTCCGCCCGCTCGATCCGGCCGGCGAGGGCGCGCGCTTCCGCCTCCTCGGCGATCTCTGCCTCTTTGTCCCCGATCCGGTGGAGCCTGGCCTCGAAGGGGAGAGGGGCGCCTTCCTTCTGGAGGAAGGCGGTGATGGTCCAGTACTCCTTCGGCTGGAAGGCCTCGATCTGGTCCTCGCGGTCGCAGATGAGGCGCAGGGCGACGGACTGCACCCGGCCCGCGCTCAGGCCGAAGGCCACCTTGTTCCACAGAATCTCGCCCGAAAGCTTGAAGCCCACGATGCGGTCCAGCTTGCGGCGGGTTTCCTGGGCGTCCACCTTCTTCTGGTCGATTCGCCCCGGATGCTGGAGCGCCTCCTTCACGGCGCGGGAGGTGATCTCGTTGAACGAGACGCGGTAGATGGAGTCCTCGCGGCGGCCGTCCCCGAGGATCTCCTTGACGTGCCAGGCGATGGCCTCGCCTTCGCGGTCGGGGTCGGGGGCGAGGTAGATCTCCCGGGCCGCTTTGGCGGCGCGGCGCAGCTCCTCGATGGCCTTCTTCTTGGCGGGGATCTCGCCGTAGTCGGCGCGGAAGTCGTGCCGGATGTCGATCCCCATTCGCCGCTCGCCAGTCTTCTGGAGATCGCGCACGTGACCCCTGGAGGCCATGATGGCGAACTCTGGCCCCAGGATCTTCTGGATCGTCTTCACCTTCGCCGGCGACTCGACGATGAGAAGCTTCGGCGCGGCCGCGGCTCCCGTGCTCCGGGTCTTGCGCTGGGTCATCTTGGCCCTCGGGAGGGCCTTGGTCTTGTTCTCGGTCATGCTTCCTCAGTTCGACAGGCGGACATTGTCATCCTGGAGCATCTGTAACACGCCGGGCCTCAGTGCGTCACGGCGCTCCCGGAGAAGGACCAGGAGCGCGACCGTCCGGACCTCGGAGAGCCCGATCTCCTCCTCGCTGAGATCGATGCACCGCTGGATGAGCTCCTCGCGGAGCCAGTCGTCGATGGCTCCGGCGTTGTAGAGACGGTGGATGATCCCCTGTGCCGCGGGGGAGAAGGCCAGGTGCTCCTCCGGGTGCAGCACGCGCACCGCCCGCCCCTTCCGGCTCTGGGCGAAGGCGTCCCCGCCCTCGCGCCGGTCCATGGGGAGTTGCTGGAGCCAGGAGAGGGCGTCGTAGATGTCTTCCTGCTGGAAGCCCCGGCTGGCAAGGAAGTTGGAGATCTCGCGCTCGTCCTGGAGGATGGAGCTTCCCTCCATCGCCTTGTCTACCAGCAGCCGCATCATGGCGAACAGTTTGTCCCGCATGCGCGTACTCCCCGACGGCTCACGCCCTTCGGTACAGGCCCCCGCCCGTCCGCCGGACTCTCCCCCGGATCTCGAGCTGGAGGAGGGCGCCGGACACCTCTTCGGGCCGCATTCCAAGAGAGCGGCTGAGGCCCTCGATGGAATCCTCCCCCGCTCCGAGCCGGGCCAGCAGCGCGCGCTCCGCCTCCGGGAGGGAGGGGTCCTCCGCCTCCGGTGCGGCCGAATGAGATTCCGGCCGGGCCTGGGGCTGGGTGGCGGCCTGGCTCCGCACGAAGGAGGGCAGGGCGGCCAGGATGTCCTCCACGCCCTCCACCAGCTGGGCGCCTTCTTTGATCAGGCGGTGGCAGCCGCCGCTCTTGCCCGTGTGGACCGGGCCGGGCAAGGCCATGACCTCGCGTCCCTGCTCGGCCGCCAGTCTGGCGGTGAGGAGGGCGCCGCTCCGGTGGGCGGCCTCGATGACGATGGTGGCCGCCGAGAGCCCGCTGATGACGCGGTTGCGGCGGGGAAAATTCGCCGGGTAGGGGGTGGCCTCCCACGGAAACTCCGAGATCACGGAGCCCTGGGACGCAATCTTCGCCCGCAGCTCCTGATGATCGGAGGGGTACTGCACCCCCAGGCCGCACCCCAGGACGGCCATGGTGCGGCCGCCCGCCTCGAGGGTGCCAAGGTGGGCCTCGGCGTCGATTCCGTGGGCCATCCCGCTGACAATGGTGAAACCCTGGCCGGCGAGGGCACCGGCCAGCTCGCGGGCCATCCGGCGCCCGTACTCGCTCGGGTAGCGCGTCCCCACGAGGGAGAGGGCGGGCCCGGCCTCCAGCTTTCCCTCAACATAGAGAGCGCCGGGGGGCCCGAAGATGGGCTGGAGGAGTTCGGGGAAGGCCGCTTGGTCCCGGGTCACGATCCCGGCCCCTCGGGCCTCTGCCTCCCGCCGGAGACGAGCGGCCAGGTCGGACGGGGCCTCGCGCTGGAGGGCCTCCGCGGCCTTCGGGCCAGCAAACCGGGCGAAGTCCTCCGCCGGGGCGGCCAGGGCCTCCCGGGGGCCTCCCAGGGCCTCCAGAAGGCGGTGGAGCCGCTCGGGGGTCATGCCGGGCAGCACCTGAAGAACCAGCCAGGCGTCCGAAATGGAGGGAGCCCCGGAATTCCAGGAGCGGCGGATTCCCTCGATTAATCCTTCCATCCCCGTACCTCAAATAGTGTCACTCCCCCCTTTCGGGGCACTGGTTCCATACCACGGAGGGTGCGACCCGTGTCAAGGGCGCGGAATTTGAGGGAGGGGGAGGGCAAGGATTTTCGTTTTTTCGACGCTCGACGGTCTGGAACCGATTGGCCCGTGCTAGCGCTGGACGTTGTTCCCCGAAAGATTGAGGGTCCGGAGCTGGCGTTTCGCCCGCTCGGTGAGAGGGTGGCGGGGGAAACGCTCGATCAGTTTTTCAAACTCCAGGGCGGCCTCCCGGGGCTTCTTCAGGCGGAGAAAAGTCAGGCCCCGCATGTAGATAGCGTCCGGAACCTTGCGGCTCGAGGGATGGAGGCCCAGTACCTTCTCGAACGCCTCGAGGGCCGGGGTGTACTCGCTCAAATCGTAGTGGCTTTCCCCCAACCAGTAACGGGCGTTGGCCACGAGAGGGTTTGTGGGATGCCTCCGCAGGAATTCCTGGAAGAGCGAAACCGCTTCGCGGCTTTGCCGCTGACGCACCGCTCGATAGGCCAGGTTGTAGGCGTCTTCCGGCGGGAGGGAGGCCAGCCGGGAGGGTCCGCTGGGCGGAGTGCCTCCTCCGGCGGCGGGGGGGCGGGGAGCGAGCGGCGAAGGAGGAGCGGGCGGGGAGGGGGGCATCGGCTTCGCCGCCATCATCTCCCGCCGCAGCTTCTCGATCTGCTCCTCCATGCGGCTCTGCTGCCCCTGGAGTTCGCGGACCACGTTCCCAAGGGTTTTCACCTGATTGGCGAGCTGGTTGGTTTGGACTTCGAGGCGGGCGCTCCGCTCCTGCGCGGCCACGATCTGACGTTGAAGGATGTTCGGTTTCTCCTCGGCCGAGGAGGGAGCGGGTACATCCTGCCCGGACTGCGGGAAGCCCGCGCAGCCCGCGGAGCTCAGCAGCAGTAGGACGACGAGGCTCCGGCGCATTCAACCTCTCCTTGCAACGATCGGGCAGAGCCTAATGGCGCAGGGGCGGGGGTGTCAACCGCAGGCTCAGACGGGGATGACCTCGAAGCCCTCCATGTGCAGCTCGGGGTCGGGCTTGATGACGAGCTGGACGCCGAGGCGCTTCTCCACCTCTTCGACGTGCCGCCGCTCGTCCTCCAGGAGGCGGCTCCCCACGTCCGGGTGGACGTTGAGGAGGAACTTCCGGCTCTTCCGGTGGGCGTGCCGCGCCCGGCTCACCTCCCGCAGGGCCTCGTAGCCGACCGAGGCGGGAGATTTCACCCGCCCGCGCCCCTCGCAGTAGGGGCAGGGCGCGCAGAGGGTGCGCTGGAGGCTGTCCCGCACGCGCTTGCGGGTCATCTCGACCAGGCCCAGGTCGCTGATCTTGAGGATGTTGGTACGGGAGCGGTCCTTGCGGAGCTCTTCCTTGAAGGCGTTGTAGACCTTCTCCTTGCTCTCCTCCCGCTCCATGTCGATGAAGTCCACGATGATGATCCCGCCCAGGTTGCGGAGGCGGAGCTGGGTGACGATCTCGCGCACGGCCTCGAGGTTGGTCTGGAGGATGGTCTCCTCGGGATTCCGCTTGCCCACGAAGCGCCCCGTGTTCACGTCGATGGTGGTGAGGGCCTCGGTCTGGTCGATCACGATGTAGCCTCCGCTGCGGAGCCATACCCGCTGGCCCAGCGCCCGCTCGATCTCGAGCTCGATGCCGTAGTGGTCGAAGATGGGCTCCTCCTCCGCGTAGTGCTGGAGCCGGGGAAGGAGGTGAGGGTAGTAGCTCTCCAGGAAGGAGCGGCAGCGGGCGTACTCCTCTTCGTCGTCGATGACCATGCGGTCCACGGAGGAATTGAACAGATCCCGGACGGTCCGCTGGATGAGATTGAGGTTGTAGTGGAGCAGGGAAGGAGCCCCCGCTCGCTCGTTCTTGAGCAGGACGTCCTCCCACAGGGCGTGGAGGAAGCCGACGTTCGCCTCGATGTCTTCGGCGGGCATGCCCTCGCTGGCGGTGCGGACGATGTAGCCCGCACCCGGCTGCCGGTTCTTGCGCACGAGCTTGCGCAGGCGGCGGCGTTCCGTGTCGTCCTCGATCCGGCGGCTGATCCCGATCTGATTGATGGTCGGCATGTAGACGACGTAGCGGCCGGGAAGGGTGACGTAGCTCGTGAGGCGGGAGCCCTTCGTGCCGAGGGGCTCCTTGCTGACCTGCACGATCACCTCCTGGTTCTCCTTGAGGAGGTCTTGGATGGTCTGTGCCTTCTCCCCGCGGCGGGGTCGGCGGCTGGCCCGCGGGCGAGAGAGGGCCCCCCGGCCCTCCTCGTCCCCGTTGGATTCGAAGTCCAGGTCCTCTTCTTCGTCGTCCTCGATCTCCTCGGCCGCGAGCTTGCGGTAGTTCTCGATGGACTCGATGGTGTCCACGTCGCTCACGTAGAGGAAGCCCGCCTTGTCCAGGCCGATGTCCACGAAGGCGGCCTGCATGCCGGGGAGCACCTTGGTCACCCGGCCTTTGTAGATGTTCCCGACGATGCTCTTCTCGGTCTCGCGCTCGATGTAGAGCTCGATGGCGACCCCGTTCTCGATGAGGGCCACGCGGGTCTGGAAGGGCTCGGCGTTGACGACGATCTCAGAGGACATAGGCGACCGGGCGGGCGTTTCCCGCCCTCCAGCGGACGCCGACCTTCCGCACGCGGGCGCGCAGGCAATCCTCGGGGGAGAGGCCCAGGCACGCGACGAGGAGTTCGGCGACCTTGGGGGTGGCCCCCTCCCCGCTCCGCAGGGCGAGGCGCAAGCGAAGCCCCTGCGCGACTTCGAGGCGGGCGATGGAGGGCCGGGCGTCGAACCGGACGGTCCGGCCCTTCCGCTCGCGCTCTATCATCAGGGTGGGAGAGGCGAGGGCGCGCCCGACGCCCCGCTCCAGCGCGGCGCGGTCCAACCCGTCCTCCGCGGGCAGGTAAATCTCATATAGAGAAGCCGCGAGAGCGTTCGCGGCGGAGGGATCTCCGGCGGGGAGTTCCCAGCCCGCCAGCGGCCGCAGCCCTTCGGGCAGGGAAGCCTTCAGGCGGCGGAATGCCTCGCCCAGCCGCAGGGGGCTCGCGGTTTCGAGCAGGGGGATGTCCACCACCTCGGCCCGGCTCTCCACCCCGACCGGCAGGGCGGGGGAGAAGACGATCTTGGGATGGGGGTTGAAGCCTCGGGAGTGCTCCATCCGGTAGCCGGCCCGCTGGATGGCGCGGTTGAAGGTGCGCAACACCTCCAGGTGGCTGAGGAAGCGCAGGTCCCCCCGCTTCTCGAAGACGAAGCGGAAACGCCTAACCGGGAGGTCCGGCGGCTCGGCCGCGAGGCCGGGGTTGTCCTCTCCGGCCCCCTCGAAGCCCAGGGGCACGGGGCCGTCCTCCCGCGGGGTGGGGCGCCGCCGCTCGCGGCGGCGGGCGGACTGCTTGGCCAGGGCAAGCTCCACGGGCTCGGGCGGGGCTAGGTCCGCGCCCAGGGGGAGGTCGGCGGCCTGGGGCGCGGCGCAGGAGTTTCCTTCCTCGGCCTTGGGGGAGAACAGGGGCAGCGGCCCCTCGGCGGGCGGCAGGGGCTTCTCGTAGTGATACTTGATGCCCTTGTACTTATCGAGGATGCCGCACTGGCCGCAAGACTCGTAACGGCAGTCGCCGATGGTGATCTCGCGCAGGGCGCGGTGCCAGTCGGCGAGCTGGTAATCCTTCGTGACGCCGCAGTCGAGGTGATCCCAGGCGAGGGGCTCCTCGACGGGAATCTCCCGGTAGGCGTACCACTCCGGGTCGAGCCCGTGGGCGGCGAAAGCGGCCGTCCACTTGGCGACGTCGAAGAACTCCTTCCACCCGTCGAACTTGCAGCCCAGGCCCACCGCCGTCTCGATGACGCCCGCTAGGCGGCGGTCGCCCTTCGAGAGGACGGCTTCGAGGAAGCTGTGGGCGGGGTCGGACCAGTGGAGCTTGATTCGCCGGTCGGGCACGCGGCGCTTGATGAAGTCGAGCTTCGCCTTGATCTCCTCCCGGCGGTTCTGGGGGAACCACTGGAAGGGGGTGTGGGGCTTGGGGACGAAGGTGGAGAGGCTCGCGTTGATGAAGCGGAAGCGTTCGCCCGTCTCCCCCGAGCGCATCTGACCGCAGGCCATGAGCATGTCGCACAGCTGGCGGAGGTCCTCGAAGGTTTCGGTCGGGAGCCCGAGCATGAAGTAGAACTTCACGCCCGGCCAGCCGGCGTCGAGGATGTCCTGGAGGTTGCGCCGCAGGTCGGCCTCGGTGAGCACCTTGTTGATGACGTTGCGCAGCCGCTCGCTCCCCGCTTCGGGGACGAGGGTGAAGCCGGTGCGCCGCACCCGGGCGATCTGGGCGAGGAGGTCCGGGCTCATGGCCCCCACCCGGAGAGAGGGCAGAGAGATGGAGGTCTGCATCGGGGCGAGCCGCTCCATCAGCCGGGGCACGAGGCCCTTGAGGGGCTGGTAGTCGGCGATGCAGAGGGAGGAGAGGCTGAGCTCCTCGTAGCCGGTGTTGCGCAGCGATTCCTCAGCCAGCTCCATGACCTTGTGGGGGTCCCGGTCCCGCACGGGACGGTACACCATCCCCGCGTGGCAGAAGCGGCAGCCCCGGGTGCAGCCCCGCTGCACCTCCAAGGTGACGCGGTCGTGCACCACCTGGGTGTAGGGGACGATGGGGGCGGTCGGGTGAGGAGATCGGTTCAGGTCTTCGAGCCGGCGGGCGAGGACGGGCCGCCGGTGGCCGCTCGCGTGGCGGAAGCCCCGGACGCTGCCGGAAGGATCGTGCTCGACGGCGTAGCGGCCGGGGACGTAGATGCCCCGGAGGCGCTCCAAGCGGTCGAGGAGCGCCTCGCGGGATTCTCCGGAGCGGCGCCAAGCTTCGTGGGCTTCCACTATCTCGGGGAACACTTCCTCGCCGTCCCCGAGAGCCACGGCGTCGAAGAAGGGGGCGACGGGCTCGACGTTGAAGACGACCGGCCCGCCCGCCACGACGAGCGGATCCTCGCGGCGGCGCTGGGCGGCGCGGCGCGGGATGCCGGCCAGGTCCAGGAGGAGGACGACGTTGCTGGCGGCCAGCTCGTAGAGGAGGGAGACCCCCAGGATGTGGAACTCCCGCACCGGGGTACGGCTCTCCAGGGTGGCCAGGGGCGAGCCCTTCTCCCGCAGGATGCGCTCGAAGTCGCTCCAAGGGAGGAAGACGCGCTCGGCGGCGATGTCGTCCCGCGCGTTCAGGAGGTGGTAGAGGATGCGGATGCCGTTGTGGGACATCCCCACTTCGTAGGTGTCCGGGAAGGCCAGGGCGACCCGGTTGCGCACCCGGGAGAGGTCCTTGCGGACGGCGTTGACCTCGTTGCCCAGGTAGCGCGACGGCTTCTGGACGAAGGGAAAGACGTCCCGCGCATAATCCAGCGTCATGTTCTGTACCTGCGATCTTCATCCTTCCCGGAATACCCGGAAAGGGAATCTACGCCGTGAGCGCCCCTCCCGGCGCTCGAGGCGCGAGCGGGGCGGCTGCTGGTCATAGTGCGGGAATCAGGCCGATTTTTCAACTGGGCGCGATTTCGGATATGAAAGTCTTGTTCCGGTGGGAGAATATTAAGGCGGCCGGTTCAGAACGCGGTGAACCCCTTGCGGCGCATCCGCACGTTGACGACTAGGCCCACAGCGATGAAAGAGGCGAGGGAGGCGCTCCCGCCGTAGCTGACCAGGGGAAGGGGGATGCCCACGATGGGAATGAGGCCCAGGGTCATGCCGATGTTGAAGGCCGAGTAGAGGAAGAAGGAGGTGGCCACCCCGGTGGCGATGAGGGCGCCCTCCTTGTCTCCGGCGTTCAGGGCGGCCAGCATGCAGCGGTGGATGAAGATCAAGAAGACCACGAGAAGGAGGGTCGCTCCCACGAAGCCCAGCTCCTCGCTCAGGACCGAGAAGATGAAGTCGGTGTGTTTCTCGGGCAGGAAGTGGAGGCGGCTCTGTGTCCCCTGGAGCAGGCCCTTTCCCCAGAACTCCCCGCTCCCGACGGCGATCTTGCTCTGCATGCTTTGGTAGCCGGTGCCGAGGGGGTCGGCGTCCGGGTTGAAGAGGGTGAAAATGCGGTTCCGCTGGTAGTCCTTCAGGAAAACCCAGCCCACCGGAGCCATGACCAGGAGCCCCGCGCCGATCACGTAGAGGAGCCGCCGCTGCACCCCCACGGTGAACACCATGACGGCGGCGGTGAGGAAGATGGTGAAGGCCGTGCCGAGGTCGGGCTGCTTGGCGATCAGGACCACCGGGATCATGACCAGGCCGAAGGGATAAAGGAGCTCGCCCAGCCGGAGGGGCTCGGTGCTGTCCCGTGAACCGAAGATGCGCGCGAGGAGCAGGATGATGGCGAGGCGGGCCACCTCGGACGGCTGCAGCCGCATGGGGCCCAGAACGAGCCACCGCTTGGCCCCGTACACCACCCGCCCCGCGACCAGGACCATGATCAGTAGGAGGATGACGAGGCCGAAGATGAAATAGGCCGTCCGGGTGAAGTGGTGGTAGTCGAAGAGGAGGATGAACGCCAGCACCACGAGGCCGAGGGTGGACCATAGGGCCTGTTTCCAGTGGAGGCCGTTGGCCAGGAGGTCCGGGTTGGAGTGGACGGCGCTGTAGATCATGAGGACGCCCACGACCGAGAGGAGGAGGGTCGTTCCCACCAGGAGCCAGTCCACCTGGCCGAGGGCCCGCCGGAAGGGCGAGAGGGTCTTGAGGAGAGGCGCACTAGTCCTCAAGGAGGTTTTCCTCCTGGCGGGTGGCGGCGGCTTGAGCCGGCCGGGTCCTCCCGGGGGCCGAGGCTACCGTCTGGGGCGGCTGCACGGGAACGCCCAGGTAGAAGGCGATGAGGTCGCGGGCGAGGGGTGCGAAGGAGGAGCCAGCCTTCCCCGTGTGCTCGCCCAGGATGGCGATGGCGATCTTAGGGTCGTCAAAGGGCGCGAAGGCCACGAACCAGCCGTGGTCGCGGAATTTCCGCGGGAGGTCCTCGGGCTTGGCCTTCCTCCCCGTGAGGTTCAGGCGGACGGTCTGGGCCGTCCCCGTCTTCCCCGAGACGATCACGTCGGCGAGGGCGGCTTTCTTGGCGGTGCCCCGGGGGCCGTTCACCACCTCGCGGAGCCCCTCCCGCACGATGTCGAAGACTTCTTTCCCGATGGGGATCCGGCGGATGGGGGTGGGCAGATGCTCGTGGATGACCTCTCCCACCGGGGAAGTCACCCGGCGCACGACGAAGGGTTTCCACAAGGTTCCGCCGTTGGCGACCGTGGCGATGAGGTTCGCGGCCTGCATGGGGGTGATGAGGTTGAAGCCCTGGCCAATGGAGACGCTGATGGTTTCGCCCGGGTACCATTTTTCCTTGAAGCGCCTGCGCTTCCATTCGTCCGAGGGGACGAGGCCGCCCTTCTCCGCCGGGTCGTACCCGGTGGGCTCTCCCAGGCCGAACATGTGGGAGTAGCGGGCGATCCGCTCGATCCCCAGCTTGTTGCCGGCGGTGTAGTAGTACACGTCGCAGCTCTGGGCGAGAGACTGGACCATGTCAATGGGGCCGTGCCCGCCCTCCTTCCAGTCGGCGAAGACGCGCTTCCCGAAGGGGAAGGAGCCGCTGCAGTAGACCTTCTCGTCGGGGCGCATGACTTTCTCGTTCAGGGTCGCGAAGGCCATGACGATCTTGAAGATCGAGCCGGGCGGGTACTGCCCGCGGGTGGAGCGGTTCTCGAGGGGCTTGAGGGGGTCGCTCATGAGGCTGCGCCACGCCTGGCTGCGGATGCCGCCGGCGAACTGGTTCGGGTCGATGGGCGGGTTGCTGACCATGGCCAGGATGGCCCCGTCGTTCGGGTCGAGGGCGACGATGCCCCCCTCGAAGTCCCGGAATAGCTCCTCCGCCTTGGCCTGGAGGCCGTCGTTGATGGTGAGGTGCAGGTTGCTCCCCGGCTTTTCGACGAAGGGACGCACCACCCGCAGCTCGCGCCCGTAGGCGTCCACCTCGACCTGCTTGAACCCGGTCTCTCCCCGCAGGTAGTTCTCGAAGGAGCGCTCCACGCCGTACTTGCCCAGGAGATCCCCCTGGCGGTAGTTGAACTCGGTGAGCTCCTGGAGCTGCTGGCCGTCCACCTCCCCGAGGTAGCCCAGCACATGCCCGCCCCGGCGCTCGGTCCGGTAGTTTCGCAGGGGTGCGATCTGGGTATAAACCCCCGGGAAGTCCGGCCGGTGCTCCTCGAAGAAGGCGACGGTGTTCCGGTCCACGTCGGCCTTGATGAGGAAGGGCCGGAAGGGGTTGGCGCGCCGCACCTTTTCGCGCAGCTCGTCGTAGGGCTGGTCGGTCATCCGGGCGAGGTGGCGGACAGCCTCGTCCAGGTCGGTCGAGTTCTCCTTGACCAGGTAGAGGTTGAACGAGGCGCGGTTGTCGGCGAGGAGGCGTCCCGAGCTGTCGTAAATGAGGCCTCGGGGGCTGCGCACGACGCGGTAGGCGATGCGGTTGTTCTCCGACAGGGCGCGGAACTTTTCGCCTTGCAGCACTTGAAGGTGCCACAGCCGCACGAAGAGCACCATGAGGAAGAGGCTGAAGGCGAGCGCCAGCCACTGCATCCGCCGGCGCATCTTGTCTGGCGTCTCGCCCCCCATCCTGCCGAAGCCGCGCCGGAACACGGCTCAGGACCTCTCCGGATAAGGGGTGCCGGCGGCGGCGGGGAAGATCCGCTCCTCGGCGCCGACGAGAAGCCCAACGAGCAGGGGGGCGAGGAAGGTGTTCAGCAGGGTCGTCTTGCCCGCCTCCAGCCAGTATTGGGGATGGATCTGCACATCGGGCAGGAACACGAAGAGCAGCGTGACCATGAGGGTGGAGTTGAAGACCGAAGCGAAAAAGGCCAGGAGCGCGTGGAAGAGCGCCTCCCGACCGGACACGTTCCGCCTGAGGCTCCCCGTCGCGTGCCCGATGAGCCCCTTGGAGAGGGCGTTCGCCCCGAGCAGCCCTCCCGTCAGGACGTCCTGGAGCAGGCCAAGGAAGAATCCCCCGATGAGGCCGGTTTCCTGGCCCCGTTGCAGGCCGAGGTACACGACGATGAGCGTCATGGCGTCCGGCCGCGCGCCGAGCCACGCCTTGAAGTACTCGGAGACGGTCGATTGGAACACGATCGCCCCCGCACCGACCAGGCAGTAGAAGATCACGATCATGGCCGGCCGGCCTCCTGCTCGGGTGCGATCATGATCAGCACCTCTTCGAGGCTGTTGAAGTCCACCGCGGGCCGCGCCTCCACCTGGCGGAAGAGCCGCTCGCCCTTGGGGCCCACCTTGGTGACCCAGGCGACGGGCAGGCCCTTGGGGAAGACCCCGCCCAGGCCCGAGGCGATGAGCAGGTCGCCCTCCTGCACGTCGCTGTCGGTCGCCAGGTAGCGGACCTCGCCCTTGCCGCCGGGGGCCATGGAGAAAATCCCCTGGGCCCGGGTCCTTTGGACGATCACGTCCACGGCGCTGCGTGAGTCCGTGAGGAGGAGGACCCGGCTCGCCGTTTGCCCCGCGCGGGAGATGCGCCCCACCACGCCCGCCTGATTCACCACCGGCATGCCGTGCCTCACCCCATGGGAGGTTCCGAGATCCACCAGGAGGGTCTGCCCGAAGGGGCTGGCGTCCTGCCCCAAGATGTGGGCGAGCCGGACGGGGACGGAGAGGCCGCGGCTCGCGGTCAGCTGGCTTTCGAGGCGGCGGACCTTGGCCTCCAGCTCCCGCAGCTGGAAGGAGAGGCCGCGCATGGCGGTGATCTGCTTCTTCAGGACGAGGTTTTCCTCGCGCATGTCGCGCAGGAGGAGGTACTGGCGCCCGAGATCGCGCATCCAGCGCTTGGGGGCGCCAGCCGCCTCGAGCAGGGGCCCTGCGATGGAGAGCGCTCCCCGCTCGATGAGGGTGATGCTTCCCTGGCGGCGCACGCTCAGGGTCATCAGCGTGAAGCAGATGAGAAAGAGAGACGTGAGCAGCGTTGCGCTGCGCCGTTCGAGAATGAGCTGGAACATGCCCCTTTGCGCATTCTCCGCCGGCGGGAGCGGACGGCCTCACGCCCGGCGCGGGCGGAAGGAGTTGAGCCGCGGATCCTCAGACCGCCAGCTTGGCCAGCAGGTCCAGCTCGTCCAGCACCTTCCCGGTGCCCATGACGACGGCCGAGAGGGGATCCTCGGCGACGGTGACAGGAAGCCCGGTCTCCTCGCGGAGCAGGACGTCGAGGCCCCGAAGCAGGCTGCCCCCGCCCGCAAGGACGATGCCGCGGTCCACGATGTCCGCCGCCAGCTCGGGCGGCGTGCTCTCGAGGGCGCTCCGGACGGCCTCGACGATGGCGTTGACGGGCTCCGAGAGGGACTCGCGGACTTCCTCGTCACTCACCACGATGGTCTTGGGGATGGCGGCCACCAGATCGCGTCCCTTGATCTCGATGGTGCGCCGCTCGCCAACGGAGTAGGCGGAGCCAATCTCGATCTTGATCTGCTCGGCCGTCCGCTCCCCGATGAGGAGGTTGTAGTTGCGCTTGATGTAGCTGATGATGGCCTCGTCCATCTCGTCTCCGCCGACCCGGACCGATTGCGAGTAGACGATGCCCGCGAGCGAGATGACCGCCACCTCCGTCGTCCCGCCGCCAATGTCCACGATCATGCTCCCGCCCGGCTCTTCGATCGGGAGCCCCACCCCGATCGCCGCTGCCATCGGCTCCTCGATCAGGTACACCTCGCGCGCGCCGGCGCTCTCGGCGCTGTCGCGCACCGCGCGCTTCTCCACCTGGGTGATGCCCGACGGGACGCTGATGACCATCCGCGGCCGCACCAGGGTCTTGCGGTTGTGCACCTTTTGGGTGAAGTAGCGAAGCATCGCCTCGGTGATGTCGAAGTTGGCGATCACGCCGTCCTTCATCGGCCGGATGGCGATGATGTTTCCGGGGGTGCGGCCGAGCATGGCCTTGGCCTCGCTCCCGACCGCGAGGATTTGCTTGGTGTCCCTGTGGACGGTGACGACCGAGGGCTCCCGCAGGACGATGCCCTTGCCCTTCACGTAGACCAGGGTGTTCGCCGTGCCGAGGTCGATGGCCAGGTCGTTCGAGAAAAGTCCCAGGATGGGGTTGAGAACCATGTCGGGTACAGCTCCGCGGGGCGGACGGAGGAGGAGGAGCCAATCCCAAATAAATACAACCACCGCTTGTAACACTCAGGGGTGAAAAAATCAAGTAAAACCAATATTTAGGGGAAAAGAGGCCGCCGCCCGCTCTCCCCGGGCGGGCCGTGAGCGAGAGGGGGAAGGGGCCACCTGCGGGGTTGCGGGGGGCCGGAAGGTGGGCTATCGTAGCCCGCTCTCGCCGCCGGGAAGTAGAGCTTTCCCTGCTGGATTGCTTGGGAGATGACTTCGGCATGCTGCGCTTTTTCCGGGAACGGGGAAACAGTTGGATTCTCAAGGGTTTGTTGGGCCTGGTGGCGCTCACCTTCATCTCCTGGGGCGGATTCACCCTGGTCCAGGGTCCTGCCGCCGTAGGCGGAAAGGTGGTGGCTTGGGTGAACGACACCCCCATCAGCCAGCAGGAGTACGACGGGACCTATTACCGCCAGGTGGAGGCGCTGCGCCGCCAGCTCGGGGCGCAATTCAAGGATGAACTGATCCAGCAGCTCGGGGTCCGCCAGCAGGTGCTGGCGAGCCTGGTCTCGGAGAAGCTTCAGCTTCAGGAGGCCGGGCGGCTCGGCATCCGAGTGAGCGATGCGGAGGTCGCCCTGCGCATCCAGGAGGTGGCGGCCTTCCAGCGCGGCGGGCGCTTCGACCCCGCCATCTACCGCCAGATGCTCGAGGCGAACCGCCTGAGCCCCCGGCAGTTCGAGGAGGCGCAGCGCAGCGACATCATCACCGATCGGCTGCGCCGCTACATCGGCATGGCGGCCTCGGTGAGCGAGGTCGAAGTGCGCGAGGCTTACCGCCTGCTCAACGAGCGGATCAAGGTAGCGGCCCTTTCCGTCTCGCCGGAGAGCTTCGAGAAGGAGGCGGCCGCCCAGGCGTCGGAAAAGGACCTCCGCGAGCACTACGAGAAGGACAAGGAGAAGTTCCGCATCGGGCCCCAGCGCAAGGCGCAGTGGTGGTATCTCTCCTTTGAGGCCGTGCTCCCCCGCGTGGCCTTCTCGGATCGGGATCTCAAGGAGCGCCACGAGCAGACGCGCTCGCGCTACGCCCTGGCCGAGCAGGTGACGCTGAGCCAGATCTTCCTCAAACTTCCCCCCGACGGGAAGCCGGAGCAGGCCGAGGCGGCGAGGAAGAAGCTCCAGGGGCTCCGGGATCAGGTCCGCAAGGGGGCCGATTTCGCCGCCCTCGCCAAGGCGAACTCGCAGGACCCCTCCGCCTCCAAGGGCGGCGACATGGGCACTTTCAAGCGGGGAGAGATGATTCCCGATCTGGAGAAGGTCGTCTTCGCTCTCAAGAAGGGGGAGGTGAGCGGCCCCGTGCGCACCGCCTTCGGCTATCATCTCGTCCTCGTCCGGGAGCGTCAGGACGCCCGCCAGCGTCCCTTCGAGGAGGCCCGGGCCGAGGTGGAGAAGGAGCTGCGCCAGGTGAAGGCCAAGGCTCTGGCCCGTGACGAGCTGCGGAAGGTGCGCTACGCCGTCGAGGACAAGAAGCCCGCTCCGGCCATCCCGGGTCTCGGCGCGGGAGAGTCCGGCTTCTTCGCCCAGGATTCCCCGCCCTCGGCTTTGCCCGAAAGGGAAAGAATGGCCGAGATCGTCTTCCGGATCGGGAAAAAGGGGGACATCTCCTCCGAGGCCGAGGGAGAGAAGGGCTGGCTGTTCGCCCGGCTGGTGGACACGCGCGGCGCCCGCGTCCCCGCGTTCGATGAGGTTGCCGCGGAAGTCCGGAAAAGCTGGTTGGAGGGGAAAACCGTTCAAATCGCCCGCGCCAGGGCCGAGGGCTGGCTGCGGGAGATCAAGGAGGGCAAGCGGACTCTCGAGAGCCTGGCCAAGGTGCTGAAGGCCAAGCTCATCACGCCCGAGCCGTTCGCCCGCCCCGGCGTCCCGCAGGAGCTGAACGCCGGAACAGAGGCGGTGCGGTCAATCTTCCGCCTCCGCAAGCGCGAGGCGGAGCGCGTCTTCGCCGGGCGGAACGTCCTTCTCGTCCAATGCCTGGAGCCCGCCTCCCTCGACATGGCGAAATTTTCCCGGGAGAAGGGCTCGATCCGCGAGCAGCTGCTCCAGGAGAGGCAGCGCCTTCTCTTCCTGCGGCACCTGGAAGGGCTCCGCCAGGCGGCCAAGCTCCGCCTGGAGAGCGGGTTCAGCCTCTGATCGCGTTCGGACGGCTGATTCGGAAAGCGCCGCGGAGCGGCTAGCGCCAAAAGTCCTCGCGGTCCTCGGGCCGCACCTCGTGCTTCTCCTGGATCCGTTTGTCGAATTCCTTGGCGGTTTCCTTCCTCCGGGCCTCCTGCTGGGCCATGAGCTCCTTGAGACCCGGTGTTTTCTTCTTGGCGGCCTCGGCGAAAGGGTCCCGCACCTGGTGGCGCGCGATGGAGACGAGGTCGCCCCGGATCTCGATCTTGATCTGGTTTCCGGGGCCCACCCCGAGCGCCTTCATCACCTCCTTGGGTAGGTGGATGCGCCCCCCCTCGCCGACTTCCATCACGTGACCTGGATTCTCGTTCATCGCCGCGAATCCTCTTTCGCGCGCCCCGGCGCTAGCCCCAGGTGAGAAGGTGCAGGTCCAGGGGCTGGGGAAGGTCGGGGTTGTTCGGGAGCACCCGGACCGCGACCCCGCGCGAACCGGCAGTGTCGCAGGTGAACTCTCCCTGGAACCGGTAGGTGCCGTTGCCCAGGTCGCCGGCGACCGTCATGGGGGTGGTCTTCCCCTCGGTGATCCGGTGGGAGGAGTCGATGGAGCCGTGGTAGACCTCCACGCGGACGTCGGTGGGGCCCAGGGGGCCGATCTCCACGTCCGCCCCCACCTGCAGGGGCGTCCCCACCGACACAACGCCGTTGCGGTCCACCGTGATGTTACGCACCTGGACCCGCGGCCAGGCTTCCCGGACCTTCGCCTTCCACACGGCGAGCGAGCGGGCCGGCGCGAGGTTGTCGCTGATGAGGTAGGAGCGGTGCCGGGCGAGGGGGAGGTAGAAGCGTTCCGCGTACTCGCGCACCATGCGGTTCGTGTTGAAGACCGGCGCCAAGCTCTTCAGGGAGGCGCGCATCATCTCCACCCATCCCCGGGGAATCCCGTCCGAGGAGCGGTCGTAGAAGAGCGGGACGATCTCCTGCTCCAGCCGGTCGAAGAGGTTGTCGCACTCCACCTTGTCCTGGTAGCCGGCGTCCTGGTACTCCTCGCCCGCCCCGATGGACCACCCGCGGTCGCTGCGGTAGCCCTCGGCCCACCAGCCGTCCAGGACGCTCAGGTTCAGCGCGGCGTTGGCGGCCACTTTCATGCCGCTCGTGCCGCTGGCCTCCTGGGGGCGCCTCGGGTTGTTGAGCCACAGGTCCACGCCCTGGACGAGGTGGCGCGCGACTTCAATGTCGTAGTCCTCGAGGAAGACCACCCGCCGCCGGACGGCGGGCTGGCGGGCGAAGTTGATGAGGTCGCGGATGAAGGACTTTCCCTCAGTGTCGCGCGGGTGGGCCTTCCCGGCGAAGATGAGCTGGAGGGGCCGCTCCTTGTTCGTGAGGAGGGCGATCAGCCGGTCGGGCTGCTGGAGGAGGAGGGTGGCCCGCTTGTAAGTGGCGAAGCGCCGGGCGAAGCCGATGGTGAGGGTGCTCGGCTCGAGGATCTCGGAGGCCAGGTCGAGATGGCCGTGGGAGAGGCCCCGGCCCTTCCACCGCTGGTGAAGGTGCTGGCGGCAGAAGCTGACGAGGCTCTCGCGCGCCCGCTCCTGGGTGAGCCAGAGCTCGGTGGCCGGGATGCGGTCCACGCGCTCCCAGGTCTCCGGGTGGTCGGGCTCGCTCATCCAGCGGGGACCGAGGTAGCGGTTGAGGAGGTTCTTCATCTCGGGTGAGACCCAGGTCGGCAGGTGGACGCCGTTCGTGATCGAGGAGATGGGGACCTCGTCCGCCGGGAGGTTCGCCCAGAGGTTGGTCCACATCCGCCGCGAGACATCCCCGTGGAGACGGCTCACCCCGTTCGCGCCGGAGGAGTGGCGCAACGCCAGGATGGCGACGTTGAAGGGCTCCTCCATGTTGGCGGGGTTGGACCGCCCGAAGCCCATGAATTCCTCCCAGCTCACCCCCAGCGAGGCCGCTTGAGAGCGGAAGTATTTCTCCATCAGGCCGGGCGGGAAGATGTCGATCCCGGCCGGGACGGGGGTGTGGGTTGTGAAGACGTTGCCGGCAGAGGTCATCTCCCGCGCCGTCCGGAAGTCGATACCGAACTTCTCCATCGACACCCGGATCCGCTCCAGCGCGAGGAAGGCCGAGTGGCCCTCGTTCATGTGGCAGACCACGGGTGGCAGGTTCAGCTTGTGGAGCATGCGCACGCCGCCCACGCCGAGGAGGATCTCCTGGCGGATGCGGGTCTCCATGTCCCCGCCGTAGAGGGCCAAGGTGACTTCGCGCATCGGAGGGGTGTTTTCGGGGAGGTTGGCGTCCATGAGGAAGATGGGGACACGCCCGACCTGGACCTTCCAGATCTGCGCCTTGAGCACGCCGTCGGGGAACTCCACCTCGACCGTGACGGGGTGGCCCTGCGGGTCCCGCACCAGGCGAAGGCACATGTTGTGGAAATCGTTGTCCGGGTAGCGCTCCTGCTGCCAGCCGTCGGCGCTGAGGTACTGGCGGAAATAGCCTTGCTGGTAGAGCAGGCCCACGCCCACCAGGGGAAGCCCCAGGTCGCTCGCCGACTTCATGTGATCGCCGGCGAGGAGGCCGAGGCCGCCCGAGTAGTTTGGGATGGACTCCGTCAGGCCGAACTCCATGCTGAAGTAGGCGATTCGCAGGTCGGGGATGCCGCTCTCGCCGAAGCTCTTCTGGTACCAGCGCGGCTCGGTCATGTAGGTGCGCAGCTCCTGCAGCACGCTCTGGAGCTCGCTGAGGATGCCTTCGTCCTTCGCGGCCTCGTTCAGCGTCTTCTGGGAGAGGCGGCCGAGCATCCGGACGGGGTTGTGCTGGGACGCGTCCCATTCGTCCCCTCCGATCTGGGCGAAGAGGGCCCGGGCCCGGGCGCTCCAGTCGAAGGCGATGTTGTAGGCGATCTCCTCCAGGTCCTTGAGCTGGGCCGGGAGGGTGGGGACGACTTGGAACGGGATGACGGTGTTCATGGCCCTTCCGTTCTCGTTAGAGGATGCCGCCGGGCGCCGCCGGGACGGCCCAAGGAACTATGGCTTCCCCCCCGCGAGGCCGTAGGCGCCCTTCTCCCGAAGCGCGACGTTGGGTCCCGGCGGGGAGTAGATGACGATGTACTTGAGCGGCTTGCCCGGCCCGCTGCTGATCTGGTGCATAGCGCCGGGGGGGACGAAGATTGCGTCTCCCTCCCCGAAGGGGATGGTCTCGCCCTCGATCACGATCCGGCCCGATCCGCTCAGGATGTAGAATGCGTGTTCCTCCCCGTCGTGCTTGTGCGCCGCCGAGGTCAGCCCCGGCCCGAACTCGTTGAAGAGGAGGGCGAACTTGCGGGCCCCGACGGTCTGGTCGTCGAGCAGGATCCGGAAGAGGCTGTGCCCGCCGGAAACCGGCAGGGGCCCGGAGACGGCCTCGCCGGGGCGCACGAGATACTTGGATTGGATCATGCATCCACCCTTTGGCATGAACGGTACATGTGGTTCAGCGGTCCGCGTCCCCTGCCGAGGGGGAGGGCGTTCTCGATGGCCCCCTGGATGAACTCCTTGGCGGCCGACACCGCCTCCCGGACGGGCTGGCCCAGAGCCAGGCCCGCGGCGATGGCGGCGGAGAGGGTGCAGCCGGTCCCGTGGGTGTGAGGGGTGTCCACCCGCCTGCCCTCGAAGACGGCGAGCTCTCGCCCGTCGAAGAGCACGTCTGCCGCTCCCAGGGTGATGTGGCCGCCCTTCACGAGCACGTGGCGCGGGCCCAGCCGGTGAAGGGCGCGCGCCGCCTCCTTCATGTCGTCGAGGGTCTGGATGGATCGGCCGCCGAGAAGGTCGCGGGCCTCCTCGGTGTTGGGCGTGAGCACCTCGGCCAGGGGCAGGAGCTGGCGGACGAGGGCCTCCCGCGCCTCTGGGGCGAGGAGGCGGTCGCCGCTCTTGGCCACCATCACCGGGTCCACGACCAGACGCTCCAGGCGGTGCTGGCGGATTTTCTCCGCGACGACTCGTATCACCTCCGAGGTCGCCAGCATCCCCACCTTGGCCGCCGCCACCGGGAGATCCGAGCACACGGAGTCGAACTGCTGGGCGATGAAGCCGGGGGGCACCGCGTGCACGCCCTGCACCCCGAGCGTGTTCTGGGCGGTGAGGGCGGTCAGAACCGAGGCGCCATAGACGCCCAGGGCGCAGAAGGTTTTCAGGTCGGCCTGGATTCCGGCTCCTCCCCCCGAGTCGGAACCGGCGATGGTCAGCACAACGGGGGGCAGCTGGGTGCCGGGAGGGAGAGGCAAGGCCGGTGTCCTTTCCGAAAACGCGAAAACCAACACCTCAGGGGAAGCCCAGCAATTTCCGCCCGTAAGCGTCCGCCGTTTCCCCAATCCCGACAATGTATCACCTTGGGAAAAAAGAAGGAATGTTCTCATTTCCTTGGGAGAGGGCAGGGCGGGCGCCCGGAGGGCTTTAATTTTGGGTCTTTATTCTTGACAAATTTGTTCGGGATTTTTATCCTTCTGGCCGGTGATGCTCAGGGGCGAGCCAAGAAAAAGAGGGAAATCCGCTATGGCATTGGGTACGCGCGGGCGCCCTTCCCAGATTCTCCGGGCCCAGCCCGACATCCTGGCCCAGGTCGGCGGCACCCCCTTGGTCCGGCTGGGGCGGCTGCCGGACCCCAAGGGCGCGCGCGTCTATGCCAAGCTTGAGCAGTTCAACCCGGGAGGCAGCGTCAAGGACCGCATCGCCCTGAGCATGGTCCTCGACGCCGAGCGGCGCGGTCTGCTCAAGCCCGGGGGCACCATCCTCGAGCCCACGAGCGGCAACACGGGCATCGGCCTGGCCATGGTGGGGGCCGTGCGGGGCTACCGCGTGATCATCGTCCTCAGCGAGAGCATGAGCCACGAGCGCCACTCCCTCCTGACGAGCTACGGGGCGGAGGTGGTTTTCAGCTCGGGGGAGGAGGGCATGATGGGCTCGGTGGTCAAGGCCGAGGAGATCCTGGCCGAGCACCCGGACTATTTCATGCCCCAGCAGTTCAACAACCCGGCCAACCCCGAGATCCACCGCCGCACCACCGCTCGCGAGGTTCTGCGGGACATGGGCGCCCAGTCCGTGGACGCCTTCGTGGCCGGGGTCGGCACGGGGGGGACGATCACCGGCGTGGGCGAGGTGCTCAAGGCCAAGCGCGCCGAGACCCGCGTCGTGGCCGTCGAGCCGGCCGGCTGCGCCGTCCTCTCGGGCGGGAAGGCCGGCCCGCACCAGATCCAGGGGATCGGGGCCGGCTTCGTCCCCCGGGTGCTGAACCGCTCGGTGATCGACCAGATCGAAGTGGTCGCGGACCAAGAGGCCTACGACCATTCCAAGGCCCTCAGCCGGCAGGAGGGGATCGCGGCGGGGATCTCCGCCGGGGCGGCCGTCTGCGCGGCGCTGCGCGTGGCCCGCGAGATGTCGCCGGAGGAGAACGTGGTCGTGGTGCTGCCCGACGGCGCCGAGAGGTATTTCAGCCTGGAGCCCTATTTCCGCTGAGAGGTGCATCATTTCAGCCGCCGCCCCGGAGCGCGGGAGGCGCGGGGCGGCCATCGAAAGGGAGAGCAAGATGGCGGTTGTGGTCCGGATTCCTACCCCCTTGCAGGAGTTCTCGCAGCAGAAGGATGCCGTGGAGGTGGAGGGCGAGACGGTCAAGGACGTGCTGGCGAGCCTGGACAAGAAGTGCACGGGCATCCGCCAGCGCCTCTACGACGAGCAGGGCAAGCTCCGCCGCTTCGTCAACATCTACGTGAACCAGGAGGACATCCGCTTCCTCCAGGGAGAGGGCACCAAGGTAAAGGGCGGGGACGAGGTGTCGATCGTGCCCGCCATCGCGGGTGGCCGCTGAGGGGCAGGGCCGGTCTGGCGTGAGGTTCGGGATTTCTCCGCGGGCGCTTCCGTGGAAGCGCGCGCAGCTATTCGCCATAGGGGACGACGGTGATGGTGGAGAGCATGGTTGAGGCTCCTGCCCGTTCCTTCGGCCCGATCGAGGAGGCCCCGATCCTCGGCCTCATCGGGAACACCCCCCTCGTGCGCGTCCGCCTCCTGGAGGAGGAGTTCCCCCACGTCGAGGTCTGGGCCAAGGCGGAGTGGTTCAATCCCGGCGGCTCGGTGAAGGACCGGCCCGCCCTCGCCATGGTGAAGGACGGTCTTGAGCGGGGCCTCCTGCGGCCGGGGGTGACCCTCCTCGACTCCACGAGCGGGAACACCGGCATCGCCTACGCCATGATCGGGGCCGCCATCGGGGTCTCCGTGAAGCTCGTGCTGCCGGCGAACGCGAGCCCGGAGCGCAAGGCCACGCTGAAGGCGTACGGGGCGGAGATGGTCTTCTCGAGCGCGCTCGAGGGCTCGGACGGCGCCCAGCGCCTCGCCCGGAAGATCTGCGAGGCGGACCCGGACCTCTATTTCCTCCCCAACCAGTACGACAACCCGGCCAATCCGCTCGCCCACGAGAACGGGACGGCGGTCGAGATCCTGGAGCAGACGGAGGGGCGCATCACCCACTTCGTGGCCGGGCTCGGCACGACGGGTACTCTCGTCGGGACGGGACGCGGGCTCAAGAAGCGCAAGGCGGGCGTCAAGGTGTGCGCCGTCATGCCGGCGGAGTCCTTCCACGGCCTGGAGGGCATGAAGCACATCCCCACGGCGATCCGGCCCGGGATCTACGATGAATCGGTGCAAGACCATCTGTTCCTGGCCGGGACGGAGGAGAGCTACCAGCTGGCCGAGCGCTTGGCGCGCGAGGAGGGGATGTTCGTGGGCCACTCCTCCGGCGCGGCCTTGGTGGGGGCGCGGGAGGTGGCCAAGCGGGTGCGGGGCGGCGTCATCGTCGTCGTCCTCCCGGACGGGGGCGACCGCTACCTGAGCGAGATCCGCTGAGGAGGAGGGGCGTTGCGGCTCACCAGGGATCAGGCGGAGATGATGCACGGGCACGCCCGGGCCGCCTACCCCGAGGAGTGCTGCGGCGTCATCGTGGGTCCTCCCCCCGGGGAGGTGAACGGCGGCCCGCAAAGGCTCCGTGTGCACCTTCTGCGGAACCTCCAGAACGAGATGCACGCGAAGGACCCGCAGTCCTACCCCCGCACGGCGCGCCGCGCCTTCCTGATCGACCCCTTCGAGCTGGAGCGCATCCTGCGCGAGGCCAGATCGCGCGGCGAGGTGCTGAGGGGAATCTTCCACAGCCACCCCGACGAGGAGGCTTACTTCTCCCAGGAGGACCGGGACGCGGCGGTGCCTTTCGGGGACGTGCCCTCCTATCCCGAGGCCGCCCACGTCGTGCTGAGCGTGCGGGAGGGCCAGGTGAAGGGCGCCAAGGTCTTCCGCTGGGACCCGGCCCGCAGGGACTTCCTCCCGGGCGATCTGGACGTGGTGGAGCGGACGTGAATCCCGCCGCGCGGCTCGTCCGGCCCCCGGCCTGGCGGGACGCTTTTGACGGCGGACCTCTGGCGGAACACCATGGGGCCGGTGCCCCTGCGGCCCGGTCCCCGTTGCGATGCATGCGGGACGGGCGCCGCGGAAGTGGCTGCGCCCTGGCTGGCCATCTCCTGAGACGCCCCTCGGGAGCTCCCATGGGGAGGGGAAGACGAAGATGAGAATCTCGACGAAGGGACGCTACGCCGTCCTCGCCATGATCGAGCTCGCCCGGCACTCGCAGACCCACCCCATCCCGCTGCCGCAGATCGCCGGGCGGCTGGCCATCAGCCAGCACGCGGGGGCCGGGCGGGGGCTACATCCTGGCGCTGCCTCCCTCCCAGATCAGCATGAAGGGCGTGCTCTCGGCCGTGGAGGAGGAGATCCGCCCGGTGGACTGCGGGGACGACGACGAAACGGGTGGCCCCTGTCCCAGCATTCCGACCTGCGGGAGCCGCCTGCTCTGGAAGAAGCTCGAAGCCGCGATCGACCGGACCCTCTCGGAGACCACCCTGGAGGAGCTCTGCACGGGCCCGAAGGAAGAGACCGAACGGGTGCGGCTCCCGAGCTTCCCGGTGAGCATTTAGCCGTCCCAGGAGCCTCGCCGTGCGCATCCGCACGCTCGCTCTCCTGCTCGCTTCCGCCTGGCTGGGCGGGTTGTCCCCCGCCGGGGCGCAGGACCTCCCCCTCGACCAGATCAAGCTCCCGCCCGGCTTCCGCATCCGCCTCTTCGCCCGCGGCGTGCCGGGCGCGCGCTCCCTCGCCCTGAGCCCCTCGGGGACGGTCTTCGTCGGCTCGCGGGGGGCGGGCCGGGTCTACGCCCTGCCCGACAAGGACCGCAAGGGGCGGGCGGACGAGGTGGTCACCCTCGTCCAGGGCATGGACACCCCCAACGGAGTGGCCTTCAAGGACGGCGACCTCTATGTGGCGCAGATCCACCGCGTGCTGCGCTACCGGGGGGTCGAGTCCCGCCTCAAGGACCCGCCGGCCCCCGAGGTGGTCTACGACAAGCTGCCCACCGACCGGCACCACGGCTGGAAGTTCATCCGCTTCGGGCCGGACGGACGGCTCTACGTGCCGGTCGGCGCCCCCTGCAACATCTGCGGCCCGGGCGACCCCTACGCCTCCATCCACCGGCTGCGGCCGGATGGGTCGGGCCTCGATGTCTTCGCCCGGGGGGTGCGGAACACCGTGGGCTTCGACTGGCACCCCGTCACGAAGGATCTCTGGTTCACCGACAACGGCCGCGACTGGATGGGGAACGACCAGCCCCCCGACGAGCTCAACCACGCGCCGAGGGCAGGCCTGCACTTCGGCTACCCCCGCTGCCACGGGAAATCCATCCTGGACCCCGAGTTCGGCAAGGCAGGGGACTGCGCCCGCTTCACCCCGCCCGCCCAGGAGCTGGGGCCTCACGTCGCCTCCCTCGGCATGCGCTTCTACACGGGGAGGATGTTCCCCGCGCAGTACCGCAACCAGATCTTCATCGCCGAGCACGGCTCCTGGAACCGCAGCACCCCCATCGGCTACCGGGTGAGCCTGGTGCGTCTCGAGGGGAACCGCGCCGTCGCGTACACTCCATTCGCCCACGGCTGGCTCCAGGGAAGGGCGGCCTGGGGCCGGCCGGTGGACGTCCAGGAGCTGGCGGACGGCTCGCTCCTCGTCTCGGACGACCGGGCGGGGGCGGTCTACCGCATCACCTACGAGCCCTAGGGCGGGCGTTCCACCCGCTTGATATTCCGGCCCGGCGCGGCCATCATCTTCTCGGATGCGATCCCATCGGCTGGAGTTCCCGAGGGCGCCCGCCCGGGAGGACGCCATGCGCATGCGGTTCCCGAGCGGCCCGCGGATCATGCGGGTGGCCGCCCTGCTCCTCGCGGCCTCGGCCGCCCTGGCGCCCTCCGCCCGGGGGCAGGAGCTGAAGAAGCTCGATTTCATCCAGGACTACCTGAAGTGGAGCGCCCTCTATCGGGATCCCGTCTTCAGCGCCACCCACGGGAAGCGGCTGGTGCGGACCTACATGAACCCCCCCGCCTGGGCCGAGTGGCAGCGCTACCAGAAGGCCCCCGAGGGCTCCCAGGCCAAGCTCCTCGCCTTCCCGCCGGGCAGCCTCATCGTGAAGGACTCCTGGGAGAACCTGAACGGCAAGCCGGGCGCGCGGGCCTACCTCTTCGTCATGCGCAAGGAGGCGGCCAACGCCAAGCCCGACGCGGGGGACTGGTACTGGGCCATCGCCACTCCGGACTTCCGCGTCCTCAAGTGGGAGGGGCGGATCTTCGAGGGCTACGCGGGGAACGTGCAGTACTGCATCAACTGCCACAGGCTGGCGGAGGGGAACGACTTCTTCTTTGGCTCCCCGGACAAGCTGCCCAAGCAGGAAGAGAAGCCCGCCGGGAGCGGCTACTAGCCCAGGGAGGAGCCCCGCATGAAGTACCGCAAGCATGAGGCCAAGGAATACGCCAGGGGGGCGTTCCGGGGCATCTGGGACTCCCTCTCCACGCCCTTCACCCCCGGGGGGGAGGTGGACGAGGCCGGCATCCGCCGGAACATGGACCACGTCATCGAGGGACTCCGCGTGGACGGCCACTACTGCTCGGGCAACGTGGCCGAGTTCTGGTCGCTCTCCACCGCGGAGCGCAAGCGGGTCCACGAGGTGTTCCTGGAGGCCGCGGCCGGGCGCATCCCCATGATGGCCGGGGTGCACGACCAGTCGGCCGGGAGCGCGGTGGAGATGGCGCGCCACGCCCAGGACATCGGCTACGACTTCGTCATCATCCTCACTCCCTTCATCGCCGCGCGGAACGACGACGCCGTGGCGGAGTACATGACCTACGTCGCCGAGCGGGTGGACATCGGGATCGTCATCTTCAACTCTCCAGGCGCCTGCCACCCGATCGGGCCGGATCTCGCGCGGAGGCTCGCCGCCCTGCCCAACGTCTGCGGCATGAAGCAGGCGGACTGGAACCCCCACGCCACCATCCTGCTCGAAGAGGCGGTGGGGGACCAGATCGTGATCAGCGTGGCGGAGGAGGCCGTCTGGCTCCACAACATGACCCAGATCGGCCACCGCTGGCTCATCACCTACACCCCCCACACCTATCAGGTGCCGGGCTGGCTCCCGCTCAAGGAGTACACCGAACTGGCATTCGCCGGGGACTTGAAGCGCGCCACCGAGGTCTCGGCCAGCCTCGCCCCCCTGCGGACGGCGAACACGCGCTGGATCATGGGCCCCTGGGGTCAGGGGCGGATGCCCGTCGCCGCCCTCAAGCACTGGGAGGGGCTCATCGGCATGGCCGGGGGCCCGGTCCGGCCTCCCGTCCTTCCGCTCACCCGGGAGGAGAAGGAGGATCTCCGGGCCGACCTCAAGCGCGCCGGGCTGCTCGCCCGCGCGGAGGCCGCCGCGGCCTCGAAGTGACTTTTCCCGCCGGGTGCGGGGTGGTATGGTCCCAGCCGCCGGGTCATCCGCGCAATCCCTTGTGCCGTCTCCATGCCTGAGGAGAGAAGGATGGCGTTCGAGCCCGTCCGCACCGCGTCCATGGGCCTGGGAAGGTGGGCCAACGTCCTGGCCGACGCCGCCCTGCGGGGAGGGAGGATCCGCCTCGTCTCGTGCTTCAGCCGCACCGCCGAGAAGCGCCGGGAGTTCAGCCGGCGCTACGGCGCCCGCGAGGCGGGGACCTTCGAGGAGTTCCTCGAGGACCCCGAGATCGAGGCGGTCATCCTCACCACCCCGAACCACAACCACATGGAGAACATCGAGGCCCTCGCCGCCGCGGGCAAGCACGTCTACTGCGAGAAGCCCATCGCCCACAGCCTGGAGCACGCCCGCAAGATCGTCCAGGCGGTGGAGCGGGCGGGGGTCAAGCTCGCCATCGGCCACAGCGCCCGGCGCCTCGCCCCCTCGCGCAAGCTCAAGGAGCTTATCGAGGCGGGGGAGATCGGCAAGGTCTCCATGTGCGAGAGCAATTTCTGCACCGAGCGCGGCCTGGAGCTCAACCCCGCCATGTGGCGCGCGAGCGGGGAGCTCAACCCGACGGGCGTCGTCATCCAGCTCTCCATCCACCACGTCGACACCCTGCGCTACCTGAACGGCCCCGTCCGCACCGTCATCGGGTGCCTGAAACGCATGCACGCCACCGCCGACGTCGAGGACACCTCGATGATCGTGATGGAGCACGCGAACGGCGTGCTCTCCTACGTGGGGGGCGGCTGGGCCTGCCCCTGGGCCTTCCACATGAACGTCCACGGCACCAAGGGGGTGGCCCACTTCCGCATCACGGGCCAGCAGTGGCGCGACCCCTCCAAGGCCCCCGAGCCCATCCGGCTGCGCGTCGACCGCGACCCGCTCGGGAAAGACACCGTGCACGACATGCCCGAGGGGGACATGTTCCGCGACGCGCTGGAGGACTTCGCCGCCTGCGTGCGGGAGGACCGCGCCCCCGAGGTAGACGGCCGGGCGGCCTACGAGGCCCTGGCCGTGGTCTACGCGGCGGCGGAGAGCTCGCGCGCGGGGAAGGCGGTGGAGCTCAAGGAGTTCATGCTCTGAGGCCGCGCCCGGCAGGGTGGGGCGCAACGAACACCGAAGGGGAGGATGTGGCCCGATGGAATCGCCCGCGTTTCTCGTGAACGTGCTGACCCGTAACGTCCAGCAGGTGCAGAAGGCCCTCGATGCCCTCAGCGACGCCGACCTGCGCATGACCCCCGATCAGGTGAAGGCCAACCCCGCCGGCTGGCTCGTCTGGCACCAAGCCCGCTTCGCCGACCTGGTGCTCAGCCACGCCGGCGGGAAGACCCAGGCCTGGGCCGAGGGAAACTGGAGCGTGAAGTTCCCCGGCGCCCCCGCCGACCCCAAGAAGACGGGCCTCGGGGACACCATGGAGCAGGTGATGGCCATGAACTTCCCGAAGGCGGCGCTCTCCGGCTACCTCGACGCCGTGCTCGAGAAGGCCAAGAGCGTGGCCTCGGGCCTCACCTCCGCCGACTTCGGCCGCGAGATCAGCCACCCCATCCGGACGAACGAGAAGGTCAAGATGGGCGACCTCCTCGCCGGCATGACCACCGACTTCGTCCAGCACTCAGGCCAGGTGTGCTACCTGCGGGGCTACATCACGGGGCCGGGGTGGCGGTAGGAGAGGCCCGGGCAGGCCGGCGGAATGAAACCCCCGTCCGGGCGGCTTCTGCGCCGATGAGCGTGGCGGCGGGTCATTGATGGCGAAACCGAGACGGGAGATCGGCGCGTGAGCCCGATAATCTTTCAAGTCGGACCCCTCGCCCTCCGCTGGTACGGGCTGATGTACGTGACGGCCGCGCTCGTTGGCGCCTGGCTCGTCCGGCGCGAGGCGGAGCGGAAGCGGCTTCCCATCACGGCCGACGAGATCATGAATTTCGCCGTCCTCTGCGTCTTTTCCGGGCTTCTGGGGGGGCGGATTTACTATGTCGCCTTCCATTGGGATTTCTACGGCCAAAATCCATGGGAGATCCCCCAGCTCTGGCACGGCGGGCTCGCGATCCACGGCGGGCTGTTCGCGGGGGTCATCGCCGGATTCCTCTACATCCGCCGCCTCCGGCTTCCCCTCTGGCCCTTCGCGGATGCGGTCGTGCCCGCGGTCATTCTCGGCCAGGCCTTCGGCCGCTTCGGAAATTTCATGAATGGGGACGCCCACGGGGTGCCGACCCGCCTGCCCTGGGGAGTGGTGTTTCCGCCCGGAAGCGTCGCGGGCCGGGAATTTCCCGGCACGCCCACCCATCCGGTGATGCTGTACGAGCTCGCGTTGAATCTGCTCTGGTTCGGCATCCTGATGCGGCTGCGCCTGCGGCCCCACAAGCCGGGTTTTCTCTTCTGCCTGTACTTCGTGCTCTATTCCCTGGGGCGGGGAGCGGTGGAGGGTCTCCGGGCGGACAGCGAATGGATCGGCCCCTTCCGGGCCGCGCACGTGTTCAGCCTGATGCTCGTCCTCATCTTTGGCGGTATCATCCTGAAATACCGCCTCTGGGAGGCCGGAGGGGGGAAGGAAGAAAGAGGCAAGAGCCTGAAGTAGGGGAGGAGCGTTCCCTCGCCGTAGCCAGGACGCTCGGGGGATCATGTGAAGATCTGCAAGAACGATCCCTTCGCGGTGCTTCTCATTGACCGCTTGAAGCTGTCGCCGCTGGGTGCGGCCGTCCTGGTGCTTCTCGTCAACTGGGGCGGCGAAGGCCTCATGGCGTACATCGACGGGACCCACACGGTCCCCGGATTCTCCGTCCGGGAAACGCTGCTGACCGCCTCCGACCAGGTCATTCGAATCGATAAAGCGAACGCCGACCTGTTGCGTCATTTGGACAAATTGATCCCAGGGGCCGCCGGTGGGAAGACCCCCACGGGCACCATCGATGTGGAGCGGATCCGGAAGAACGAGCGCGAAAGGCTCAAGAGAATCGATGAAAAGGGCCTCCTCGAAATTTACGCCGCTTTCGTGTGGGAGAAAGCGGATGCCATGCCGCGCGAAGAATTGGTAAAGGCGTTGCTGGACCGGAGGCGGCGGATCGATTCCGGAGCGGGAAGATCGGCCGGGGGGGAGCCGCTTCCGGAGAGACTGGACCGCTTCCTGTATGACGAGTCTTTGCCGAAACTGAGGTCGCGGTACGTGGATTACAAGATAGAGGATGCCGAGAAGAGAATGAGGGAGGCCGAGAATCACGAGAAGGAGGAGGCCCAGAAGAAGGAAAGCCGGAAGGCCGTCATCGTGGATGAAATGTACGGGTATGCTCTCGTCGGGTTGTTCTACCTCCACGACTGGGCCGGCTACATCATGAGGGTTTTCTTCTTTCCCGTGGTGATTGGCCTGATGGTTTTGTATTACCGCACGGTCCCGAAAATGTATGAGTCGCTGTTTGGGGCGGGCATCATCCAGGGCAAGAGTGATGCCGAGGCGCCCAGAAAGTTTGTCCGGTACATGGAGCGGCTCTATAATCGGCGGCTGGATGTCACCCTGTCGCTTGTGGCCGTCGTGATTTTTCTGATGTACAACGCCGTGAATTTTTATGAGAACAATAGGTACGAATTCCTGGATCCCCGGTGGAATTCCTGGGCCTTTTATTATCATTTTCTTCTGGGGAACGGCGTCATCCTGGGGTGGATGGTCGTGAATCTCTACTGGAAAGGCATTATCACGATATACGGATTGCATAAAATGTTCCGCGCGTGCCAGGGAGGGGTGAGGCTGCGGGGCGGGATAGCCGTCGAGTTGGAGCTGAAGCCTGACGCCAGCAACCGGGATGGCTTCGCGGGCTTGGGGGCGCTCGGGCGGGTGGGCTCGCGAATGAATTGGATCGTGTTCGCGACGGGGATTGCCATCGCCCTCTTCACTCGTGGTCGCGATGCAAGTCCGCCATATGTCCATCCTGGCGGTCGGCGTCCACCACATGATCAGTCTATTTCTGTACCTGATCGCGGCACCGGTCTTGTTTCTCGCGCCTTTGTTCGCGGCCAGCCGCGCGATGAAATCCGCGAAGGACGGGATTTTGAAGGATCTGGCCGGCGACATCCAGGGCAAGTTCGAATCCTTCCGGAATCTCTCCGGCGCGGAAGCCGCCGCCTCCCCTCTGGGCCAGCAAGTGGCCATGCTGCAAGCCTATTATGACCGCGTCTCTTCCTTGCCCACCTGGCCGCTGAACATGCGGACGTTCTCCTTCGTCTCCGGCACCATCGTCTTCCCGATCCTGCTGCCCATCGCCGTCGATTTCATCAAGACCCGCATGAACTTCTGACGGATGGGAGACACCTTGTCCCTTCTGCGCCAGGCCTTGCTCCCGCCGAATCTCGTTTCGATCGCCCGGCTCGCGCTGATCCCGTTCATCTGCATCGGCCTGTTCCGGGAGGACACCCTGTCGGTCGTTTTCACGGCGCTCCTCATGACGGCCGCCGGGCTCTCCGACTTCCTGGACGGCTTCCTGGCGCGGAGGTTCCGGCAGGTCAGCGAGCTCGGGAAGATACTGGACCCCGTCTCGGACAAGCTGCTGATCGCCCCCGCGGTCGTCATCCTCGTGTTCACCCGGGATTTTCCCTTCTGGCTGGCGGTCCTCATCATCGGGCGGGATCTGGCCATCCTCCTGGCGGGCGTCTACGTGTCGGTGCGGCAGCGCTTCTCCCCGCCGGGCGGGAGGGGAGCGGTCCCTTCCTCGAATCTGACCGGGAAATGGACGTTCACGTTCCTGGTGTCGCTGACGGTGTCCTATTTCATCGAGTTCGCGTATGGCCGGGCGGTGTTCACGTGGCTCTCGGTCGTCTTCCTTCTCCTGTCATCGGCTTCCTACCTGCTGGCCGAGTTCTTCCAAATTTCCCATCCCCTTTCCCGCGTGATGGCGGACCCCGTTCAGGCGTTCGTTCCCGCCTGGGGAAGAAGGGCCGCGCTTTTGTTCATATACGCGGTGGTTTTCGCCAAGCTCTTCTTCTGGCTCGGGACCGATGAGCGGGTGTCCGCTCAAGCCCGGGTGCTGGCCGGCCCCGAGCGGGCCGTGGCGGACGCTCTGCTGGAGAAATACGCGCCGGTCCTCTACTTCGTCGAAGGGGAATATTCCTTCCCGGTCGAGGTCCGGGCGATGCTCGAGAACAGCGATTTGCGCCGCGACGCCGGCTTCTTCTTCCGGATCGGGGACCGCCTTCTGGCGCGGCGCCCGGTCACCGCCGAGGCGCTGAAGGCGCACTCCGGGACCGGCACTTACCTCGATTTGAGCGACGGCTGGTTCACCTCCCGGAAACGGCTGGCCCGGTCGATCGAGAGGAGATACAAGAAAATCGTTTACGGCCGCGTCGTGCGGGATTCCTTCGGGGGGGAGGACTTCACCGTTGTCCAATACTGGTTCTTCCACCTCTTGAGCGGGGTGGGCTCGACGGAATTTGTCTACCACGAAGGGGACTGGGAAACCGTTTCCTATTTTCTCGATTCTTCCCTGCGCCCGAGGTATGCCGCCTATTCCCAGCATTTTTACGCGCGGGTGCAAGGCTGGGAAAAGGTCAGGAAGGAAGACGGCCATCCCGCGGTTTACGTTTCATATGGGGGGCATGCCCCGCATTTTGCCGAGGGCCTTCACCCCAGCTATTTGGACAACGGGATGGTCATCCCGTTGGGGAATGACCTGGCTGCGGCCGGTATCCGGTGGACGCACCCGGAGGTCTACCAGCTCTCCCGGATTGACGATGAAACGGATTGGGCTTCCTACGCCGGGAGGTGGGGGGGAGTGAACCCCAAGTCCCCCACCGGCCCGCGCTACCGGAGCCCGCGGAACCCCGCCCTCTCGATGTGGTCCCATCCGGTCAGATGGATGATCCACTACCGCGCGCTGCCGGGGAATACGAAGAAGAAATAGGGCGCGCCGGCCGGGAAGGCCGCCACGGGGAGCGGATGCGCCGTCAGCGGACGTCGTTGTAGTAGCGCGACAGCTTGGAGGGGGGTACTCCCAGCATGTAAAGTGCGCTCAGTCCCCACCAGATCTGGAAGCTTTTCCCCTTCCCCCATCTCTCGATCCGCCTCGCGCTCGTCCTGATCGCGTCATCGAGCATCGTCAACCTCCCGGCGGCGCGGAGCCGGCTGCTGAGATCCAGATCCTCGAAGATCGGGAGTTCCCGGTAGCCTCCGACCGCCCGGAACGTTTCCCTCCGGACGAAGATCGCCTGATCGCCGAGGAACAGCTTGAACAACCTTCCCCTGGTGTTGGCGCTCAGGCTGATGAAGCGGCTGTACCAGCCGTCCTTGTCGAAGCGGTGGGTGAAGGCCCCGCCGGCAACCTTCGGGTCCCGCATCGCCTCCTGGATTCTCGCGAGCGCGCCGGGCGGAAGGCGCGTGTCGCAATGGAGGAAGAGAAGAATGTCCCCCTTCGCGGCGGATGCCCCGAGGTTCATCTGCTTCGCGCGGCCGGGCCCGGAACGCATGAGGCGGCCGCGCCCGTCCAGCATCTCGGCCGTCCCGTCCGTGCTTCCGCCGTCGACGACGATCAGTTCCTTCGCGCCCGGCTGGCCTTCGACGTCCGCAATCAGCGAGGCGATGGCCTTCGCCTCATTCAGCACGGGGACGATGATGGATATCACGATGGTGGCTCCGCCTGGAGGCGAAAAAACCCGGACCGGCGATTCCTCGCGCGGGGAGCCAATTTACCACGAAAGTCCCTCCCCGCCGGGGAGGAGGGAGGTCCGGTCCGGCTGGCGGAATGAAACCCCCGCCCGGCTGCCCGGGCGGGTTTCCTTGTATCGGATGAAATCGTGGTGACCCCTAGGGGACTCGAACCCCTGTTACCGGCGTGAGAGGCCGGTGTCCTGACCGCTAGACGAAGGGGCCAGCAAAAGGCTTTGCGCTGAGGAAGAAAGGAAAAATCCCTCTCTCCAGGGGCCGGAATGTAGCCCCTCCCTCGGGCAGAGTCAACCTGCCCGCCCTTTTCCCGGAATCCTCAAACGGGTAGATTGCCCCCTGCGGCGCGGGGCGGCCGCGGGGGCTTTTTTCGCCGGGAGGCGGGCATGAAGGCGCCACGAAAGGGAGAGGGGAAGGGCGCCCCCTCCGCCCAGGAGCTCGTCAGCCGCTTCGCGGTGGAGGGCTTCGTGCTCTCGCGCCCGGCGGCGCGCGCCCTGGCCCTGGCGGACGCGCTGGAGAAGCCCCTCCTCCTCGAAGGCCCCCCGGGAGTGGGGAAGACCGAGATCGCCCGCCTCTGGGCCCGGGCGACCGGGAGCCCGCTGGTGCGCCTCCAGTGCTACGAGGGGCTGGACGAGGCGCGGGCGCTCTACGAGTGGTCCTACGGCAAGCAGATCCTCTACAGCCAGCTCCTGCGGGAGAAGGTGGGGGAGGTGCTGGGCGGGGCGCCCTCGCTGGAGGAAGCGGTCGCGCGCCTCAAGGGCCAGGCGGACGTCTTCTTCTCGATGGACTTCCTCCTTCCCCGCCCCCTGCTGCGCGCGCTGCTCTCGCCGGAGCGGGCGGTCTTGCTGGTGGACGAGATCGACCGGAGCGACGAGGAGTTCGAGGCCTTCCTCCTCGAGATGTTGCAGGATTTCCAGGTGAGCGTCCCCGAGCTGGGGACGGTGAAGGCCGTCCACCGGCCGCGCGTGGTCCTCACGAGCAACGACACGCGCGAGCTGGCCGATGCCCTGCGCCGCCGCTGCCTCTACCTCTACATCGACTACCCGGGCGTGGAGGAGGAGGCGGCCATCCTCGCCGCGCGCGCCCCGGGCCTCCCCGAGGCGCTGCGCCGCCAGCTCGCGGCCTTCGTGGGCCGCCTGCGCCGGGCCGGGCTCCGCAAGGCCCCGGGCGTGGCCGAGTCCATCGACTGGGCGCTCGCCCTGGCCGCCGTGGGCGCCGAAGATTTGGGAAGGCCAGCCCTGGAGGAAACCCTGGGCGCCCTCCTCAAGCACCGCGAGGACCTGAAGCAGGTGCTCGACAACCTCGGCGCCCTCCGCCCCCCCGCAGTCTAGCCGGGGCGATCCATGCAGAAGGGCCTCGCCCGCTTCGCCCGCCGCCTCCGCCGGGAGGGGCTGCGCGTCTCGACGGGGGAGATGCTGGACGCGGCGCGCGTCCTCCTGGCGGATGAGCGCGCGGGCGGCCTCGCCGATAAGGAGAGGCTCCGCGAGGCGCTCCGCCTCGCCCTGGTGAAGCGGCGCAGCGATTTCGCGCGCTTCGACGCGGCCTTCGAGGTCCACTTCGCCACGCCCGGCGGCAGGGCCGAGGAGAAGAAGCGCAGGCGCCGCAAGGGCCGGGCAGCTCAAGGAGGGGAAGGGGGCAAGGGCCGCGCCTCCACGCCCGCCGGAGCCCCCTCCGCGGGCTCCCTCTCTCCCGCCCAGCGCCTCAGCAAGCTGCGCCTCCCGCGTCCCTTGCGGCCCGAGACGCCGTCCTCGCAGCCGAGCCAAGAGGCGAGCGAGGAGAGCAACGAGCACCCTCCCACGCCCGAGGAAGCCGCCGCTGCCCTCGCCGAGTCCCTGCTGGAGCGGAAAGGGGATGGGGAAGAGGCTGAGAGGAAGGGGAAGGAGAGGTTCGGCTGCCCCGTCCTCCGCGCGGAGCGGCGGCCCGCCGAGCGGCGCCCCTCTGCCCTTCGGCCCGCCGTCGAGCGGAAGGACCTGCGGGGGGACTGGATGGCGGAGGAGGAGCGGGCGCTCGCCGATGAGGTCGAGCGCGAGCTCCTGCGCCTGCGGATGCGCCGGGTGCGCCGGAAGCGCCTGGCCCGGCGGGGGACGCTCTGGGTGCAGCGGGCGCTCCGCCTCTCGGTGGGGACGGACGGGGTGCCCATGCGCCTCCCGCGGCGGCGCCCCGGCCGGCGGGAGCCGCGGCTCCTCCTCCTGGTGGACGTCTCGGGCTCGGCGGCGCGGGCGGCGGCCTCCTTCCTCGCCCTGGCGGCGCGGCTAGGGGAGTCCTTCCGGAAGATCGCCGTCTACTTCTACGTGGACGGCGCCCACGAGGCGGCGGAGCTCCTCCCGGGCTTCCTCCGCGAGCGCCCCACCCGGGCCGCGCTGGAGCGGGCGGCCTCCCAGATCCCCGGCCTGAACCTTCACGCGCTGAGCGACATGGGCCGGGCGCTCTACCAGGTGCTCGGGTGGGAGGAGCGGGCGCTGCGGCGGGACACCCTGGTCCTCATCCTCGGGGACGGGCGCAACAACGGCCTCGACCCCTGCGCCTGGGCGCTCGAAGCCATGCGGGCGAGGGCGCGCAAGGTGGTCTGGCTGGTGCCCGAGCCCTACCGGCTGTGGGGGACGGGGGACTCCGACCTCCGGGCCTACGCCCCCCACTGCGACCTGATGGTGGAGGCCTCGGACTTGGAGGGCCTGAAGCGGGGGCTGCGCCGGGCGGGGAGCCGCCTGATGGTGCGGGGCTAGGTCAGAACGACTTGCGGAGGTAGTCGAGGCTCTTGAGGACGGTCTGCCGGAGGCCGTGCCTCTTGTAGTAGTTCGAGGAGAGGTGGAGGAGGGTGAGGGGGTTGTTGTACTTCGGCACTTTCTTCCCCGTCTCGATCTTCACGAGTTGGCCCATGCACTTCTGGCAGGTGGGGTGGATGAGCCTCCCGCCGGCGGCGTTCTTCCGGATGGACGCGGCCTTCGGGCCGTTGAAGATCTCCTCGATGGACTGCTCGTTCGCGTTGCCGAGGGCGAGGGTGCCCTCGTAGTCGTTGCAGCAATAGGTGGCCGTCCCGTTCCAGAGCACCGCGAAGGTGCCCGCCGCCGGCCCGCCGTTGATGGCGGCGCAGTAGCCGGCCGCGCTCGGCCGGAACTCGTAGCCCAGCTGCACCATCGCGCCCGCCCAGTGGTGGGCGGCCTTGAGGAAGAGGGTCACGCCCGGGTAGACGGGGTAGTCGCGCTCCACGTCGGCCAGGCTGACGGGAGGGGGGCTGACCCGGGCCGCGCCCTCGGGGTCGAGCCCGCGGAAGAAGGCCCGCCACTTGCCGATGATCTCCTCGGCCTGCTCCCGGCTCACGATCAGGAGGTCGCCCGGCGAGCCCGGCTTCACGTTGCCCACCATGTAGTGCATGGTCACCTTGCCGGGATGGCGCCGCTCGACCTTCATCCGCAGGAAGCGCTCCACCCCCCCTACGTAGTTGTCGTAGGTCAAGCGCCCGGCGCGGCGAAGGACGAAGGAGTCCTGGTCGATGCTCTGGATGCTCAAGGTCAGGTTGTCGACCGGGACGGAGAGGATCCGCTCGATGTGCTTCTCGGTGAGGAGGGAGGAGTTGGTGTAGAGGCTGAGCTTCAGGCCGCACCCGTGGGCGTGGCGGGCGAGCTCGTCGAACTTGGGGTGGAGGAGGGGCTCGCCCATGACGTGGAAGAACACCCGCTCGGCCATCCGCTTGTCGGCCAGCTCCCGCATGACCTTCTTGGCGAGGCCCACGTCCATCAGGCCGCGGGGGCGCTTCATGATCCCGTCCGGGCAGAAGTCGCAGCACATGTTGCAGTGGCTGGTCAGCTCGAGGAGGAAGATGGAGAAGCGGATGCCCGGGTCCGCCGCCGCTCGCTGGGCGGCCGGCAGGGGGGTGGCCGTCGTCATGGGGGTGGGCCTCCCTCGCCTCCGCTGGCGGAACCCCGGCACCGGGTCGGCGTCAATGGCCGCATGATAGCACAATGGGGGGCGCCGCGCCGGTTGACGCCGCGCGCCCCTCTCGTCCAAGGTGAGGGAAATTCCGTCACGCATCTGAGACGGCAGCCGGCCCCCGGGCCGCCGCCTGGCCCGAGAGGCCGGTGAGAAAAGGAGGGTCCGCCGCCATGATGTTCTCCATCAAGATCTACGATATCAAGGGCTCCCAGAAACTCCGGGACATCCACCGCCAGGCCCACCTGGACTACCTCAAGTCGTTCGACGCGAAGACCCTCTTCGCCGGCCCATTCCTCGCCGAGGACAACGAGACCGAGCTGGGGAGCATGCGCCTGCTCGACTTCCCCGGCCGCGCCGCCGCCGAGAAACACGTGGCGGACGAGCCCTTCATCATCGGCGGGGTACAGGAGCGCCCCGCCGTCCACCGCTGGCGGCCGGGCGTGCCCCACACCTGGCGTGACTGCCCCCGCACGGAGGGGAACGAGCAGTTCTACGTCTTCGTCCTCGACAAGCCGGGGAGCATGGCCCTGCGCGCCAGGCTCAAGGACGTGAACCGAAATTACGTTGGGGGCTTCACCAAGAACGTCATGGTGCGCGGGCCGCTGCTCTCCGACGACGGGAAGGGCGAGATCGGCACCACCATGCTCCTCGACTTCCCGGGCATGGCCGCCGCCCGGGCCTTCCTCCAGGGCGCGCCCTACAACCGGGAAGGCCTCTGGGGCCAGGTCGAGTTCTACCGCTGGCGCTTCGGCCGGGTCTTCGACCGCCTCAAGGTGCCGGCGAAGTAGGGAAGGGGCCGCCGGAGGGGAGGATCCGCCGTCATGATGTTCTCGATCAAGATCTACGACAAGCCTGGTTCCCAGCCCCTGCGGGACATCCACCGGAAGGCCCATCTCGACTACCTCAAGTCGTTTGACGGGAAGACCATCTTCGCCGGGCCCTTCCTCGCCGAGGACAACGCGACCGAGCTGGGCAGCATGCGCCTGCTGGACTTCCCGGACCGCGCCGCCACCGAGAAGCACGTGGCGGATGAGCCCTTCATTATCGGCGGGGTGCAGGAGCGCCCCGCCATCCACCGCTGGCGGCCGGGCCTGCCCTACACCTGGCGGGACTGCCCCCGCAAGGAAGGCAACCAGCAGTTCTACCTCCACGCCCTCGACGGGCCGGGCAGCCGGAAGCTGCGCGAGAAGGTCCAGCCCGAGAACCGGCAGTACTTCAAGCAGTTCGAGGGCAACTTCATGGCGCGGGGGCCTCTCCTCTCGGACGACGGCGAGCGCGAGATCGGGACCGTCATGCTCCTCGACTTCCCGGGCCTGGACGCGGCCAAGGCTTTCTTCCAGGGCCTTCCCTTCTGCAAGGAGGGCGTCTACGAGAACCCCGAGTTCCACCGCTGGCGCTTCGGCCGCGTCTTCGACCGCCTGAAGGTGCCGGTGAAGTAGCCCTCACCTAAACGCGCAGGGGGGGAGATCCCGCTGGGAGGGGCGGGGAAGCCTGCGCTCGGCCGGCATGAGGAGGGGCATCTGCACCTCCCGGGCGGGGGGCGGGCCCAGGCGCCTGCCCCGGAGGGTGAGCCAGCCGGCGGCGCTCCGGCGGATGGTCCCCAGCCGCGCCAGGTCCTCGAAGCCCCGCAGGTGTACCTTCCGCCGCGCCTCCACCAGCCGCTTGGCCCAGACCGGCCCCACCCCCGGCACCCGGAGCAGCGCCTCGTAGCCCGCCGTGGTGATCTCGACCGGGAAGAGCTCCGGGTGGCGCCGGGCCCAGGCCATCTTGGGGTCCTCGTCCAGGGGGAGGTCCCCCCGCTCCCCCACCGGCAGGTCCTCGAAGGGGAACTTGTACTCCCGCAGCAGGTGCTCGGCCTGGTAGAGCCGGTGCTCGCGCAGCTTGGGCTCGGCGGCCCGGCCCTCCATGGGGGTCTCCTCCACGGGGACGAAGGCGCTGAAGTGGGCGTGGTGGAGCAGGCCCTCGCGCTGGAGGGCGTGGGAGGCGCGGAGCACCTGGGCGTCGCTCTCCCCGCTCGCCCCGACGATGAACTGAGTGGTCACCCCCGCGGCGAGGGCGCTCCCGCCGGGAGGGGCGTAACGCCCTCCTTGCGCGTCCCGATTCTCCAGGCGGCGCTCCCGGGCCATCCCGCCCATGCGGCGGAGGGCGGGGAGGAGGTCTTCCCCCAGCTTCTTCTCGGGGGCCATGGCGCGCAGGCCGGGCTCGGTGGCCGCCTCCAGGTTGACCGAGAGCCGGGTGGCGAGCTGGGCGGCGCGCTCGATCTGGGCGGCCTCGGCCCCGGGCAGCATCTTGAGGTGGATGTAGCCCTCGAAGCCGTGCCGGCCGCGCAGGAGCTCGGCCGCCGCGATCATCCGGTCCACCCCCTTCACCCCGCTCCCCGGCACCCCGCTCGTGAGGAAGAGGCCCTCCGCCCGCCCGTCCTTGTGGAGGGCCATGAAGGCTCCGGCCAGCTCCTCGGGGGCCAGGGCGTAGCGGGGCATCTCGCGCGAGGCGCGCATGGGGCAGTAGGCGCAGTCGTAGCTGCAGGCGTTGGTCATCATGGTGGAGAGGAGAGGCATGACCTGGCCGCGGGCGAGGACCACCGGGAAGACGGCGGGGATGTCCGAGCCGGGGAAGCGGCGGGGGAGCCCCGCGCGGGGCAGACCCTCGCGGTCGTCGAAGGACTGGCCGCCCAGGACGGCCAGCTTGTGGAGGGTCTTCTCGGTGATCATGGGCGCGTCTCCTGTGGGGGGCGGACTTCGACAGGATAGCGAAAATAAAACGAAATTCAAGCAGATTTTCCATTTGTCCATTTCATTTTTAAAATCAATGAGTTGAGATGATCGTTAGGGCCGGCTCCGCGGGATGAAGCCGGGCGGGACGTCCGGAGGTGGATTCCCAGGGTGGCGGGGGAGCGCCGCGCGTTGTATCTAGAGGCAAGGTCTCGTCCGCGGCCCGTGGGTGAACCCGAAGGATACGCAAGAGGGTCAGCCATCATCCCCGCCGATCCCGTCCTCGTCGTCCTGCTCTTCTCCACCCTCGCGGCCGCCACGGCCTCGGCCGGGGTGGTGCCCTTCGCCGTCCTGGGGCGGGTGCCCATGCGGGCCCTGGGCCTGGCCTACGCCCTGGCCTCGGGCCTCATGCTGGGGGCGGGCTACCTCTTGCTGGAGGCGGGGCTCAAGGACAGCGCCCAATCCGCCTTCGTCCTGATGAGCGGCGCGGCCCTGGGAGTGCTCTACACCTATTGGATCCATAGATTCTCGCGGACGGAGGAGGTGGAGTTCATCCCCGGCGGGGAGGTCTCCGCCGAGCTGGGGTTCAAGATCGTGCTCATGAACTCGCTCCACTCGGCCTCGGAGGGGGTGGCCATCGGGGCCGGGATGGCGGTGAGCCTGAGGATGGGGATCTTCCTGGCCCTCTCCCTCGCCCTGCACAACATCGCCGAGGCGGCCACCCTGACCTCGGTCCTCCTGCGGCGAGGGGTCCGGATGGGGGAGGCGGCCATGCTGTGCGTGATCACGAACGTGCCGCAGATCCTCCTCGCGGTCACCGCCTTCGCCGTGGTGAGCGCCGCGCGGGGTCTGCTGACCTGGGTGCTGGGCTTCGCCGCGGGGGCCCTCGTGTACCTCGTCCTGACCGAGCTCCTGCCGGGCTCCTACAAGCAGGCGAGCCACACCTGGGTGGCCGCCGCGGTGAGCCTCTCGACGGGGCTGGTGGTGCTCTTGAAGGGGTTTTTCGCGTAGGGAGAAGGGTTCCGCGGGTGGCGGCGATTCTGTAGGGGCGGGTTTGAAACCCGCCCCTACAAATGGACGCACCGAAGGGATTGTAGGGGCAGGGCGGACAATGTCCGCCCACCGTGCCTGCCCCGCGCCGAAAAAGGGCGGCCACAGGGGGCCGCCCCTACGGTCGGGCGCGCCGGAGGGTTGGTAGGGGCGTATTGCGATACGACCCTACGTTGCGGGGGGATGATGCCGGCCTGGCAGCAGGTGCTCCTCGTCCTCGTCTATTCCTCCATCACCGCCCTGGCGACGGGGCTGGGGGCGCTGCCCTTCCTCTTCGTGCGGGACCTCTCTGAGCGGGCGGTGGCCTACGCGAACGCCGTGGCGGCCGGCCTCATGCTGGGGGCGAGCTTCGGCCTCATCATCGAGGGGAGCGGCCACGGCGCCGTCCAGACCCTGGCGGGGGCGGGGATCGGCGTCGTCTTCATCCTCGTGGCGGGGCGGATGCTGCACCACCACGGCATGGACTTCGGGACGATCACGGGGGCGGGGGCCAAGCAGATCTTCCTCATCATCGCCGTGATGACCGTCCACTCCTTCTCGGAGGGGGTGGCGGTCGGGGTGGCCTTCGGGGGCGGGGAGGCGCTGGCCGCCCTCATCACCATCGCCATCGCCGTCCACAACATCCCCGAAGGGCTCGCCATCAGCGCCGTCATGCGCCCCAAGGGGGCGGGCGTGCTCTCCTGCGCGCTGTGGAGCGTCTTCTCCTCCCTCCCCCAGCCCCTCATGGCCGTGCCCGCCTTCCTCTTCGTCGAGGCCTTCCGGCCCGTGCTCCCCTACGGCCTGGGCTTCGCGGCGGGGGCGATGGTGTTCATGGTCTTCCTCGAGCTCCTGCCCGAGGCCTACGAGAAAGCGAGCCGCCCCGCCGTGGGCCTCCTCGTGAGCCTCACCCTCGGGGCGATGATCCTGTTCCAGAGGTATATCTGAGGCGCGGGAGGAGGTGCGGCGGGTGCTGGAGAAGCCCGGGGCGCTGGAGGCGGGGTTTTGGGAGGGGCGTTCGCCGTTTGCGGGAAGATGTGGCAATGGGGGTGACTTGGGCCGTATACTTAATGCGGCGTGGGGTTGCGCAGGATGCCCGAAATCGCCCGGTTCTTCGGGATCATTATTCGCATGTTCGCTGAGCCTGCGGCGCCGCACCATCGGCCGCACTTTCACGCCTATTACCGGGATGAGGTGGGAATCTTCGCCATCGATATGGTCGAACTTCTCGGCGGAGATTTGCCGCGCACACAGCGCCGGTTCGTGGAAGCGTGGGCCGAGATTCATCAGCAGGAGTTGGTTGATGACTGGGAGCGGTTGCAGGCTGGCCGCCCGCCTTTCAAGATTGAGCCGCTTCGTTAGGAGGTTGGCTTCGTGAGCCACCCGGTGCATAAGGTGACGGCTTTCGAGATCGCTGGACCCTATCGCCTCCGCGTCAAGTTCGCCGATGGGCTGGCGCGCGAGATTGACTTTCGTCAGGTCTTGGAGGGCGAGCTCTACGGCCCGCTGCGCGATCCCGGGGTGTTCAACGCGGTGTCGCTGGACGGCGAGGCGCACACCCTCGTCTGGCCCAATGGGGCTGATTTTGACCCCGCGACGCTCCATGACTGGCCGGAGCGCGAAGCGGAGTTGGCTGCTCTGGCGAAGAGGTGGGCCGCCTCCGCGAGCTCTGGCGAACGGGCCGGCTAGAAACGGGCGGTAGGAGGCGCCAATGGCAAGGGAGTTCAGCGTCATCATCGAGCAGGATGCCGAGGGCTACTATGTGGCTTCCGTGCCCGCCCTTCGCGGCTGCCATACCCAAGCCAAGTCGCTCGATGAGCTGATGGTGCGGGTGCGCGAGGCGGCCGAGCTCTGCCAGGAGGAAGAGGGCGCGTCCGATTCTAAGGTAAGATGAGATTCTCGGGTTAACCTATCGAAATGCCCGCCTAGCTATTTTCCTTTCCGTTCATTCCATGCCCCTATGAACGCCCCCAGCTCGGGCTTGATGCGCACGGTCGGGCCCAGGGCGGCGCTGGCCACCTCGGTGGCGTTCTTCCCGGTGCCGGTCCCGATGCAGACGATGGTCTCCTCCGGGTGGACGGGCCTGGGGCGGTCCGCCCCGGGCATGAGGCTCGCCACCGAGGCCCCCGAGGCGGGCTGGAGGAAGAGCCCCTCCCGCCGGGCGATCAGGAACTCGGCCTCGATGTTGAGGTCGTCGCTCACGATGACGGCCTGGCCCTCGGTCTTGCGGACGATGTCGGCCACCCGGTTGCCCGCCCCCGGGTTGGGGCTGGTGAGGCCGGCCGAGCGGGTGCGCACCTCCCCCCAGGGCTCCACCTTCTTTCCCGTCCGGACCGCCCGCGCCACGGGGGCGCAGCCCTCGGGCTGGACGATATCGATGGCGGGCATCCGGTCGATCCAGCCGAGCGCCAGGAGCTCCCGGAAGCCCTGGTCCATGGCGAGGGCCATGGTGCCCCCGGCGGTGGGGCAGACGACCCGGTCGGGCGCCTTCCAGCCCAATCCCTCGGCGATCTCGTAGGCGGCGGTCTTCTTCCCCTCGACCCGGTAGAGGTTGCGGGGGAGGGAGGCGTGGAGGGCGCCGATCTTCTGGGCGGCCTCCTCGGCCAGCCGGGTGTTCACCCCCTGGTCCCCCTCGACGATGAGGGTCAAGGCCCCGTAGGCCGCCACCTGGAGGCAGTGGACGGCCGAGCTGTCCGCCCGGACGAAGCCGATGTACTCGATACCCCCCCGGGCGCAGTAGGCCCCGAAGCAGGCGGCGGCGTTCCCCGAGGAGGCGAGGATGACGGCGCGCACCCCCACCTCCCGGCACTTGCTGATGCTGACCGAGCCCCCCCGGTCCTTGAAGGAGCCGGTCGGGTTCCGCGACTCGTCCAGGATGAACAGGCGCTTGAGGCCCAAATCCTTCCCCAGGCGCTCGGCGTGGATGAGGGGGGTGTCCCCCTCCCGGAGGGAGACGACGTTCCCGGGATCGCGCAGGGGCAGGAGCTCGTGCCAGCGCCAGATGCCGCGCGGGCGGCGGGCCAGCTCGTCCCGGTCCACGTGGCGGCGCGCCCAGTCGAGGTCGTAGGCGCCCTCCAGGGCGCCCCCCGTCTTGGGGCAGGTGAAGGGGTGCTTGGCGTCGTCCAGGACCTCGCCCGTCTCCAGGCTGCGGAGGCCCTTCAGGGCGGTGAACATGGGATGTCTCCCAGGTCGTGGGTAATGCGGGGTCAATTTGTAGGGGCGGGTTTCAAACCCGCCCCTACGGACCGAACGAACACGCTTGCGGCAGGGGCGTTCAATTGAACGCCCCTGCGGAACCTGTGCGCCTCGTGGGTGATCTCTACGCCAGCCCCTCCTCCTTCACCGCCCGGACGGCGGCCTCGAAGGCGGCGAGGGTCTCGGCGACGATCTCGTCGGTGTGGACGGTGCTCACCAGGGCCCGGCCCCCGTTGAAGTCCACCCCGCTCAGGATGAGGGCCTGGCGCAGGGCCCGGCTCTCGGCGGGGTGGCGGGCGTCGAGGCGCCGCCAGTCCACCCCGCTCACGTCCTCGTCCGCGCCGTCCCGGGGCGGGGCGTCGGCGCCGAAGAAGATTTTCCAGTCGCTGTGCTCCCCATAGACCTTCCAGGCCACCTTCTCCCGGGCGAGCGCCTCGTTCATCCCGTGGCGCAGCTTGGCGGCCTGCCGGTTGGCGAGGCGGATGGCCGAGCCGTCCGCCACCGAGGCCAGCATGGCGACGCCGGCCGCGGCCGAGAGGGGGTTCCCGTTGAAGGTGCCGTGGTGGGAGATCTTCTTGCGGTGGTTCTCCTCGGGGTCGGGCTTGGTGGCGAGGTAGGCGAGGATGTCTTCGCGCCCGGCGACGGCCCCGCCCGGGAGCCCGCCCGAGAGGATCTTGGCCAGGGTGGTCACGTCCGGCGTCACCCCCGCCTTCTCCTGGGCCCCGCCGGGGGCCACCCGGAAACCCGTCACCACCTCGTCGAAGATGAGGAGGGCGCCCGCCTTGCGGGTCTCCTCGCGCAGGGCATCGAGGAAGGAGGGCGGCGTGGGCACCACCCCGAAGTGGCCTCCCGTGGGCTCGAGGATGACGGCGGCCACGTCCCCCTTGGCCAGGCGCGTCCGCACGGCGGCGAGGTCGTTCGGGGGGAGCACGGTGACGAGCGCCACCACCTCGGGGAGCTGGCCCGCCTCGGGCCCGGCGTCGTAGGGGGGATGCACCCCGACCTCCAGGCCCTCGTGCCAGCCGTGGAAGTGGCCCGCGAACTTGACGATGTGGCGCTTGCCCGTGAAGGCGCGCACGAGGCGCAGCGCCATGTGGGTGGCCTCGGTGCCCGAGGCCGTGAAGCGCACCCGCTGGGCGCTCGGCACGAGCCGGCACACCCACTCGGCCCACTCGATCTCCCGCTCGTGGGAGGCGCCGTAGTGGGTGCCCTTCCTGAGCTGGTCGAGGGCGGCGTCGCGCACGAGGGGCGGGTTGTGGCCGTGGAGGAGGGCGCCGTGGCCCATCCAGTAGTCGACGTAGCGGTTGCCGTCCGCGTCCCACTTGAGGGGGCCCTCGGCCCGCTCGATGTAGAGGGGGAAGGGCTGCATCCGGCGCACGTCGTGCGTGACGGCGTCCGGGAAGAGGAGGCTCGCGCGCTCGAACAGCGCCCGCGAGGCGGGCAGGGCTTCGGCGTAGGCGTCCTGGAGCCTGGGCGAGGCGGCGGGCCGGGCCATGTGACCCTCCTGACGGGAGACGCGGGGGCTGGAATCAGGGGGAACCTACGCCCTGCGCCCGGCCCCGTCAAGAAGTGCGCGGGGAGGGGGAAAGCCCGGAATGCGCTGGCTTGACACCCGGGGTTTCTCCCCCGATAGTGATTGGACCAAGCGGGAAATCGAGGGGCGCTGGGGAGGAGGGTCCGGGCGCTTGAGCCGCCCGGGGCTTCCGTGTCCGGGCTTTTCTCGTGGAGGAGGTGCGCTCATGCGGAGAATCTTCGTCGGCTTGCTGGCTCTCGCGTTCGCGGTTCTCGGCGCCTTGGACGCCGGGGCGGCGGAGTCCGTGCTGGACAAGGTGAAGAAGCGGGGCGAGATGATCGTCGGGACGAAGTACGACTTCCCGCCGATGGGTTTCATCAACAAGGGCACGGGCCAGCCGGACGGCTTCGAGGTGGATCTCGCCAGGGAGATCGGCCAGAAGCTCGGCGTCAAGGTGAAGTTCGTCCAGGCCCTCTCGAAGACGCGCATCCCGCTCATCGTGAACGGGAACGTGGACCTCGTCATCGCCACCATGACCCACAAGCGCGATCGGGAGAAGGCGATCGACTTCTCGATCCACTACATCATCACCGGCCAGCGGCCCATCACCCGCAAGGACACGGGCATCACCCACGTCTCCCAGCTCGCGGGCAAGCGGGTGGGCGCGGTGCAGGGCGGGAACGCGGGCCCCAACCTGCTCAAGGTCCAGCCCAAGGCCACCATCGTCTCCTTCCAGGAGCACACCGAGACCCTCCTCGCGCTCAAGCAGAAGAAGGTGGACGCCCTGGTGACGGACGACGTGCTCATCCAGTGGATGGCCAAGAACAACCCTGAGCTCGCGATCGTGGGCAAGCTCTACACGGTCGAGCCCTACGGCATGGGGCTTCGGGAGAACGACTCGAAGTGGCGCGACGCCGTGAACGACGCCGTCCTGGAGCTCTGGGACTCGCGCAAGTACCACGAGGTCTACCGCAAGTGGTTCGGCCAGGATCCCGAGTTCGAGATCCCCTGGTACCCCAAGTGAGCTTTGACCGTTTGACTTCTTCCTGACGCGCGCGGGCGCCTCCCCCTCCCGGGAGGGGGGTGGCGCCCTCACTTCCGGAGGAGGAAGAGGTGGCCGAGGCGGTCCTGGGCAGGCTGGCGGCGGCGGCGCGGAGGGCCCGGCGCCGGGAGTGGTTCGAGACGCCCCGGGAGCGGAACGCCTTCCTGATCGTCTGGGGAGGCGCCGCCGCGGTCCTCTTCTGGTTCTTCTTCTTCGGCCCCCGCGCGCAGTACGACTACAACTGGCGCTGGCACCTGGTGTGGGATTACCGCCGCTTCCTCCTGTGGGGCGTCGGGACCACGATGTACATCTTCGCCTGGTCCCTCGGCTTCAGCCTGGTGCTGGGCGTCTTCTGCGGGGTGGGGCGCACGACGAGCGTGCGCTGGGTGCGGGCGCTCTCGGCGGGCTACGTCGAGGTGTTCCGCAACATCCCCCTCCTGGTCCAGATGTGGTGGGCCTACTTCGGCCTCCAGGAGATCGTGAACGCCGCCCTCAACGAGCCCTTCGGGCTGCGCATCCTCGTGCCGAGCGCCTTCGCCTGCATCCTCGCCCTCTCGCTCTACACCGGGGCCTACATGGGGGAGGTGGTGCGCTCCGGCATCCGCTCCATCCACCGGGGCCAGTGGGAGGCGGCCGCCTCGACGGGGCTCACGGCCTACCAGACCTGGCGGCACGTCATCCTCCCCCAGGCCCTCGTGATCGTCATCCCGCCCCTGTCGAGCGAGGTGCTCAACATTATCAAGAACTCCGCCATCGCCATGACCATCGCCATCACCGACCTGATGTTCTTCTCGCAGAAGATCGAGGAGGAAACCTTCGCCGGCTTCGAGGCCTACACGGCGGGGACCCTCCTCTTCCTCCTCCTGACCCTGCTGACCGTGGGCGCGATCTACTACCTCCAACGGCTCTCGGGGCTCAAGGTGCGGTCGGGGCACTAGGGAGGCCGCGGCGTGGAGTCCTTCTGGAAGTGGCACGTCATCCCCGAGAACCTGCACTTCTTCGCGATGGGCTTCCGCCTGACGCTGGTGCTCTTCGCCCTGGCCTGGGTGGGGTGCTGGACCTTCGCGGTGGTCTTCGGCGCGATGCGGCACTCCGACCGGTGGTGGCTGCGCTACCCGGCCGCCGGGGTGATCGAGGTTATCCGGGGGACGCCGGGCATCATGTTCGTGGTGTGGGTCTACTTCCTGAGCCAGCCCCTCGTGGGCTACGCCCTGAGCCCCTTCTGGGCGGCGGTCTGGGCCCTCCTCATCCACAACGGGGCCTACGGGGCCGAGGTGGTGCGGGCGGGGCTCAACTCCATCCCGCGCGGCCAGGTCTCGGCGGGCTACTCGACGGGCCTCAACTACCTCCAGGTGATGGGCCACATCGTGCTGCCCCAGGCGCTGCGCAACATGGCCCCCGCCGTGGTGAACCGCTCGGTCGCCCTCTTCAAGAACACCTCCCTCGCCTTCGTCATCGGGGTGATCGAGTTCTTCCGCTCGGGGACCATCGTCAACGGCCGGGAGAACGCCTCTTTCTCGGTCTTCACCTTCATCGCGGTGGTCTACTTCCTCTGCTGCTTCTCCCTCTCCCGCCTGGGGCACCGGCTCGGCCAGCGCCCCGGCGTCATCGAGGACACCACGGCGGTCTAGGCCGGGCGCATCCCCCTCCACGCATGTAAACAGATGCAGGGGCGTTCAGTTGAGCGCCCCTACGGGTTCCCCTGCGTGTGCGGATGGAATGGGCCGGCGGCAAGCCTTACAGGATCTTCTCCAGGAACCTCTTGGTGCGGTCTTCCCTGGGGTTCGCGAAGAAGGCTTTGGGCTCGCCCTCCTCGAGGATGAGGCCCTCGTCCATGAAGACGACGCGGTCGGCCACCTCGCGGGCGAAGCCCATCTCGTGGGTGACGACCGCCATGGTCATGCCCTCGCGGGCGAGGGCGAGCATGACGTTCAGCACCTCGTGGATGACCTCGGGGTCCAGCGCGCTCGTGACCTCGTCGAAGAGCATCACCTTGGGCCGCATGGCGAGGGAGCGGGCGATGGCCACGCGCTGCTGCTGGCCGCCCGAGAGCTCGGAGGGGTAGCTCG
>MGDP01000056.1 GCA_001790955.1 Candidatus Tectomicrobia bacterium RIFCSPLOWO2_12_FULL_69_37
CGCGAGGTGGTGCTGCGCCGCAGCCGCTACGAGCTGCGCAAGGCCGAGGAGCGGGCCCACATCCTCGAGGGCTACCGCATCGCCCTCGACAAGATCGACCGGGTCATCGCCCTCATCCGCAAGAGCCGCACCGCCGAGGCCGCCCGCGACGGGCTGATGGCCGGCTTCGGCCTCAGCCAGGTCCAGGCGCAGGCCATCCTGGAGATGCGCCTCCAGCGCCTCACCGGCCTCGAGCGCGAGAAGATCGAGGAGGAGCACAAGGAGCTCCAGAAAGCCATCGCCCACCTGCGGCGCGTGCTGGTGGAGCGGGGCCTCCAGACCCGGATCATCAAGGACGAGATCGCCGAGATCAAGAAGAAGTTCGCCGACCCCCGGCGCACCGAGATCGTGGACGAGTCCGGCGAGATCGCCCTCGAGGACATGATCGTCGAGGAGGACATGGCGGTCACCCTCTCCAACACCGGCTACATCAAGCGCAACGCCGTGAGCCTCTACCGCTCCCAGCGGCGCGGGGGCAAGGGCGTCATCGGCATGGGCACCAAGGAGGAGGACTTCGTCGAGCAGCTCTTCATCGCCTCGACGCACGACTACCTCCTCATCTTCACCAGCAAGGGGCGCTGCCACTGGCTCAAGGTCCACGAGATTCCCCAGGCGGGCCGCGCCGCGCGCGGAAAGGCCATCGTGAACCTCCTCCAGATCGGCGCGGGAGAGAGCGTCTCGGCCGTGCTGGCGGTGCGCAAGTTCGAGCCCGACCGCTACATCGTCATGGTCACCCGGAGCGGCGTGCTCAAGAAGGCCGAGCTGACCGCCTTCAGCCACCCGCGCGCGGGGGGCATCATCGCCATCTCGCTCGACGAGGGGGACGAGCTCATCAGCGTCGGCCAGACCGACGGCACCCGCGAGGTGTTCATCGGCACCCGCATGGGCAAGGCGCTCCGCTTCCCGGAGGGCAAGGTGCGCGCCATGGGGCGCGCCGCGCGCGGGGTGCGGGGCATCAGCCTCGGCAAGGGCGACCGCGTGGTGGGCATGGAGATCGTCTCCCCGGGCGACCTCATCCTCACGGCCACCGAGATGGGCTTCGGCAAGCGGAGCCCGGTGGACGACTACCGGGTGACCAACCGCGGCGGGAAGGGCGTCATCAACCTCAAGGTGACGGCCAAGAACGGCCCCGTCGTGAACGTCCGCCGCGTCGCGGACGAGGAGGAGATCATGCTCGTCACCTCCAAGGGCCAGATGATCCGCCTCCCGGCGAAGGACGTTCGCATCATCGGCCGGTCCACCCAGGGCGTGCGCCTCATCGACCTCCACGCGGGCGACAAGGTCGCCGCCCTCGGCCGGGTCGAGGAGAACGGGAACGGCCCGGGGGAGAAGTAGGGACGTGGCCCCCCCCGCCCCGGGCGTGCGCAGGCTCCTTCTTCCGGCGATCCTTCTCCTGGCGGCGGGTTGCGCGGCCGCGCCCCCGGCCCCCCGGGTCGAGGCCCCGCCCGCGCCGCGCCGGGAGGCTCCTCCCGCCGCGGCGCCCGAGCAGGAGATCCCCGCCGAGGCCGCCGAGCTGAGCCGCCGCGGCGAGCGCGCCTACCGGACGGAGAACTACCCCGCCGCCGAGCGCGGCTTCCGCGCCGTCCTCGCGCTCGCCCCGGATTACCTCCACGCCCTGACCGGCCTCGCCTGGACCCTCTACGACACCGACCGGCCCGAGGCGGCCTTCCCCCTCTTCCTCCGCGCCCACGAGGTCTCCCCCGGGGACGGCAGCGCCCGGCGGGGGCTGGGCTATCTCTACTACCGCTACGGCGAGCGCGGGCGCGCCCAGGAGTTCCTGGGCACCCTCGACGCGGGCCGCTGGCCCGAGCTGGCCAACATCGACGACCGCCTGCGCGCCCTCGCCCAGCGGGGGCTCCCCGCCCCCCGGCTCCCCGGCGGGGAGGAGGCCCGGGCGCCCGAGGTCCCCATCCTCCAGCCCCTGCTCGAGCCCCTGCTGCGGGCGCTGGCCCCGCGGGAGGAGGTGCCCCCCGCCCCCGTGACCCCGCCCTCCTCCACCGCCAACATGATCCTCATCCCGGGCGGGGCCTTCGAGATGGGCCCCCGCCCCCGCGGCGGGCCCAAGGTGGGGGTGAAGAGTTTCCTCCTCGACAAGTTCGAGGTGACGAACGACCAGTTCGCCATCTTCGTGCGGGCCGCCAAGGCCGGCGAGCCGCCCTTCTGGGGGACGCCCCGCTTCGCGGGCCACGCCCTCCCCGTGGTGGGGGTGACCTGGCACGAGGCGCGCGCCTTCTGCCAGTGGGCGGGCAAGCGGCTCCCCACCGAGGCCGAGTGGGAGTACGCCGCCCGGGCGGGCGCCGAGGGAAGGCTCTATCCCTGGGGGGCCCGCTTCGAGGAGCGCCACGCGGTCTACGGCCTCGTGCCCAACGCGGGCGGGCCCAAGGCGGTGGGGCGGCGGCCGGGCGGGGCGAGCCTCCACGGGGTGGAGGATCTTTCGGGCAACGTCTGGGAGTGGGTGGAGGACCCCTTCTTCCGCTTCCCCGGGGACGAGGCCCCCGTCATCCGCGGGGGCGCCGCCTTCCGCACCCTGCGGGGCGGCTCCTGGGTGAACGGCCGCTCGGAGATGGCCGCCACCAGCCGCACCGGGGACCTCCCGGACCGCCGGGTGCCCGCCTACGGCTTCCGCTGCGCCAAGGACGCCCCCGAGGGGTAGAATTCCTTTCGTTTCATCCGCCCTCTCCGGAGGGGATCCCGTAGGGGCGACCTTTGGGTCGCCCGCTCTTGCCGTTGTCCGGCCCCTGAATCCGGGCGGGCACAAGGCCCGCCCCTACAGATTCTTTTCCGACGGAGGCGATTAACGTGGCAGACAAAGGCTACGCCAACCCCGGCCTCGCCTGGAGCCCCCAGGAGCTGCGCGCGCGCATCGGAGGGCGGAAGGGCCACGATCTCGTGATCGTGGACACCCGCCCCGCCCCCGACTTCTGCGCCGGCCACATCGAGGGCGCGGCCCACCTCGACATCTACGGCATCTCCTTGAACGACACCCGGCCCGGGCCCCTGGCCGCCTTCACCTGGATGCTCGCCTACCTCATGGAGATCCGGGGGGTGGACTACGACAAGACCGTGGTCTTCTACCAGGAGAACACCGGCTTCCGCTCGGCCCGGGGCTTCTGGTTCCTCGAATACCTGGGCCACGAGGACGTGCATGTGCTGGACGGGGGCCTCGACGCCTGGAAGGCGGCGGGCTATCCCCTCACCCGAGACGCCTGGCCCATGACCCAGACCGCCTTTGACGCCCCCGCGGGCGAGCGGGCCATCCTCCGCACCTCCTTCGCCAGCCACTTGAAGCCCCTCATGGAGGGCCGCCTCGCCACCGCTCAGTACATCCTGGACCACCTCAAGGACCCCGATGTGCGCGTCCACGACACCCGCTCGGAGGGCGAGTGGTACGCCGAGAACGTGCGCGCCGCGCGCGGGGGCGCCATCCCCGGCTCCGCGCATCTGGAGTGGACGCAATTCATCGCCAAGGACGGCGCCCTGAAGCCCGCCGCCGAGCTGCGCGCCCTCCTCGAGCCCCGGGGCTTCACCCCCGACAAGGAGGTCGTCCCCCTCTGCCAGGGCGGCTACCGCTCGGCCCACGCCTACTTGGTCTACCGCCTCCTCGGCTACCCCCGGGCGCGGAACTATCTCGGCTCCTGGAAGGAGTGGGGGGATAGGGAGGATTTGCCGATCGTGGTGCCGAGGAGGGGGTGAGGGGGTAAGCCACGAACACGCACAGGCAGTCGTTATCCGAACATGGCGGCAGCGTTTCGGTGCAGAATCCCATCTGATACGACAAGCCCTCCGACGTAACGGCCCGTTGGATCGGGATAGCGGTATTGCAGCTCCCTAAGCGAAGGTCCGTAGCGGTGGCGGATCTCTTCTGCTCCAGGTTGCACATGGACGTTGTTCACATAGCCAGTGCAGTATGCAAAGCAAGCGGTAGGAAAAAGAAGAGCCGAACACAACAGGTCACAAAGTTGCAAGCCGGTGTGGTTTTGACTATGGCCAAAGGTAGGAAGTTCTAAGATTCGGGCGTAGCTTGTCGCGGCCATGCGAAACTTTTGTGTAAATATCGAGTGCGCAACGGTAATGTTTTTTATCTGGTCGCGACTGTCGGCTACACAGAACCCGTAGTCATTGTTTTGCGTAAGAAAATGGTCGAAGTAGGTATAGAGGCCCTGAATGGATGATGTGTATACGGAACGTCCGTTGAACGGCGAGCCGAGCCCCTTCACCCATATGCGGGCGATAATCTTGATGTCGTATTGCCGGAACAAGTCGAGGACTTTTTCGAGAAACCCGAAAACATGGCGCCGCTGATTACGGTTCCCGCGGGTGGCATTTCGGCGCAGATCGACACCCTTGATCTCGGGAAGAATTGCGTCGAGGTGGCTCGGGGAAATATACGGAAGGCGGGGAAACCGCACTCGTTTTAGCCTCAAAAAATCGTGGGTGAGAGAACCCAGGCAAGAATAGTCGATTATGATGCCCCCGATCACCAATACGGGCTGGTGGTTTCCGTTGGGAGGAGGAGTGGCCGGAAGTCCACCAAGATCGCCGGATTCGTCGACGTAAAGAAGTTTCATGTTTTGTCCCAAAACAGCTACGGCCACCTTTCGGTGACCGTAGGATCTGCCGCCCAAATGGGACAGCCCTTAGCGTTGCTGTTTATAAATATATATCGTCCGCGAGGGGCCGTCAAGGATTCTGAATTTGCCCACAAACAGCCGAGAATTTCGCCCCACGCCCCCACCACAGAAAGCAAAGGCCGCCGGGATTGCTCCCAAACGGCCTCTGGGCCTGCGGCGCGCCGCAGGTGGGTTCATCCATAATATAGGCGAAAGGCACCGGAATTTCAATCCAAATAAACGGTTGGTTTTATTCGCATTATCCCCCGGCCCCTCCACTTCCCCCCCCTCACCTCACCACCCGTGCCAATCCCTGCGCCAGGTAGCCCGCCACGGGGGGCATCCAGAAGACGCAGAGAAAGCGCAGGAAGAAGAAGCCGCCGCCCAGGATGGGGAGCTCGAAGGTGATGATCCGCATCGGGCCGAAGAGGGCCGAGGCGGTCAAGAAGGTGACCACGGGCCCCACCCCCGCGCCCCCGGCCATCATCCCCGCCACGAGGGGGTAGAGGACGAAGGGCATCCCGATGGGGGCCACCGCCCCGGCCGCCCAGCCCACGGCGTGGCCCCGCCAGCCCGAGCGGTCCGAGAGCCAGCCCTCGATGATCTCCCTGGGCAGCAGCTCCGCCACCGCCACCCCCAGCAGGATGCCGAGCACCATCCGGGGGAGGATGCCCGCCATGAGCTGGAAGGCCTTGCCCGCCGTGCCCAGGGGGAAGAAGCCCGTCCGGCGGTAGATCATGAAGTAGAGGACCGCCACCACGGCGGCCAGGCCGAGGGTGGTCCGGTCCAGCAGAGCGCTCATGGGGCACCCGCTCCTTGTCGTGCGCGGCGGCGAGCGGAAACCTAGCGCCCTTGCCGGGAAACCGCAATCGGGCGGGGGGTGGCCCCGGGGCCGCTCCCCGGTATAATGCCCGCCGTGCCCAAGAGCGAGCGGGAGGTCCGAGGCGCCTACCTCACCGGGGCTGTCCCCGGCTGCGGGGGCTGCGGGCGGGAGGCGCCCGAGGACTTCGTGGTCGAGGAGATCCCCCTCGCCCCGCCCGGGGGCGCGGGAGACCACCTGTACCTCTGGGTGGAGAAGCGGGGCCTCCCGACGCTCGAAGCGGTGCGCCGCCTCGCGCGCTGGATGGGCGTCCCCGAGGAGGAGGCGGGCTACGCGGGCCTGAAGGACGCCCGCGCCGTGACCCGGCAGTGGGTCTCGCTCCGCTGCCCCGGCCGGGAGGCCGAGGCGCGCCTCGCGCGGGCGGCCCAGGGAGAGAGCGGGCCCGGGGGGGAGATCCGGGTCCTTCATGCGGCGAGGGGCCGCGCCAAGCTCAGGCGGGGGGCGTTGCGGGGCAACCGCTTCGCGGTGCGGCTGTGCGGGGTCACGCCCGAGGGCGAGCGCCATGCGCGGGAATCCCTCGCCGTCCTGGAGGCGCGGGGCGTCCCCAACGGCTTTGGCGGCCAGCGCTTCGGGGCCCACGGCCACACGGCCGAGGCGGGCCTGGCCCTGGCACTGGGGGATGACGAAGCCGCCCTCGCGGCCCTGCTGGGGAGCGGCCGGCTGGAGGGATCGGAGGCGGACGCCCGGCTCATCGAGGCCGCCCGCCGGTTCGAGGCGCGGGACTACGCCGGGGCACTCGCCCTTTATCCTCCCTCCTGGGAGGGGGAGCGGCGGGCGCTCGGCCGCCTGGCCGGCGGGGCCTCCCCCGCCCAGGCGGTGCGGGCGCTGCCCGGCCGCGAGCGGATGCTCTACGGCTCGGCCCTCCAGGCGGCCTGGTTCAACGCCTGCCTCGCCCTCCGGCTGGAGCGCGGGCTGCACGACCGGCTCCTCCCCGGGGACGCGGCGGTGAGCCATCCTTCCGGGAAGGCGCGGCGGGTGGGCGATCCGGCGGCGGAGGAAGAGGCCCTCGCCCGCTTCGCCCTGAGCCCGGCGGGCCCCCTCCTCGGAGAGAAGGTGCTGGAGGCCCGGGGGGAGCCCGCCGCCGTCGAGGCGGAGGCCGCCCGGCGGCTGGGCCTCGATACGGAGAAGGCCGCGGCGGGGCTCGCGCGGATGGGGCTGCGCGGGGGGCGGCGGCCCTACCGCGCGCGCTTGACGGAGCTTGAGGTGAGGCGCGAGGGGGAGGACCTCCGGCTCGGGTTCGTCCTCCCCCCGGGCGCCTACGGGACCGAGGTGCTGCGCGAGGCGGTGAAGGCGGAGCCGCCGCTCGGCGCGCGCCTGGGCTGGATCGGAGCCGCAGGAGGAGAGGCCGGCGCATGAAAGTGTTCGTCACGGGCGGTTCGGGCTACGTCGGGGAGGCCGTGCTGCGCCAGCTCTCGCTCTCGGGGCACGAGTGCCGGGTGCTCTCGCGCGAGGCGGAGTCCCACCGGCGTCGGCTCACCGCCATCCCCGGCGTCTACCCCGTGCGCGGGGACGTCACCTCGGCCACGGTGGACCAGCTGGCCGGCCTCATGGCGAAGTGCGAGGCCGTGGTCCACCTCGTGGGCATCATCGTGGAGAAGGGGACGGCGGGCTTCGAGGCCGTCCACGTCGAGGGCACCCGGCGCGTCGTCGCGGCGGCGGAGAAGGCCAAGGCCAAGCACTTCCTCCATATGAGCGCCCTGGGGACGCGGGAGAACGCGGTGGCCCGCTACCACCAGACCAAGTGGGCGGCCGAGTGGATCGTGCGCGGGAGCCCCATCCCCTGGACCATCTTCCGCCCCTCCATCATCTTCGGGGAGAGGGATGAGTTCCTGAACGTCTTCGCGGGCATCGCTCGCAGGGCGCCCGCCGTGCCCGTCATCGGATCGGGCCGGGGGAAGCTCCAGCCCATCTGGGTGGAGGACGTGGCCCGCTGCTTCCTCGGGGCCCTCGCCAGGCCCGGGGCCCAGGGCCAGAGCTACGACTTGGGCGGGGACCGCGCTTACTCCCTGGAGGAGCTCCTCCGCATGGTCGCCGCCGCGCTCGGCAAGCGGCGGCTGTTCGTCCACCTCCCCGTCCCCCTCGCCCGGCTCCAGGCCAGGCTCTTCAACCTCCTGCCGGGCAAGCCCCCCTTCACCGAGGACCAGGTCACCATGCTGGGCGAGGACAACGTCTGCGACCCCGGGCCCATGAAGCGGGCCTTCGGCTTCGAGCCCCGTTCCCTGGAGGACTACCTCAA
>MGDP01000057.1:0-15953 GCA_001790955.1 Candidatus Tectomicrobia bacterium RIFCSPLOWO2_12_FULL_69_37
GAAGAAGAGGGCGGCGAAGGAGTCGTAGTAGGCGAAGCCGCCGAGCACCGCGCCCGCGATGGTGGGGGCGCCGGCCAGGACGCACATCCAGGCCAGGTGGCTCAGCGCGACGCGCCTCTGGGCCACGGGGGCCACGATGGCGATGCCCTCGGTGACGTTGTGGATCATGAAGCCCACGATGAGGAGGGCGCCGAGGGCCACGTTGCCCACCACGTAGGCCGAGCCGATGGCCACGCCCTCCCCGAAGTTGTGGAGCCCGATGCCCACCGAGATGAGGTAGGCGAGGACGAGCTTGCGGCTGGGGCCGCCCTCCTCCCCGGAGGCGGCGCGGGGCACGCTCTGCTCCACCCCGCCCAGGACGAGCAGGCCCGCCAGGAAGCCCAGGGTGACCATCCCCCCGCCCCGGAGGGAGCTCCCCACCCGCCCCGCCGCCTCGGCGGCCTCGGCCATCACGTCCACGCCCAGGGCGAGCAGGACGCCCACGGTGAAGCTGATGAGGAAGGACATGGCGCCCGGCCCCAGCCTCCCCAGGAAGGGCTTCCACAGGAGCCCCAGGAAGACGGGGATCACCCCCACGTAGATGCCGATGAGGGAGAAGTAGCCGACCGACGCCATGCCCATCTCGGGCGTCTCCACGGCCACCTCGATGGTCTTCTCGAACTTCATCCCCACGGAGGTGATGAGCGCGATCCGGATCGGCTCCTCCGCGTGCCAGGGGTAGGGGACGGAGAGCCGGACCCGGCCCAGGCGGGCGACCTCGCCCGCGGGCTCGGCGGTGAAGCTCCAGATCGCGTCGTTCACGGTGACCTGGGCCACGGCGACGGGGCCCGGCCCGGTGTTGATGGCCTGGAGGAGGATGCGGTTGGGCCGGAGCACCACGCGCTGGAACTCCAGCTTCTGGAGGGCGTCCTGGGAGACCGGGGAGCGCCCGAGGATGTTCTCGCCGCTGGTCATGACGTAGTAGACCAGCCCCGCCAGCAGGACGAGGGGCAGGAGCCCCCAGGCGCACGTCCGCCAGAGGCCGCCGCCCGCGCCAGCGGCTTGGGGGGGGTGCTCCGCGTGGTTGACGGCCATCTCGCTCACCTCAAGGAAGCGCGGGGCGGGGCCCGCGCGGGAAGCTCCTGACCTCGGACGCCACGGGGGGCGCCCTTGCCCCCCGATCAGGCGGCGGGCGGCCCCTCCACCTTGAAGAAGCCCATCCAGCCCAGCTCGGCGAACTCCGACTGGTGGGCGTGGAACATGTAGCGGCCCGGGACGTTGTAGGCGAACTCCAGGATGCAGCGCTCGCCCTGGCAGAGCATCACGGTGTCGGCGATCTCGTGCTGGTCCAGGCGCGTTCCCGTGCGGTAGAGCTTGAAGAATTGGGCGTGGATGTGCATCGAGTTGATGAGGTCGAACTCGGTCACGTTCACGAGGTAGATCCGGACGGGCTCGCCCGCCTTGAGGGGGACCGGGTGGTCGAGGAAGTAGTTCGCCACGCCGTTCACCGTGTAGAACTCGTTCTCCCCGTCCATGTCGGTGTCATAGCCGTTCATGACCATGACCAGCTCCTTGGCGGGGGGCCGGGGCGTCTTGGGGTCGATGATGAAGGCGCCGTACAGGCCCTTCTCGATGTGCTTCTTGAGGGGCATGGTGTGGCAGTGGTAGAGCTGCAGCCCGAAGGGCTCGGCCGTGAACTCGTAGGTGAACTTCCCGCCGGGGGGGACCATCTCGAAGACGCCGTCCATGCCGGCCCCGTGGATGCCGTGGAAGTGGACGGTGTGGGGCACGGGGGCCTTGTTGAAGAAGTGGATCTTGAGCCGGTCGCCCTCCGTCGCCCGGATGGTGGGGCCGGGCACGGAGCCGTTGTAGGTCCAGGCGGGGTACTTCACGCCCTTCGCGATCTCGATCTCGGCGTCCTCGGCGATCATCACGTACTCGCGCTGCACGGTGCCGTCCGCGAGGCGGGTGACGGTCCCGCGGTCGAAGGCGGTGAGCGCCTCCATCGGGTTCTTCGCGCGCAGGGGCTTCACCCGAGCGGTCAGGGCGCGGACCTCGGCCTCGGTGAAGCGATCCTTGACCAGGTACTCGCCGTGGCCCGTGGTGTGGGCGCCGTTGCCCGGCACGCCGTGGGCCCCGGCGCCCCCCCCGTGGGAGGAGGCCTGGCCCGCCGAGAGCTTCGCCCCGGCGAGCAGGGCGCCGCCCCCGGCGCCGAGCGTCAGTAGGCCCTGCAACAGCCGCCGGCGGTTGAGGGAGAGTCCGGGCGTGCGGGGGCCTTGCCCTTCGCCGTCAGCGTTCGTGGGAGCGGCTTCGTCCGTCATGGATGGGCTTCTCCAGCCGAGGTCATTTCTCCGGAAGTCCGGCGCGGCGACTGAGTTCGGGTGAATTAAAGGTGTCTCATGCAATAATTAGACACGTCTAAATTTAAATCAAGGCACGGATAATTGTCAAGGGGCACCTCGCGTGCCACAGGCGCGAGGACATCGGCAATTCCAGCGCGGGCACGGGGTTCAAGGGAAGCCTCGCTTTGGGGGCAAAATGCCCCTTCTGATGCATTGACGCGCCTTTCTGCCTCATTCGGTCATCAGCCTGCGCTTTCCCCCAAGGGGCCTTCTCTCCGGCGAAAATCCGTCCAGATTGCAAAAAAAGCTGGAAAACAGACGATAATCCACTCGCCGGGCTTGACTCCATTTCCCGTATTCCAGTTCACATGAATTCATTGGACCCGAGTTTGCATCGGGAGCCTGAGGTGAGGAACTTGACACCACCGTTGGAAGGGCATACAGTGAGTTTGGTATGAAGGCGCGAGTTGTGACTACAGCACTGATGTTGACCGCATGGATTCTCTGGAGCCCAGTCGCCCTGGCCTCGCACGTAGGCGCGGGTGGGCGCTCCATGTGCGCCGTTGACTCGTCCCTGACTTATGACCCCGCGCTGCACAAATCGAGTCATGACCACAACGCCATGAATGAAACGTCCATGAAGCTGTGCTCCCTCGGTTTGTGCGCGACATTCTTGTCCGCCAGCGAGTCCGTGCAATTCCGGTCTTCCATTGAAACCCATGTTCAGCAGACACCCCAAACGCTGTTGACGGCCCTGCCGCAAATCCCAGATCCCATTCCGAAGTCCTCCCACCTCTTCACCTAGTCTTTCTCTTGTAACGCAAGCGCCGAAGGCTCTTTGCGCCAGGGCGTCCTCCCTGCGAGGAGGAAGCTCCGCCCGGGGAACATGCGGGGCTCCTCGATGCATTCCTCAGGGACGGTGACTCGCCAGGGACGCACGCCCTATCCGCGCGGTGAAGAAGCACCACGATGGAGCCGATTCTGCGCGGCGCCTTCGGACAGGAGGGGGCAGCTTCCCTGAAGGCTCCTCGCCAGATCGTCGATCAGGGAGCTGCCGCCGCCAGGAGGGTGGAATCATGTTTTGGGAGTTCGTATGGCTCGGCGTGGCGATTCTTTCCTTTCTGGCGGCGTTCGCGCTCTTTTGCTGGGGCAGGGAGGTCCGCAACCCCGAGCGCAGAAGGCCCTTGAACCACATCAATCCCGGTTCGGGGGGCGCCTGAGAAGGAAGGCCGGAGGAGGAAAAAGTCCATGGCAAAAAGCGGATTGGCCTTGAACCGAACGATAAACCCTGACGAAGGTCGCCCATGATCAACTGGCTCATCGAAGTCTCATTGCGGAACCGCTTCATGGTCATCGGCTTCTTCATCCTTCTCGGAGGGTGGGGATACTGGGCCCTCCTGACGACGCCGATCGACGCCATCCCGGACCTGTCGGACAACCAGGTCATCGTCTTCTCCGACTGGATGGGCCGCTCGCCCCAGGAAATCGAGGACCAGGTCACCTACCCCCTGACGGTGAGCCTCCAGGGGCTCCCCGGCGTGCGCGTGGTGCGCTCCTCCTCGGCGTTCGGCTTCTCGATGATTTACATAATCTTCGAGGACTCGGTTGACCTCTACTTCGCGCGATCGAGGGTCCTCGAGCGCCTCAACCTGGTCTCGAAGAACCTCCCGCCGGGGGTAGTCCCCGTCCTCGGGCCGGACGCCACGGGCGTGGGGCACATCTTCTGGTACACGGTCGAGGGGAAAGGGCGCTCCCTCCGCGATCTGCGCTCGCTGCAGGACTGGTTCATCCGCTACCAGCTCAACGCCGTCCCCGGCGTGGCCGAGGTGGCCAGCATCGGCGGGGAGATCCAGCAATACCAGATCGACGTCGACCCGAACCGGCTCCGGACGTTCCGCATCCCGCTCTCGATGGTGGTGGACGCCGTGATGCGGAGCAACCGGAACGTGGGCGGGAACGTCGTCGAGGGCGCGGGCACCTGGGCCGTGGTCCGCGGCCTGGGCCTCATCGAGAGCGTGAAGGACATCGAGCAGATCGTGGTGGGCGCGGAGAACGGAGTCCCCATCTTCGTCCGCCAGGTGGCGGAGGTGAAGATCGGGAACGCCTTCCGGGTCAGTTCCCTCATCAAGGGCACGGAGGAGGCGGTGGGCGGCGTCATCGTGGCCCGCTACGGGGTGAGCACGGTCGACGTGATCGAGCGCGTCAAGGAGAAGATCAAGGATCTCGAGGCGGGCCTCCCTCCCGGCATCAAGATCGTCCCCTTCTACGACCGCTCGGCCTTGATCCAGCGGTCAATCGACACGCTCAAAAAGGCGCTCCTCGAGGAAGCCGCCGTCGTCACCCTGGTCAACATCATATTCTTGCTCAACGTCCGCTCCATCCTCATCGTGACGATCCCCCTCCCGCTCGCCGTGCTGTTCTCGTTCCTCTTCATGCGCTACTTCGGGATCAGCTCCAACATCATGTCCCTGGCGGGCATCGCCATCGCGATCGGCGTCCTCGTGGACGCCGGCATCGTCGTAATGGAGAACGCCTTCCGGTTCATGGAAAAACGGGGCATCGACCCCCGGGATCGCCGCCGCGTCCTGGAGACGGTCCTTGATTCCACGCGGCTCGTCGGGCGCCCGATCTTCTTCGCGATGTGGATCATCATCCTCGCTTTTGTCCCGGTGTTCGCCCTCACGGGCCAGGAGGGCAAGATGTTCCACCCGCTGGCCTATACCAAGACCTTCGCGATGGTCGGGGCGGCGTTTCTCTCCGTCACGCTCGTGCCGGTGCTGTGCAGCTTCATGATCGGCGGAAAAATCCGGGCGGAGGAGAGCAACTTCCTCATGCGGTTTCTGGTCTGGCTCTACCGCCCGTTCCTCCTCCTGGCCCTCCGGCACCGGTTGAGCACCGTCGGAGCGGCGCTGCTGGTGGTGGCGGGAGCCGCGGCGCTGATGCCCCAGATCGGCAAGGAATTCATGCCGCCGCTCAACGAGGGCGACCTTCTGTTCATGCCGGTCACCGATCCCGCCATCTCGCTGCCGCAGGCCATCGAGATCGGCAAGAAGCAGAACGAGGCCATCCGGAAGTTCCCGGAGGTCGCCTCGGTGGTGGCCAAGATCTCCCGGGCGGACACCTCGACCGATCCCTCCCCGGTCAACATGACCGAGACCATCGTGAACCTCAAGCCGGAATCCCAATGGCGCCCGGGGATGACGCGGGAGAAGATCATCGGCGAGCTGGACGCGGCCACCACGCTTCCCGGCGTCTCGAACATCTGGACCCAGCCCATCATCAACCGGATCAACATGCTGTCGACGGGGATCCGGTCCGAGGTGGGCGTGAAGGTCTTCGGGAGCGACCTGAAGACGATCGAGGAAAGGGCGCGGGCGGTGGCCGAGGTCCTCAGGAAAATTCCAGGAGCGGCCGACGTGTACCCCGAGCAGGTCACCGGGGCTCCGTACCTCGACGTGCGTGTGAACCGCGAGGCGGCGGCCCGCTACGGGATCACGGTCGGCGCCATCCAGGACGTCGTCGAAACCGCGATCGGGGAGAACAACCTCTCCCTGACCATCGAGGGCAGGCAACGCTTCCCCGTGCGCGTCCGCTATGCCCCCCAGTTCCGGGCGACGCCCCAGGCGCTCGGCAGCGTGCTCGTCACCGCGCCGAACGGCGCCCAGGTGCCTCTCGCCCAGCTCGCCGAGATCCGCAGCGTCGGGGGCCCCGCCATGATCTCCAGCGAGAACAGCCTGCTCGTGGTCTCGGTGCTGCTCAACGTCCGGGGGAGGGATGTCGGGAGCTTCGTGGATGAGGCCCGGCAGATCATCGCGCAGACGGTCAAGCTGCCGCAGGGATACTATATCCAGTGGAGCGGCCAGTACGAGAACGAGATCAGGGCCACGAAGCGCATCCAGATCGTGCTGCCCATCGTCCTGCTGGTGATCTATGTGCTCCTCTACCTGACGTACCGCTCGTTCCTCGAGGCTGCCCATGTGCTTCTCGCAGTTCCGTTCGCGCTCGCGGGAGGAATCTACCTTCTCTACTTCCTGGGCTACAACTTCTCCGTCGCCGTCTGGGTGGGGTTCATCGCCCTCTTCGGGACAGCAGTACAGACAGCGGTCGTGATGGTGATCTACCTGGAGGAGGCGGTGGTCCGGAAGCGCGAGGAAACGGGCGGGCGCCTCACGCAAGAGACGCTGCTGGAGGCGGTGATCGAGGGAGCCTTGCTCCGGCTGAGGCCGAAGGTCATGACCGTCTCCACCATTGTGGCGGGCCTCCTCCCCATCATGTGGAGCACTTCAACCGGAGCTGAAGTGATGAAACCTATCGCTACGCCCGTTTTGGGGGGCATGATCAGCTCCCTGGCCCTTGTGCTTATTGTAACCCCTGTCATTTTTTACTGGCTCAGGCTCCATGAACTTCGGCAGCAGGAAGCAAGTCCAAGGAGTGAGTAGCGCGCCGCTTTCTGGAGCCGATCAGCCGGCCGCCAAACACTGGACGAAGGGAGGAGACATGTCGAGGAAGCTGCTGAGGGAAGGAACCATCGCATGGGCGTTTCTGTTCTTCTTGGGCGCTTTCCAAGGGGGCGTCTGGGGAGCGGAGCCCAAGGCCATCCAAACCCATAAGTCGAAAGATGTCGTGATCGCGCTCCTCAGCGACTCAGGCCAGTGGAAGCCGGGCAAGAATTCCTTCGTTGTTGAATTCAAGTCGGTATCCACCCAGCAGCCGATCGACGCGGGGAAAGTCTCCCTCAGCGCCAACATGGTGATGCCGGGGATGGCCCCGATGATCGCCGGAGCTTCCCTCACCCCCGACAAGGAGCCGGGACGGTACCTCGGGACGATCAGCTTCCCGGACTCCGGCGCCCGGCAAGTGACTGTTACATGGGATGGACCGGCGGGGAAGGGCTCCGCCCGCTTCTCCGTCCCGGTCCGGTAGGCGGGCGGCGCGATGCGGAGACGGGGATTTCTCCTTGCCGTGACACTCCTCGGATGGGCCGTCCTCGGCCCCGGAGGAACAGGCGCGCAGCCCCTTGGAGGCAAGTCGGAGTTCACTGTGGATGAGCTGGTGACACACGCTCTCGGGCAGAACCAGGACCTCCAGGCGATGCGCGCCGAGGTGGATGCCACCCTGGGGAGGCTCCAGCAGGCGGGGCTGCGCCCGAACCCCATGCTCGAGCTTAACGGCCAGCGGAGCCCCTACAGCACGGACAACAACCTCATGGTCGGGGTGACGGTCCCCCTGGACCTGAACGGCCGCCTGGAAGGACGAATCGGAGTCGCCGACCGGGAGGCCGAACTGAAGCGCAAGCAGCTCAGCGACAAAGAGCGGAAGATGAGGGCCGAGGTCCGGATGAAGGCCGGCGAAGTGCTCGCCGCGCAACGTAACCTCAGCTTCACGGATGAACTTTTGCAGGCGAACCGGCGAGCGAGAGAGATCGTCGGCGAAAGGGCTCAAAAGGGGGCCGTGCCTCCACTCGAGGAGAATCTTCTTCTGGTCGAGGTCAACCGGCTGGACGCGAGCCGCCGCATCCTCCAGAGCCGCGTCGAGATCTCCACCCTTCAGCTGAAAACCTTGGCCGGCATGGCGCCCGAAGCCCGCCTCTCTCTCCGGGGTTCCTTGCCTGATGCGCTCGCTCCCGGATGGAAGGAAGCCCTGAAGCCGTCCATCGAGGAGAGGCCGGACGTGGCCTCCGCCCGGACGGAGACGGAACTGGCCCGGGCCAAGATCGAAAAGGAAAAAGCCGAGGGACGCTGGGACGCGAGCGTCAGCGTGGGCTATCAGCGGACGAGATCCGGCTTCATGAACGTCATGGGGCTGAGCGAAACCGGCGCCATGCGATCCATCGAGGACACGTTCGACATGCTGGGAGTCGGCCTCACGATCATGCTCCCGTTCCGGAACCAGAACCAGGGCAACATCGCGGCGGCGGTGGCCGAGGCGCGGTCGGCCGACCGGCGGCTGGAGTTCACGCGGCTCACGGCCCGCCAGGAAATCGCCGCTGCAATCGCCCAGTACACCGCCGCAAAGCAGTCCCTGGAGATCTACGAGAAGGGCGTCCGGGAGATTGCCCGCCGGAACCTGGACGTCGTCTGGAAGACTTATGAACTGGGACGGACGGCGCTGCTCGATGCCATCGCCGAGCAAAGACGGTACATCGATATCGAGATGGGCTACACGGAGGCGATGAAGCAAGTGTACGAGGCCGCCGTCGAGATCGAACGGGCCCATGCAGTAACGGGCCGCTGATATGGAGGAAAGAAATGGCTGAGAATCTGGGACGGATAGGCGACCTCCCCCTGCCGCAGCGGCGGGGTGGCGGGTTGGGGAGAGTTTTACGAGGATTGGGTCTGATCACGCTTGGGGCGTTTGCGGCCACGGCCGTGCTTTACAGCGGGGTGATGAATGGCGCGACTTCCCGTTCGATGCGGGCGCCGGCACCCTCTGCGGTTCCCACGGCGTCCGCGCCCTCGCCAGCAGCCCCGCAAGCGCCTGCCGAAATCGAGGTGGCGCTGCCCGCCGAGGCAATTTCGCGGGCCGGCATCAAGACGGCTCAAGTGCGCACTGTTGATTCCATGAGGGCCGTCCGGGTGCCGGGAATCGTGACCCCCAACAATTACAAGGACGTCAAGGTCGTCCCCATCGCAGGGGGGATCGTGATCAAGGTCGCCGTGGAGCTGGGGAGAGCGGTAAAGAGAGGCGAGACCCTGGCGACCCTCTTCAGCAACGATCTGGCGGAGGCCCAGGCGAAGTACCTGTCCCTGCTCGCCATGCTCGAGGCTGACAACCAGAAGCTCCTGCGGGTGAAGCAGCTCGCCGGGATTGGGGCGGCCAGCCGCCAGGAGCTGGAAGAGATCACGGCCCTCCGGGAAAGCCGGGTCACGGAGATCGAGGCCGCGCGGCAGCGCCTCTTCATCCTGGGGCTGAGCCGCGCCCATGTCGGCAATCTCAAGAGCCCCAGCCAGATCGTCTCTCAGGTGACCGTCCCGGCCCCCATCGACGGGGTGGTCATCAACCGCACGGCGAACCTCGGCCAAGTGGTGGGCATGGGCATGGAGATGTTCACCGTGACCGACCTTTCGGACGTCTGGGTGGTGGCCGACATCTATGAGCAGGATTTCGAGGCCGTGAATGTCGGCTCGGAGGCCACCGTGACCTCCCCGGCGTACCCCGGCCTTTTCATCCGCGGCCGGGTCAGCTACATCGACCCGCGGGTGGACCCCCAGACGCGGACGGCGAAGGTCCGGCTGGAGGTGCCCAATACGGATGGCCGCCTCCGCCTCGGGATGTACATGACCGTGTCTTTTTCCACGCCCGGTGAAGAAAGGGTGACGGTCGTCCCCCAGGCGGCTGTCCAAGCGGTTGGGGACCACCAGATGGTCTTTCTTGCGGTCAAGGGCGAGGAAGGCAAGTTCATCCAGCGGGTGGTCCAGCTCGGCCAGTTAGTGGGCGATTCCTACACCGTCCTTAAGGGGCTCGCGCCAGGAGAAACCGTTGTCACCGAGGGAAGCTTCTTCCTGCGGGCGGAGAGCCTCCGGCTCACGCCGTCAAGCTAGCCATGTTCCCCGCATGGGTGGGCGCCGCGAAAGGATCGTTCGGCAGGATGAGGCAGGGAGCCGGATTGTCCAAGGACCGGCTCTACGCCCCCTTTTGGGGCGTTGCAATCGCAGCGGGCGTCCTCTTGGTTCTGCTCACGCTCCTTTTCTACAGCTCCATGAAGCGGCAGACTGAATTTGTCGAAAATATGGTGGCCCAGCGCGGCGACGCCCTCGTGAGTGCGTTGGAAGCCTCTGTGCACGCCGAGATGCACATGCGCTGGAACCGGGAAGGTTTCGAGGTCCTTCTCAGGGAACTGGCCAGGAAAGAGGATGTTCAATACCTGGCAATCCTGGACGAGTCGGGCACGATTCTCGCGCACAGCGACCCAAAACAGACCGGGCAGCGTTCGCCTTCTCTTTCAAATCTCACCTCTTTGGGTGGCGAGAGAGAAATCCTCCCCACTTTACGGGAAGGGTCCATCGTCACTTTCGGGCGCCGGCTGAAGGGCGCCGGGGGCCCTCGGGCTCCCATGCCCGGGGAGATGGAATCCATGCAAGGGAGAACAGAATCCGCCAATCCCTGGCCCAGAGACATGGAGAAACTGGTCGCGGTGGCGGCCATCCGGGTGACTGAGTTCGATAAAATTCATCAGCAGGCCTACCGCCAGACCTTCTTGATATTGCTGGTGGGCGGGCTGCTCGCAATCGGGGCGGTGTACGTCAGCTTCGTCTTCCAAGGCTACCAGCTCGCTCATTCGAACCTGCGCCGGCTGGAGCGGATGCGGGATATCCTGAACAAATTCGTCCCTTCGGCCGTGGCTCAACTGCTGGAGCGCGAGCCATCCGCCACTCTCGAAAAGACGGAGCAGGACGTAACCGTCATGTTCCTCGACATCGCCGGGTACACCTCCCTCAGCGCGGCGATGCCGCGCGGGCAGTTGAACGACCTCGTCGAGCGCTACTTCGCCCGCTTCCTCGATCACATCCACCGTCACGGTGGAGACGTCACCGAGACGGCCGGGGACGGCCTGATGGCCCTGTTTCGTACGAACTCCCCCTCTGTTCACCCGCTGGAGACCGTTCGGGCTGCGCTCGACATCCAGCAATCGGCGAATGAGATGAACTCCGAAGGCACGTCAGCCTATCCTCTCATACGGGTGAACATCGGCATCAATTCGGGACTGTGCCTTGTTGGTTCCACTAAAATCCGTGGGGCTTCGGGCGAAAGGTGGACATTCACGGCGACCGGCCTCGTGACGAACATCGCCGCCAGACTGTGCGCCCAAGCCACTGGAGGGGAAGTGCTTCTCGGGCCTGATACCGCTGTCCGGTTGGGCGAAGGGTTTCAGCTGGAGCCACTCGGCGAACGACACTTCAAGAATGTGACGGAGCCCGTCCGTGTTTTTCGACTTGTGCGAGCATAAGTTGCAGGGGCTTCTCCAGCCTGGTTGGTATTGACGTGCCCCTGGTCTTGCCCCCGAACCTGATCCAGGGCCTATGCGACTTTTCCGGCCACCCGGGCCCCTGGGGCCCGGGCCGAATCGGCGAACGCCTCGGGACTCTGGTTCCCTAAGGCGCTGTGCGGGTGCTGCCCATTATAATCCCTTCGCCAGGCCTCGACCTTCTCCCGGGCGTCCGCCAGGGAGAGGAACCACGTGGCGTCCAGGCACTCCTGGCGGAAGCGGCTGTTGAACGCCTCGATAAACGCGTTGTCCGTGGGCTTCCCGGGCCGGGAGAAGTCCAGCTCGACCCGGCTCCAGTGGGCCCACTGATCCAGGGCCCGGCTGCAGAACTCAGGCCCGTTATCACAGCGAATCGTCCGGGGCGCCCCGCGCCGGGCCACCAGCCGGCCCAGGACCTCGGCCACGTGTTCTCCCTTGAAGCTGAACCGGGCCTCGATGGCCAGGCTCTCACGCGTGTGACAGTCCACTATCGTCAGGACCCGGATCCGGCGGCCGTCGAAGAGCTGATCCGACATGAAGTCCATGCTCCAGCACTCGTTCGCCCCCTGGGTCTCGACCCGCCCCACCCGGGGCTTGGCGTTCTTATGCCGCCGGGGACGTTTGGTCCTGAGGCTCAGGCCTTCCTGGCCGTAGAGCCGGTGGACCCGCTTATGGTTCACCCGCCAGCCCTCCCGGCAGAGCAGGATGTGGAGCCTGCGGTAGCCGTAGCGGACTCTGGATCCGGCCAACTCCCGGAGTCGCATCCGAAGGGCCTCCTGCTCATCGGGGCGCTGCATGAACCGGTTCAGGACCTCGGTGCCGTCCTGGAGCAATCCCGTGTAGCTCACCGCAGCAGAGGCCGTGAAGGGCCGTCCGCACTTCCGGCAGAACGCGTCGTCCAGTCTGCCCACGGCGTCCCAGCTGTGGACGCCCCGTTCGGTGGGCCAGAAGGCCGACCACGCGGCCTCAAGGACGGCATCAGGGGGGAGGAAGTCGATACCCCGCCACTCCTTGGCGGGCTTTCCCGTCCGGCGGTCCACGGGGGCATCAAGCCACTCAAGGAGCCGCCCCCCGGTTGCCTGGGCGACGGCGGCATTCAATTCCCCGCGGCGGTGACGCAGGTACTCCGCCAAGTGCCACTCGCTCCCGTACCTCTCGCCCATCCGGCTCATAGGCCCCACCCCGGACTTCCCAGCCACCGTAGCAGAATTTGGGCTATGAAGTTTCTCCCCCTCCCCGGTCTTACGGCATTTCACGCTTTTTCTCGCATTTTCACGGGAGTTTTCCGTCGGCTTACTACCTTTTTTCGCTTTTTTCTGGAGTTTTATGGGGATTTCTGGCCAAATTAAATCGAAAAATCCGCCAAATCATTCAGCAAGTTACACCGGGGATGCGCATCCGGCCCGGCGGATTTCACCCGCTGCACCTGGCATTTTCCGCATGATATAGGTGTCTTTCGACATCTCACCACTAAATCTTGTGGTCCCGCCTTGACAGTCCCGCTGGGATGGAGGAGCATGGATATCCTGATTTTTTTCCCGGGGAGCCACCCATGCCCAAGGCCAGCCGCATCCGCGTCCTCCCCGAGGCCCTCGCCACCCAGATCGCGGCGGGGGAGGTGGTCCAGCGGCCCGCCTCGGCCCTCAAGGAGCTGGTGGAGAACAGCCTCGACGCCGGGGCCCGCCGCATCCAGGTGGACCTGGAGGGGGGCGGGGCACAGTCGATCCGGGTGCGGGACGACGGGGAGGGCATGGGCCCGGACGACGCCCTCCTCGCCTTCGAGCGCCACGCGACGAGCAAGATCGCCTCGGCGGCGGACCTCCACCGGGTGGCCACCCTGGGCTTCCGGGGGGAGGCTCTGCCCAGCATCGCGGCGGTGAGCCGGGTGACTCTCACCACGCGCCCGCCGGGCGAGGCCCTGGGCACCGAGGTCGTCGTCGAGGGGGGCCAGGTCAAGCGGGTGACCGAGATGGGCGCCCCGGAGGGCACCCAGCTCGATGCCCGCTCGCTCTTCTTCAACGTGCCCGCGCGGCGGAAGTTCCTCCGGAGGCCCGAGACCGAGCTGGCCCGCTGCGTCGAGGTGGTGAGCCGGGCCGCGATGGCCCATCCGGAGGCGGCCTTCACCCTGCGCCACGGGGGGAAGGCGCTCCTGGACCTCCGGGCGGGTGAGGAGAAGATCGGGCGCGCGGCCGCTCTCCTCGGCAAGGACTCCACCCCTCATCTCCTGGAGGTGAACGCCGAGGGCGGGGGCGCGAGCCTGAGCGGGTGGGCCTGCGCTCCCAGCCTCACGCGCTCGGCCCGGGGCGGGCAGTACCTCTTCGTGAACGGCCGCCCGGTGCGCGAGCCCGTGCTGGTGCGGGCCACCTACGAGGCCTACCGGAGCTTCCTGCCCGGGGGGCGGCATCCCCTCTTCGTGCTCTTCCTGGACCTCCCCCCGGAGGAGGTGGACGTGAACGTGCACCCCTCCAAGGAGGAGGTGCGCTTCCGCCAGGCCTCGGCCGTCTACGCCTTGGTGCGCGAAACCCTGACGGCGGCGCTGGGCGCCCCCGCCCCCCGCCCCCGGCTGGCCTACCACCGGCCCCCCGCCCCCATCCCGGCGGGGCGGCTGGGCGAGACCCGGCCTTGGGCGCGCCCGGGCCCTCCCTCCCTGCTTGGAGGGGGGGGCTACATCCCGCCCCGGGCGGCGGAGGGCGCATCCGCCGAGGAGGAGGCGGCGCCCCTCGTCTACGAGGCGGCGCCCGAATTCCAGGCTTCCCCCGCTTTTCCCGCCCCCGGGCTTCCGCCCGAGGTGGCGGAGAGGAACCTGCCCGTCTTCCCCGCCTCGGCGCTGCCGGGGCCGCTCGAACGGGTGCTCCAGCCGCCTCACCCCGCGCGGCCCGTGCGCCTCGGGGAATGCCGCTACCTGGGGCAGTGGGAGGAGTGCTTCCTCCTCTTCGCCTCGCCCCAGGGGCTGGTGCTCGTGGACCAGCACGCCGCCCACGAGCGGGTGCTCTACAACCGCTTCCGCGACCAGTTCCGGGAGGGGAAGGTGGAGACCCAGGCCTGCCTGGTCCCGGCTTCCATATGCCTCAGGCCCGAGGAGGCCATCCGGATCGAGTCGCACCGGGGGGCGCTCGATCGCTCGGGCTTTGATCTGGAGCCCGCCGGGCCGGGGGAGTATCTCATCCGCTCGGTGCCCGCCCTCCTCGCCGACCGCGACCCGGTGGGAGCGGTGCGCCGGGTGGTGGAGGGCTTGGCCGAGTGGGAGGAGCCCATGAGCTTCCCCGACCTCATCGACGGGATCATCGCGCGGATGAGCTGCCGGGGGGCGGTGAAGGCGGCCCAGGCGCTCCACCCCGAGGAGGTGGCGGCCCTGGCGGCCGAGGTGGACCGCACTCCCGGCAACTGGACCTGCCCGCACGGGCGGCCCCTCATGCTGGTGCTGGGGGCGGGGCCGGTGCGGCGGCGCTTCCTGCGCTCCTGAGGGCCGCTCCGGCGGGGCCCGGCTTGACACCGGGGGGCCGGGGGACGAGAATGCGGGTGCCTGGGGAGGAGGGAGCGTGGGATTTCTCCTTTCCGATAACGGATTGTTTGTCAAGGAGTTGCGCCCATCCGGGGCGGGGAGCGATTGGAGCGCGCCCGTGCGTGCGCTCTCCCCGGCCGCTTCCTCCCGGCAAGCTGACGCCCGCCCGTTGATTGAACCTGCCACCCTCGACACGGAGTAGCCCCGCACGATGGCGCTCAACGCTCATCCTCTCGACGACGCCCTGACCTTCGACGACGTGATGCTCCTGCCCGCGCGCTCGAGCGTGCTCCCGAAGGACGTGGACCTCACGGTCGCGCTCGCCGAGGAGCTGGAGATGCGCATCCCCCTCTTCAGCGCCGCGATGGACACGGTGACCGAGTCGGCCCTCGCCATCGCCCTGGCCCAGCAGGGGGGGCTCGGGGTCATCCACCGCAACATGCCCGTCGAGCGGCAGGCGGCCGAGGTGGACAAGGTCAAGCGCTCCGAGAGCGGGATGATCAACCAGCCCATCACCATGCGGCCCGCCCAGCGGATCAAGGAGGCGCTCGACCTGATGACGGCCTACCGGATCTCGGGGGTTCCCATCACCGAGAATGGCCGGCTGGTCGGCATCCTGACCAACCGGGACGTGCGCTTCGAGTCGGACCTGGACCGCCCCGTCTCCGAGCTGATGACGAAGACGGGCCTCATCACGGTGCCCGTGGGGACCACCCTGGAGGAGAGCAAGGGCATCCTCCACCAGCACCGGATCGAGAAGCTCCTGGTGGTGGACGAGAATTTCTACCTCAAGGGCCTCATCACCCTGAAGGACGTCGAGAAGGTGCGGCGCTACCCGCGCTCCGCCAAGGACAAGCGGGGCAGGCTGCGGGTGGCGGCGGCGCTGGGCGTGGGCGGCGACATGCGCGAGCGGGCGCAGGCCCTGGCGGAGGCGGGGGTGGACCTCATCGTCATCGACAGCGCCCACGGCCACTCCGAGCGGGTGCTCAAGGCGGTCGAGGCGGTCAAGTCGCTGCGCCCCGGGGTTCTCCTCATGGCCGGCAACGTAGCCACCGCCGAGGGGACGGTGGATCTGATCAAGGCCGGGGCCGACATCATCAAGGTGGGCATCGGGCCGGGCTCCATCTGCACCACCCGGGTGGTGGCGGGGGTGGGGGTGCCCCAG